>CANKJN010000043.1 GCA_947482345.1 Spartobacteria bacterium
CCATGAGGGACGCAAGCCCGGCAGCGCTCTCCACGGGCAGAACGCCCATACAGACGGCTCATCTTTGTATTGAGTCCCGTTTCATCCAAAAAGACCAAGCGCCGTACGTCCCAGTGGATCTGAGCATGCTTCCACCACGCCCTGGCTTCCTTGATATCAGATCTCTCTTGCTCGGCGGCGTTTAGGGCTTTTTTCTTCGATCTGCTGGTTTTTTGGGCCGAGGGAGAAGCTGAGGGCGAGGCTGCAGGTGCGGGGTTCTTGCTCTCCATGGCAAGCAGTTCGGAAACGGTCACGAACTTGTAGCCCTTTGCCAGGAGGGCGTCGAAGGTTGCGGGCATCGCCTCGATGGTGCCCGGGTGGATGTCATGGGCGAGGATGATGGATCCCGGTTGTGTTCCTGCGAGGATGCGTTGGGTGATGACCTGGGGGCCGGGTCGCTTCCAGTCAAAGGGATCGACAGACCAGAGAATGACCTTCATGCCGTATTCCTTCTCGATCGCCTTGTTGAGACGCGGGTTGGTGGCGCCGTAAGGAGGGCGCATGAGGGTGACCGGCTTGCCGGTGGTCTTGGTGATTGTTGCGGAGGTGTCGGCCAGTTCGTGCTGGAGACCTCCTTCGCCCAGCTTGTTCAGCGCCTTGTGATCCCAGCTGTGGTTCGCGATCTCGTGTCCTTCGGCGATGGCGCGCGCGATGATCTCGGGATGTTCCTGCGCAAGCTGGCCGAGGACGAAGAAGGTAGCCTTGATGTTGTGCTGCTTGAGGATGTCGAGCAGGCGCGGGGTCAGCACGGCGCTCGGCCCGTCGTCGAAGGTCATGGCTATGTAGGTACCGTCGACGCGGATCGCAGTGTAACAGGTGCGCTCTCCGGTTTGGGTGGGAAGCTCCTGCGGTGTCTGCATCGCCATGGCCTGAGGAGAGGCTGTTGGTTGTGCTTCCTCGGCCCTAGTGGAGGGCTGCGTGGCAGTGAGGATGACAGAGGCGCAGGCAAGCGCGCCTGCTGAAAATCGGGAAAGGGGTTTCATGGGCATGATTCTGAACAACCTGACACAAACCGCGAAAGTTGCACGCCCGGATCTTCCGCCGAGTCGCGATCAGGCGATTAGACAACCGGGATCAAGGCCTTGGCCCTGGGGGTCAGTAGGCTCAGGAACTCCAGGAGGGATGGCTTGTCGGGAATCGGCCTGCGGGTGACCGCACCCATGGGCCGCCAGATTCTCTCGGCATCGATCGGCCTTGAGACAAGGCGCCCCTGTTTGATTTCCTGACGCACGGAGGTCTCGGGAATGATGGAGATTGCCTGTTCGGCCTCCACTGCCGCCTTCACGGTCTCGATATTCTCGAGTTCGGCAACCAGCGTGACCTTCACGCCCGCCTGACGCAGCACCTTGTCGAGATGCTGGCGGGTCGGAATATCGGGTGTGAGGCCGACGAAGCGCTCTCCGTCGAGTTGATGCAGGGAGATGGGTCGCCTACCGCCCATCGGATGCTTCGGGGGCATCACGAGCACGAGTTTCTCCTGCCAGCAGGTGATGGCACGCAGGCCGGGTCGCGCCTTCGGATAGGCGACCAGTCCGAGATCCGCCCTTCCATCCCCGACGGCATCGTAGATCTCCTCGGCCTTGCGGTAGTCGACGGTGACCTCGACGCCGGGATGGTTTTTGCGGAACTGCCGCAGCAGAGGCGGGAGGTCGTGGAGCGCGATGCTGATGACGCTGGCCACGCGGAGCTTGCCCCCGAGTTTGCCGCGCGCGACACGGAAGCGCGAGCCGAGGCTGTCGTAGCGGGCCAGGATGTCGCGGCAGACCTCCAGGTAGATGCGACCCTCGGGCGTGAGGGTGAAGTGGTTATTGCTCCGGTCGACGAGCGGGACGCCGAAGCGCTTCTCCACCGCACGGATCTGCTGGCTCACCGCACTCTGGGTGATGCCGCTCGCCTCGGCGGCACGGGAAAAGTTCCCCGTGTCGCAGAGATCGCAGAAGACCTTGAAGCCCTCGATATGCATGGGGCAGAGTCTGCCTTGGTTTCTCGGAAAACCCCAAGACCAAATCACGTCCCCTCGCGTCACCACTCCTTCATCAACCCTTCCTCATGCCTACTCCCTCTGAAAATCTCGACATTGTCCGCTCACGCATCGCCTCGGCAGCCACGCGGGCCGGCCGCAATCCCGCGGAGGTGGAGCTGGTAGCCATCTCCAAGACCTATCCCGCCGAACTGGTTCGCGAGGCGGCGGAGGCGGGCCAGGAACTTTTCGGCGAGAGCCGCGTGCAGGAGGCGCTCGTGAAGATTCCGGAACTGCCCGGCCGCCTGCGCTGGCATTTCATCGGGCACCTGCAGGCGAACAAGGTGCGCAAGGCACTCCCGCTCTTCGAACTGATCCACGGTGTCGACACGATGGGGATCGCCCGGGACATCGACAGGATCGCCGCCGAGTTGGGGCTTCATCCGCGCGTCCTGCTGGAGGTGAATGTCTCGGGTGAGGGGAGCAAGCACGGCTTCAAGCCGGAGGCTCTGGAGCGCGGCCTGGAAGACTTACTCGCCTTGCCGCGCCTGCAGGTGGAGGGATTCATGACCATGGCTCCCCTGGCGGAGGAGGCGGAGGCCTCGAGACCTTGTTTTGCCGCGCTCAGAACGCTGCGCGACCGCCTTTCGGCGCAGGCGGGTATTCCTCTCCCCACGCTCTCGATGGGAATGAGCGGCGACTACGAGGTGGCAGTGGAGGAGGGGGCCACCCTGGTTAGGGTCGGTTCCGCCATCTTTGGGTCCAGATGAAAAAATCCGTCTAATGGAAGATTTTTGAAGTCAAAATCGCTCAACTACGCTACGGGTAGTGGTTATGTCAGACTTTCACGAAGAAAACGACGAACTGCTTGATCTTGAGCAGACACCATCAGCGGAAGAACTTCAGAGTCAGGTCAAGCGGGCTCAGTCCGAGCTCCTGCAACTGCGCCAGCGCCAGGACCAGATCGAGAAGGAAAAGCAGCGTCTCGAGGAGTTGACGCGCCGCCAGGAGGATCTGGAGCGCGGCCGCAACGAGATCGCCGATAAGCTCTCCCGCGCCATCATCCTCGTCCAGCGCGAGACCGAGGAGGCCCAGCGCCGCCTCGAACAGCTCAACACGATCCAGGATTCCTTCGCCGAGCATCTCCGTAATCTGGAGGAGATCGATCCCAAGGGCTGGAACGGCCGAGACCTTCCCCGCGAACTCACGCGCGCGCTCGGCACCGTGGACGAGGCCCGCTCTGCCTACGCCCGCTCCCACGCCAAGATAGCCCCCGTGGCAGATCCGGAGTCGGGACTGCCGATCGACAGCGGTTCAATGTTCGCCGAGGGCGGTGATCAGGGATTCGCCTACTGGCTCCGCAGCGGTCTCGCCTTCACACTTCCGCTTGTTGTCCTGGGCGCGATCGCCCTCCTTGTCTGGATCTGGCACCTGATGACAGCTCCGCGGTAATCCATCATCCCGGTCATGGCGTTTTTTTCCTCCTCGGGCAGGCGTGGTCAGAAAAAAGGCTCCAAGCCCGTCTCAAGGCCGCCCGCCAAACCCGGAGGAAAGCCGCTCGACGAGGATCGCGTGCGATTGGAGCGCGAGATGGCGGATCTCACCCGTCAGGCCGAGGAGGCCGAGCGGATGGCTGCGGAAAAAATGCGTGATCTTGAGGAGCTTCCCAAAAAGATCGCCGAGCGGCAGCGCAAGCAGCAGGAAATGATCCACATGCGCGCTGTCCTGACCGCCACCGACGATGTGTTCGGACGGCCCCGTGACAAGCGCCACGCACCGCTCCGAAGTTCCGGACCCAAGCGGATGACCCGCCCGGAGCAGCGCGCCGCAAGGATGCAGTTCCTCATGCTCTGCGTCGTCCTCGGGGTGATCCTGATCCTGCTCTGGAAATCGATCCGGTAGGGAATTCCAAGGAACCGCTTTCTTGCGATTTTTCCCACCTCTCCCTAGTTTTTGCGGATGACCAAGAGCTCCACCGCGGCCCCCGAAGCAAAAGGGGCGAAGGGAGGGAAGAAAAAAACTGCTCCCTCCGCGCCCAAGGGAAAGGGCACTGTCGGGACTCCGGGTGCCACCGTTTCCAAGGAGTTGGCCCGCCGTGCCTACCGCTCGATGCTCGAGGCACGACTGCTCGAGGAGAAACTCGCCGCGCTCTACCGCTCAGGCAAGATCGTCGGCGGCGTTTTCCTGGGACGCGGCCAGGAGGCTCTTAGTGTGGCTCTCGGTGTCCATCTGCGCCGCGGTGATGTCTACGCCCCGCTGATCCGCGACCAGGCGGGACGCCTTGCCTTCGGCGACACGATCCTCGACACCCTCCGCACCTATCTCGGCTCCTCCCTCGGCTCCATGAGGGGACGCGACGGGAACATCCACCGGGGGCGGCCCTCCGAGGGATACCACGCGATGATCAGCCATCTCGGAGCGATGGTCTCCACCGTCTGCGGCGGACTCATGGCGAAACGTTTTCGCGGCGAGACGGGGGCTGTCGGTGCGACCTGCATCGGCGAGGGAGGGACCTCCACGGGCAGCTTTCACGAGGGGATGAACATGGCGGCCGTCGAGAAGTTACCGCTTGTCGTGGTCGTTGCCAACAACCAGTTCTCCTACTCGACGCCGAACGACCGCCAGTTTGCCTGCGGCGACCTGATGGCCCGGGCCGAGGGCTACGGGGTGACCGGGCGCCGCGCCGTCGGTAACGATCTGGTCGACTGCCTTGCAGTACTCGGTGAAGCCGTGGCAGCCGCACGCGCGGGCAAGGGTCCCCAGTTGGTGGTGGCGGATCTCCTGCGACTCGTCGGTCACGGGGAGCATGACGACGCCTCCTACATTCCTTCGGCGCTCAAGAAGTCCCCGCTCGGACGCGATTGTCTGGAGATCGCCCGCGAGTCGCTGCTGGAACACGAATGGCTCACCGCCAAGGAAGCCGCCGACTGGCATGCTGCCGTGGAGAAGGAGGTCGAGGAGACCGCCTCCAAGGTGCTTCGCGAGCCTGCGCCAGATCCTTCCGAGGAGGATTGGAATGCTTTCTCGGCTCTTGGAAGGAACGGGGAGGAGGCGCGATGAGCAAGACCTCCATCACCTACCTCGAGGCGATCCGTCTGGCCCAGCAGAAGGCACTTGCCGAGGATCCCCGGGTCTTCATCTACGGCCAGGACATCGGCGGCTTCGGCGGCGCCTTCAAGGCGACCAAGAATCTGGCCAAGGAATTTCCGGGACGCGTTCTCGACGCACCGATCAGCGAGGATGCCATGGTCGGGCTTGCCATCGGCGCGGCCGTCGAGGGAATGCGCCCGATTGTCGAGATGCAGTTCGCCGATTTCTCGACCTGCGGCTTCAACCAGATCGTCAATCAGGCCGCGACACTCCACTACCGCACCGGCACACCCTGCCCGATCGTCGTCCGTCTTCCCAGCGGCGGCACTCCCGGAAGCGGTCCCTTCCACAGCCAGAGCATGGAGGCGATCTACGCCCACTATCCGGGCATTGTCGTGATGACGCCGGCGACCGTGGAGGATGCCTACACCATGCTGCTCGAGGCGGTCGCCCTCGACGATCCCGTCATCTTCTGCGAGCACAAGTTCCTCTACTATCACCTCAAGGCGGAGAAACTCCCCGGTGAGGCCCTCCCTTTCGGAAAGGCCCGGATCACGCGTCCCGGCAGGGATGCCACCGTGGTCGCCTACGGGGCCATGGTCCACGAGGCGGTCGCCGCCGCGGAGGAACTCTCCCACGATGGCTACGACATCGAGGTGGTCGATCTCCGCACGGTCAGGCCGATCGACACCGACACGATCCTGGCCTCCGTCGCCAGGACAGGAAGGCTTCTCGTGGTCGGGGAGTCATGGCCCTGGGGAGGTGTCGCCGCCGAGGTCATCTCGCGTGTCGCCACCGAGGGATTCGGGTTGCTCGACGCGCCCCCGCAGCGGCTCAATGCCAAGGAAACCCCGGTGCCCTATCATCCCGCTCTCTGGGGAACGCACCGGCCCACCGCCTCCTCCGTCGCCAACTCCCTCCGTCAACTCCTGGAACTTTAATCCCGCGATTTCCCAACACGCTCCCTCGCCATGTTCCCTTCACCCGATTCCAAGAATCTCCTCCCGATCATCATGCCACAACTCGGCGAGTCCATCGCCGAGGCGACCATCGTGTGCGCGGCTTTCGCCGTCGGAGACCGCGTCGAGGCCGACACCGATCTGCTCGAGGTGGAGACCAATAAGGCCGTGATGGGCGTCACCGCTCCCTGTGGTGGCATTCTTCACGAACTCACGGCCGTGACCGGCGAGAGTTACGCGGTGGGAGCCACACTCGGTTACCTGGAAATCAGCGACGAGGATGCCGAGCGACTTGGTCTCCACGATGCACCCCCGCCTCCGGTCGAGAAGCCGAAGCGGGGCAAGGCTTCCGGCTCATCCCCGGGTGATTCTTCCAAGCCCGCGAAGAAGGCCGTCGAGCCCACCGTCAGCGGCCTTCCCGTTCCAGCCCATGCGGGTGGGGCCAGCTTCCTCTCCCCGCGCATGAAGGCGCGGATGGCGGAACTCGGGCTCCATGCGGCCGATCTCGCCGGAGTCGCCGGAAGCGGAGCCGGAGGGCGCGTCACGATCGACGATCTGGAACGCTTCCTGCAGGACTTGGAGCGCAACACGATTTCCCCCGCCTCCTCGATGCGCGTCGCCGTCGCCGATGCGATGCGCCGCAGTTGGACCCGTCCGCTCGCCACCGTCGTGCTGCCCGTCCAACTCGACACGCTCCTTGCCCATCGCAAGCGGCAGACCATCAAGGCGGGTCCTGCCCTCTATGCCCTTCGCGCGCTTGCCATGGGGCTTTCCGAGATGCCAGCCACCGCGGGACGACTCATAGGCGACCGCTTGATCCATCCCCGATCCATCGATATCGGCTTCGCCGTGGAGGCCGAGGACGGGGTTCTTGTCCCGGTGATCCGTCATGCCGAACAATTTCCGCTGGCCGATCTCGTCGAGCGTTACAACCGGCTCGTCGAGTTGGCCCGTGCGCGCCGCCTCCCCGGATCGGACACGGGTGGCTCGATCGCCACGATCACGAATTACGGCGTCTTCGGCCTGACCATGGCCACACCGATTCCGCTTCCCGAGCAGACACTCCTGCTCGGCATGGGAGCCGGCCGCATCACCCCCTCTTGGGATCCCGAGAAGAAGGCCTTCGTCCCGGTCACCGAGGCGCAGTTCACACTCAGCTTCGACCACCGGGTCCTCGATGGCGGCGCTGCCGGACGACTGCTCCAGCGGGTGGCCGGACTGCTCGGCACACCCGAGGAATTGTAGGAAGAGGAGTTGGGACCAAGTCGTTCGTAAGCATTGTGGAAGACTACGCGTAGCCCCGGAGGGGTGGCACCGTCCGTCGGGAGGCCGATGCCATCAACTGGTGGTTGGGATGCTCCCCCCCTTCAAACGTTGTAACTTTTCCACTTTTTACGCTTACAGCTTCCCGTGCGGCCGGTGAAATATTTTGCAACTTTTGAATCGGTGCGGTGTTTCCCTCAGTGATGAAAACAACACCACTAGCCACCCTCCTGATGATTCCACTGTTCGGAGTGATGCCGCTCATGGCCCAGAGCACTCCGTCCAACCAAACCCCGGCCAGCATTCCTGCCTCAGGTCACGGAGGCCATGCCAGAAAGGATCTGGCAAATCTCACGAAGGCCGAACGCCAGCAACTCAAGGCAACCATGAAACAGATCAAGAATGATCCTCAGTTGGTTGCTTCCCGCGAATCCGTCAAGGAGGCCCAGACGAAGGAGGCCCGTATCGCGGCCAGACAGGAAAAACAGAAAATCTGCCACGATCTACTCCTGAAGGCCGACCCCTCGATTGCCCCTATCCTGGCCAAGATTCACCCTGGGAAACCCGCGAAGTAATCATCACAAACAAAGCTGCAATCATTCCTGATGAACACTTCACTGAAACACCGCTTCCACCTGGCGCTCGTTGCATCATTGATGTCACTGCCCCTGGGCGTACAGGCCCAAACCGATTCCGCCACGATGATGGATGCAGGAGCTCCTGCTTCGTCCTCTCCCACCTCTTCTTCCCAGTCGTCGTCGGAGGGACAGGAAGGCAAGGGGCCAAGAAGGCATGGACCGATGGCCCAACTCAGTGAATCCGAGCGCGCCCAACTCAAGGCGGCCCATGATGCTGCAATCCAGAAGAACCCCTCCTTGGAACAAGGGATGGAGGCAGCCCGTCAAGCCATGGAGAAGGCCCGCACGGCGATGAACGATGCCATGACCGCCGTCGATCCCTCGGTCGAGCCGATCTTGGCCAAGATTGCCCCGCCGAAGAGGGGTAGAGGCCCCGGCCCCGGTCGCCCCCCGGGTGATCAGGAGGGGCAGGGCTCGGCAAGCAATGCCGTGCGCCCTTGGAAACATGACGGTCCCGGACCAAAAGGAATGGCAAACCTGACCGATTTGGAACGCCAGCAACTCAAGGCACTTCATGAGCAGGTGAAGAATGACCCCTCGGTCATCGCCGCGCGTGAGGCTAGGAAAGAGGCCACCACGCCCGAAGCCCGCAAAGAGGCAGAACAGACGATGCATCAGGCCGTTCGCAACGCCATGATCGCCATTGATCCCTCAATCGCTCCTATTATGGAAAAATTGCATCCTGATGGGGGTGGCGTTGAAACCAATGGGGGTCAACAGCCCAGCGCCGGTTCCGGTGCCATGCAGAACCAGTAATCCGACCAGATTCGAGAAAGTAAAAAATCCGGTTCCTTGTGGGGAGCCGGCTTTTTTATTGCTTTGTTAAACCAGTGGTTCCCTAACCCTGAGGCTTGATCACGTTCTTGCTGCCGCCAGTCTCCTTGGGAAGCGTGATGCTTTGGACCTTCTGCTTCGGGATCCCCTTGTGGAGCATCTTGGTGTAGGGTCCCCAGACGCACTGCGGGAAGTAGAGGTCGCGCCTGTTCTCGATCGTGGTGCATCCAGTCGTGAAGATGGGGATCAGCAGGATGGCGAGAAGATGGCGTGGGGAGAGCACCTGATTCATGGGTGCGGAGCATAATCCGAAGGGCTTCCGTGATGTCAAAGAAATTGCCCCGGCTTCGCTTCTTCGCGAGGATTACCGGCGATGCTTCTGGCCTACTACGTTCATGACCTGAGCCCCTTTCTCGTGCAGTTCGGGGGATTCGGCCTGCGTTGGTATGGGCTCTCCTACCTGGCAGGGTTCGTTGTCGGGATTCTGCTTTACCGGAAGCTGGCACGGCGCGGTTATTCCGACCTGCGCCCCGATCAGGTCGCCGATTTCATCACCATGGGGGCTCTCTTCGGCGTCCTGCTCGGAGGGAGGCTCGGATACATGCTCTTTTACGATCCGGAGCGTTTTTTTCATGACCCGCTTGTTTTTTTTCGAGTCTGGGAAGGAGGGATGGCAAGTCACGGCGGCATCATCGGCCTCACGATCTTCACGTTCTGGTATGCCAGAAGGCATAGGCTCTCCTTCCGCAACCTGGGTGACAATCTTGTCGTGGTGGCGCCGGTCGGACTCTTCTTCGGTCGCTTTGCGAACTTCGTGAACGGAGAACTCTACGGACGGATCACCGATGTCTTCTGGGCCGTGCAGTTTCCCAAGGAGATCTTTCTCTATACCCCGGATCACCTGGATCGCTTGCTTGCCAAGACCTCGGCCATCGATCCCGCATTCGCCTCTCCGGATGCCGTGATCGCAGGGGTCGCCGCTTCTCCCGCCCTGCGCGACCTGCTCGCCGCGGAAATCTCACCACGTTATCCCTCGCAGTTGGTGGAGGCGGGGTTGGAGGGGGCCGTTCTCTTCATGCTGCTCTGGACACTCAGGACGAGGGCGCGGCTTGCCGACGGGGTGCTCTGCGGCATCTTCTTCATCGTTTACGCGCTCCTGCGCATTTTGGGCGAGTGCTTCCGGGAGCCGGACGCTCCGCTGACAGGGGGGCTCACCCGTGGCCAGTTCCTCTCCCTCTTCATGGTGCTGATCGGTCTGCTCTTCCTGCTCTCCGCCCGCCTCAAGCCGCGTGTTCGTCCCGACAAAAGGGGCTCATGACATCCGCCTTTCATCCTTCATCTTTCATCCTTTTGACCGATGCTTCCCTCCGATCCCGATCATCTCCTCAAGAGTCTGCTAGTGGGCGGGTCGTTGGGCGCATTGATCGGACTGGAACGCCAGTGGGACGAGCAGTTCCGCCATCACACCGCGAAGGTGCTGGCCGGTCTCCGCACATTCTCCCTCTGGGCGCTTTTCGGCGTGCTCTGTGCCTGGTTCTCCGAGTCGGTTCATCCGCTTTTCTTCGTGGCCGGTTTTGCTGCGATGGCCGTCTGGCTGACCCTCTTCTTGCAGAGTCGTAATCGGGCAGGAGCTGACCCCGGATTCACGACGGGTGCCGCAGGTATGGTCACCTTCCTGACCGGCGGACTTGTTTTCTGGGGGATGGAACGCGTGGCGCTGGTCCTCGCCGTGAGCGTGATCATCCTGCTGGCCATGAAGCCGGCGCTTCACCGCTTCACGCGTGGGATTACCATGGAGGATGTCCGCTCCGCCTTGAAATTCGCGGCCGTCACGGGGGTTATCCTGCCGCTTGTTCCGGACGAGGCGATGGGTCCTTACGGAGCCTTTAACCCCCACACCGTCTGGATGATGGTCGTGCTCGTTTCCGGCGTGGCTTTCGTCGGTTATTTTGCTGTCCGCGTTCTGGGGCAGCGCAACGGGATCGCCCTTGCCGGAGTGTTGGGCGGCCTTGCCTCGAGCACGGCCACGACTCTGGCGATGAGCCGACAGAGCCGTGAGCGCCCCTCGCAGTCACGTGACTGTGCGCTGGCCGTCCTGCTGGCCTGCACCGTCATGGTCTGGAGGGTGGCGATTATGGTGGGAGCCGTCAGTACCACGATGTTATCGGCGATCTGGCCTTCCCTCCTTGTTGTTTCCCTTCCGGGGCTTCTCTGGTGCCTTTGGCGTTTGCTGCACGGGGGATCGGGTGCGGCTGATACGGGCGACCTGAGCCACTACGGCAACCCGTTGCGACTGCGCGTGGCCTTTCAGTTTGCGGCCCTCTACGCCATGATCATCTTGGCAGTCAAGGTGACCATTGCCAGTCTTGGCAATTCTGGGGTGCTCATCCTCAGCAGTCTCTCGGGGCTCATCGACCTCGACGCCATTACACTCTCTCTCTCCCAGATGACACTCTCTGGATCACTTGCATCGGTGACCGCCATCCGGGGAATCCTGCTTGCTATCCTGGCCAACACAATTGTGAAGGGGCTCTTTGCCGGGTTCTACGGCTCACCGGCTTTGAGGCGAGAGGTCTTCGCCGTGCTGGGAGTCACCGCACTTGCGGCGCTCGCCGCCTGCCGTTTCCTAGTGGGCAATCACTAAACCCAACACTCCTTCACCGTTTCGGTTGCTTCCTAAGCAACTTCTCCACGCGGATGGCGTCGGCGGGTGTGTCGACGCCGATGCCGCGGTGATTGGTTTGGATCACCCTGATCGGGATGCCGTGCTCCAGGGCGCGGAGTTGTTCCAGTTTCTCACACTGCTCGAGCGGGGTGGGGGCGAAGCGGACCAGTTTTTGCAGGATGTCGCGGCGGTATCCGTAGATTCCGAGGTGAAGCATCGGGGTGACGGCGCTCGACTTGTCCTTGGAGTCGCGGTGGAAGGGGATCCTGATCCTCGAAAAATAGAGGGCGTCGCCCGATGCCGCAGTCACGACCTTCACGCAGTTGGGATCGTCGGCCTCCTTGGAATCGCGGAAAGGGGTGGCGGCCGTGATAATGGCAATCTTCGGATCACGGGTCAGTGAGGCTGCCAGATCCCCGATCAGGGCGGGATCAATGAGCGGTTCGTCCCCCTGGACATTGATGAAGTGGGTGACGCCGCGCAGGCGAGAGGCGACCTCGGCAATCCTGTCGGTGCCGCTCGGGTGATCGGCGGCGGTCATGACGACCTCGGCGCCGAATTCCCGGGCGGCCTGGGCGATCCGTTCGTCATCCGTGGCGATCAGCACTCTGGAGATCTTTTTTGCCAGCAGGGAGCGTTCCCAGACGTGCTGAACAAGCGGTTTGCCGGCGATGAGGTGGAGGCACTTGCCGGGAAAGCGCGTCGACCCCCAGCGCGCGGGAATGACGAGGGCGATCTTGGGCGGCGATTTTTTCGGCATGGTGGAATCGGTCAGTATGAGAGCGCGATGCGGATCGCCTCGGTGACGGTGGGGGCGCGATGGTCAGGAATGCACTCCGCGGTCTTCCGGCCATAACCTGTCTCGACCAGGATAGTGCGCACGCCGGCGTTGCGCCCGCACTCAATGTCGATGGCCTTGTCGCCGATCATCCACGATCTGGAGAGGTCGATGCCGTGCTCGGCGGTGGCCTCCAGGATCATGCCGGGGGCCGGCTTGCGGCGCGGTGAGGGAGTGTCGGGATGGTCGGGCGCCATGTAGGAGGCGTCGATGACGTCGCCGAGTTGCCGGAGCAGCTCACTCTGGACAGCCCGGAACTCTTCCTCGGTGAAGTAACCGCGTCCGATCCCGCTCTGGTTGGTGACGATGATGGTGGCCCAGCCGAGGGCCTTGGCGCGTGACAGTTCCTCGGATGCTCCCGGATAGGCCTTCACAAGGGCCGGATCGCGGCAGTGGTCGACCTCCTCCATGAGGGTGCCGTCACGGTCGAGGAAGAGTGCGGGGCGCAGGTTTTTGGAGTCGCTCATGTCCCCGCGTTCTCCAGGAAGCTCTGCTCAAGCTCACCGCGTGAGCAGGTGGCCGTTCCGAGCTTTCCAACCACGATTCCCGCTGCATGGTTGGCAAGTTCCGCGGCCTCCTCGGGCGTGGCCCCCGCGGCGATTCCCAGGGTGTAGAGCGAAATGGAGGTATCTCCCGCGCCGGAGACATCGAAGATTTCGCGTGCCCTGGTTGGCGTGTGATAGGGGGGGTGATCGCGGCGGAAGAGCATCATGCCCTGCTCGCTGAGGGTGACCAGCAGGGCGCCGGCGTTCCAGCGCTTCAGAAGGATCTCGCCGACTTGCAGGAGGGCTTTGTCATTTTCGACGGGATGAACCGGCGCGGTCAGCGGAATGCCGGCGGCGGCGAAGGCCTCGCTGCGGTTCGGCTTGATCGTGGAGATGCCTGGCCATTCAAGGGGGTTCTTCGGATTCGGGTCGCAGGTGACCAGCGTCCCCTGTGCACGGGCGGCCTCCAGCAGGGCATCGACGAAGGGTTGGTCGAGGAATCCCTTGCCGTAGTCCTCGATCAGGACGGCGTCCGATGCGGCGACCAGTTCGCGAGCTTTCTGCAGGATGTCGGCGCGCGAGGATCCGGCGACCCCGCCGTTCTCACGATCGACGCGGACCACCTGCTGGCGCTGGGCGATGATGCGGGTCTTCACGATCGTTGGCGCCTGCGGATCGGTGAAGAGACCCTCTGTGGAGATTCCTTCCTCCTTGAGGAGGCGGGTGAGTTTTGCTCCGGATTCGTCGGTGCCGACCATTCCGAGCATGGTTACCGAGGTAGTGAATTCCCTTAGATTGCGGGCCACGTTGGCCGCGCCGCCAGGATAACTCGACTCGCGCTGGACCTCGACGACGGGCACCGGGGCTTCTGGGGAGATCCTTCCGACGTTCCCCCAGACGAACTCGTCCAGCATCAGGTCCCCGACGACCAGGAGGCGCTTGGAGGAGGCTTCATCAAGAATGTGTTGTAATCTTCGACGGTCCATTACAGATTGGTTTTAAGAAACAGCGTGTGAACTACGATACGCCCATGCTCCACAGCGAGATCCTTCCCGGCGAGGGTATTTTTCCCGGATGTGCCCTCAAGCGGGGGATGAGTCTCTTTTCGTTGCTGGTCGCCCTGACGACGGGCCCTCTTTCGCTCCGCGCCGACACGCCTCCTAAGAAGATCGCGCTCTCCGATTTTCCCGCCGCCGCCGTCCAGGAGGTGGTTGTTCCCGTGCCGAGCGAGATCTTCGCCGTCCTCGATAAGCTGGGGAATCCGAACTGGAAGGCCCAACTGCGAGACGGCAAGGCCCGCACCCCGGAGGATCGTGCCCGTACGGCGCTTCTGCTCGGCAACGTGATCGCAGAGGGATTCGTGGCCGTCGAGGCCGAGGATGCCGAACGGGTCAAGGAACTGGGGCGCCAGGTGCTGACGCTTGCGGAGGCTATCAATGTACGCAAGTCGGTCATCGCCCGAAGCAAGAGCATCACCGACAAGGCCGACCAGCGTGACTGGCGCGGTGTCCGAAGCGAGTTTGACGGGGCTCTCCAGGATGTGCGCGGGGCAATGGACGAACTCAACGACCAGGATCTCTCCCAACTCGTGAGTCTTGGCGGATGGCTCCGCGGCACCGAGGTGCTGACCTCGATCATCGGCAAGGGCTTCTCCAAGGACGGGGCCGAACTCCTCCACCAGCCCGAACTGGTAAACTACTTTGACCGTTGCATCGGATCCATGTCGGCGCGCCTGCGTCGCAATCCGCTGGTGGCCGAGATCCGTGATGTGCTCCGCAAGATCGGGCCCCTGGTGAACGAGGGAGGGGACAACATCACTCCTGAGAAGGTCAAGACCATCCATGACCTGACCCGCGGGGTGGACCAGCGGATCGTGAACGGGGGGAACTGAGCATGAACGCCACCTTCCCTCTCCCTTTCCGCTCCGCGCTCCGCAGCTCGTTGCTTGCGGTAATCCTGTTCTCTGCCGCCGCGCCATGCCTTCTACGGGCGACCGTTGACGACGCCCTCTCCTTTGCCTACGAGGCGGCCCTGCCTTACTACAAACAGGGGTATTCGATCCGCAAGGATGCCTGGGGCGGTGATCTCGGGGTCCATGACAAGAAGGCGGTCAGTTCCCAGCTCTTCAAGGGGAACGACTACTGGTTCCTCATGGCCAGCGACGTGAAGGCCGCCTCGATCTCCGTGCACATCTACGACGACAAGGGAAACCTCGTCGATGCCGACAGCTGGCAGAAGGGCCGCTTCGCCGGTGCCCGCGTCTCCCCGAAGGCCACGGGTACCTATTTTGCAATAGTCCAGATCCTCAAGTCCCCCGAGGATCGCACCCCGTGGGCATTGGTTTACGGCTACAAGTAGGTGGCCGCCTGGATTGAAGACTTCTTCCAAGAGCAGTGGAGCGGCAACACCGTTCTCCCAGTCCGTCTCAGGCGATGGCAAATCGGCCACGCTTGATTTCGAGAATGCCCGCTCCTTGCAGGCCCACCATGCGGGTGACGAGGGGCTTCTCCGCCGCATGGAGCGGCAGCTTGGAGTGCGCATCACCAGTCGTGACGGCTGGATGCGGATCGACGGTCCCGCCGATGCCGTCACCCGTGCCGTCGGGATCTTCATTCAATTGGCTAGGGTGACCGCCGGGGGAGGGGAGATCGGACGCGATGAATTCCTCTTTGCTCTCGGGCATCCGGGAACGGCGGGGGAAACTTCTTCCACCGATCCGCTACCCGCTTCCGCCAAATCCCCGATCGAGGAGCTCTATCAGGAACGGATCCAGTGTTCCCCGCGCAAGCCGCCGATCGTTCCCAAGACTGAATCGCAGAGGGATTATCTCAAAGCCATCGACGGCCACGACATCACCTTCGGTATCGGACCCGCGGGCACTGGCAAGACCTACCTGGCCGTCGCCAAGGCGGTCGCCGCCCTCAAGGCCGAGAAGGTCAGCCGCATCATCCTGACGCGGCCCGCTGTCGAGGCCGGCGAGGCGCTCGGCTTCCTGCCCGGCGAACTTGAGGAGAAGATTCTTCCCTATCTCCGCCCGCTCTACGATGCCCTCCACGACATGCTCGAACCGGAGGAGATCCAGCGGGCGATCGACCGCAACATCATCGAGATCGCACCGCTCGCCTACATGCGCGGACGCACTCTCAACAAGGCCTTCATCATCCTGGACGAGGCGCAGAACACGACCACCGAGCAGATGTTCATGTTCCTCACGCGTATCGGCATCGGCTCCAAGTGCGTCATCACGGGCGACCGCACCCAGATCGATCTTCCGAAGAACAAACCGAGCGGCCTGATCGAGGCGGTGGGTGCCCTCTCGGAGACACCCGGCATCGCATTCCACCTCTTCGGCGACCGTGATGTGGTCCGCCACCCGCTCGTCCGGGCGATCATTGCCGCCTACAAGGATCACAGGGGCAACCGCGAGAGCCGCCTATAAAGCTGTATTGGCTGAAGACTTTCAGACTTTTAGGTAAGAATTCCCAAAAATACTTTTAAGAGGATCGACGACCCGGCACCTAACTGACAACAGTCCGAACTCCTTCAGCCTCCCCTTTCTCCCATGTCCCTTCTCCGGTTTTTCAAGAAACAGCGCCTCGCGGCCCGCGGCATGAGTTGCGGCAAGACGCGCCGTGCGGCCGGTGAAAACACCCTGCTTGACGGGTTGGAGGAGAGCCCCTGGATTCGTGGTCTGGTCGTTCTGGCCGCCGCCGGCATCCTCAGCTTTCTCTGCTTAGTGGTCTCGCCCGAAGAACCTTTCAAGAATCTCCTCTACGCCCTGCTCATCCTGGCGGTCGTTGTGATCCATCCGTTGATCGCCCGCGGAGGCTCCCTTCATGACAACTCCCGCCTCGGCCTCTTTCTCTTCCTCATCCTGCTGCAACTGGGAATCGGCGCCATCCTGCTGAGGCAGGCCGACGAGGGTTATCTCGGGGAGAGTTATCTGCCGCTGCTCGTCCCTTACGCGCTGGCACCGCTCACTCTTTCCGTCCTGCTCGGCGCGCCGACCGGATTCTGGGCTGCCTTGGCCGGTGCCCTCTGGTGGATGATCCTTCGCGGGGAGTCTGGTCCGGCGCCGCTCCTCCTAGCTCTCATCGGCGGGATGGTGGCCGTGCTTTCGACACTCCGCGTGAGACGCCGGTCCCGTCTTCTCCGCGCGGGTTTCTACTCCGGCATTTCCGTCTGCATCCTCGCGCTCTGCTCGGGCGTGATCGGACCTGTGCATTGGGAGTCCCTGCAGGGGAACGACTGGTGGAAGATCGGCATGGAATGCGCCACCGCCCTTGGCGCCGGCATTCTTACCGCGGTGCTTGTCAGCGGCTCGCTCCCGATGCTTGAGCAACTCTTCCGGATCACCACCGAGATCTCCTGGCTGGAGATGGCCGATCTCAACCATCCGCTCCTGCGCCGCCTGAGCCTCGAAGCCCCCGGCACCTACCACCACTCGCTCGCCATGGCCAACCTCGCCGAGGCGTGCGCCGAAAAAGTGGGTGCCAACGCCACCCTCTGCCGCGTCGGCGCCTACTTCCACGACATCGGCAAGCTCGTCAAGCCGGAGTACTTCACCGAGAACATCCCCGCCGGTCCGAATCCCCACGACGAACTTACCCCGACCATGAGTGCCCTGGTGATCCTCTCGCACGTCAAGGAGGGGGTCGATCTCGCTCTGCGCAGCAAGCTCAACCGTCACATCATCGATCTCATCCGCCAGCATCACGGCACCACGTTGGTGGAGTATTTTTACCAACGGGCCTGCCGTCAGGAGCGTGACGCCCGTTCCGGGGGAAGTCTTATGAATGTCCGCCCCGAGGACATTCCCAAGGTCAACGAGGAGAGCTACCGTTACCCGGGGCCCAAGCCACAGACGATCGAGGCCGTGATCCTCGGTCTGGCCGATGCTGCCGAGAGCGCCTCGCGGAGTCTCGAGCGACCGACCCCTCAGCGCCTCGACGATCTTGTCCACGGCATCCTTGCCGACCGGATCGAGGATGGTCAGTACGACGAGGCTCCGGTCACCCTCTGTCAGTTGCAGTCGATCGCCGACTCCCTGGTCTCTTCACTCGGTAGCATGCATCACTCCAGGATCGCCTACCGGAAGCGTCTGGAAGAGACATCCGAAGCACCCTCTGCCTGATCGGATCCGCCTCTTCTGTTTCTTAGGCGGATAGACTAAAAGCCTTCGGCCTTTTCATACCATTGACACGATTAGTCTGGTGGAATTGGCGAAGGGATTTTGGTGATGGGCTAGGCGGAAGACAGAGGGCTATCTGAAGATAACCCGAGGGATGACAACAACGCCCATCGCCGAAAGAACCAGCTGATTCTACCTGAATAAGAGTGGAGATGGTATTACAGCTTCACCCCGAAGCGCTCTCCTTTTTTCGCCGAGAGGGCGAAAGCGGCTAGCAGTTCCGCAGTTTGCTCGAGATCGGAATACTGGATCATCTCGACGGGCGAGTGCATGTAGCGGTTCGGAACGCCGATTGAAACAGTCGGAATGCCTCCCTTCTGCTTGAAGATCGCATCGGCGTCGGTTCCGGTCCAGCGGGGGTTCACCTCGACCTGCAGGGGAATGCCTACTTTCTTTCCGGCCTCGCGGAGGCGCGCATTGACGACGGGATGGTTGACGCTTCCGAGGCTGATGACGGGGCCTTTCCCCATGGAGACCTCGCCATGCTTCGCCTTGGAGCAGTTGGGGATGTCGGTGGCGTGGGTGACATCCACCACCAGCGCGACATCGGGGTGGACCCGGTAGCCGGCCATCGAGGCCCCGTAGAGGCCGTTCTCCTCCTGGATCGTGGAGACGGCGACGACCTTCGCCTTGAGTGATCCCTTCTTGAGAGAGGCGATCCGGAGTCCCTCGGCCGCCGTCCAGGCGCCGATCCTGTTGTCGCAACCGCGCGCGGCGAAGCGTCCCCCGGCGAGTTCCTGGAACTCCGCCGAGTAGGTGATCGCATCCCCGATGGAGACCAGTTTCTCCGCCTCCTTGCGGGAGGAGACGCCGATGTCGACGTGCATCGTGTGGAGGTCGGGAACCTTCTTCCTGTCATCCAGTTCCTGCAGGTGGATGGCGAGGAGCCCCGTCACGCCCGGAACAGATCCCTTGGTGCCGTGGACCGTGACCCGCTGGCCGCGAACAAGTGTATTGTCGACGCCGCCGATCGCCTTGATGGAGAGGAATCCCTCCTCCGAGATGTGGGAGACCATGAAGCCGAGTTCATCGACGTGGCCGCTCATGAGCACGGTCGGATCACCCTTGGGATTGAGCGTCGCGTAGGCGTTCCCGTAGGAGTCGATTTCAACCGAATCGGCGAACCGGCTCACGTAATCGACCCAGACCTTCTGCCCCCGTGTCTCGAATCCGGAGGGGGAGGGGGTGTTGAGCAGGATCTTGAGGAATTCGTAGGGAGAGGAGTGCTTCATGACCTCCAGAGTGATGACTGAAGTCTCAAGGCTGAAGAAAAATCCCCTTTATGACGGATTTTCTCTCCGTTGTGCTTGTTGGCAGAGCTTAGGGAAGCGCTGATTAAATTACATAGAGGCCGTTGCGGAAAGCCGTAGCGGATGCGAAGCAACGGCCGGGCAAGCAAAGTGCCAAGCCTACACAGTCTCTGGCCTGTTATCTCCGCAACCCGGAGGGCTGAAGCCATTTGTCGATTTTTGCCTCGCCGTCTCCCGACGGTCACGTCCTTTGGACTGCTTCGCAGGCTACGACGCGGCCCCCGCCGCTCGTCGTTGTGGCGTTGCTTGCTCGGGCGAGACCGATGCGGGTATCGTCCATCATTCGCGCCTTCAAAAATCAGCAAATGCTCTTCAGCGGACTTCATGGGATTTAATCAGCGGACACTACAACTCAGAAATGGTACCAAGTCCCAGTAGTAATCGGACTTAAGAGGCGATCGAGTTTTGGCGAGTGGCTAGGCAATACATGGCCTTGGGAAAGGCTTGGATAGATCCCGCAAAGACGGGACCCAAAAGGCCGAGCCAAGCCTGGAGAGCGCGAGTCAAAAGACAGACGGCTATCTGATGATAGGCGGAGGGATGACAACAACGCCACACGCCAAAAGAACGAGCCAAAAATGATGATTTCTATTCACAGCCATCCCATAGAGGAGGCAAGTGGAAGGTAAAAGTGGTTGGGATAAAGTGGTGATGGACGGGGAGATTTTAACCTGCCACATGGCAGGGATATGCAAAAACAACCCCGCCCATCGGTAGGCAAGTTCACGATTTTGAGGCA
>CANKJN010000044.1 GCA_947482345.1 Spartobacteria bacterium
GCCGGCAAGGCCTTTGCCGGACTCACCGCCGAGCAGTTCCAGCGCCGCACCAGCATCGTCCGTTACGACGAAGCCTCGCTGAAAAAATCCCTGCCGATCATCGAGACCTTCTGCGCCGTGGAGGGACTCGACGCCCACGGGCGATCGGTCAGCCTTCGGCTAGGTAAATAGACTGAAGGCTGAAGGCCATTAGGCTCTAATCCAAGGAACCGCTGAATATTTTCCCTCTATTAGATTGGTTCCTCGCTGTTTCAAGTGGGTAAATTCAAGAGAACATCAGAAAACAGGAAGGCAGGAAAAAAGGACTCCATCTTGGGTTTTTTTGAACCAAGGAGAATCCAGTCGAGGTGGAGTACTGCAAATAGACCGGACAGGAGGCATGGACTCCGTGACCACGGAGTCGACATGGAGGATGAGTGCATCGGCAAGCTCGCTTGCGAGAATCACCTCATGCCGCAAAGCTCAACGCATGCCGCAGGTATTGCGTTCATGGTCCTTCTCCAGCATTATTCCTCCTGCTTTCCTGCTTTCCAGATTAAAAACTCCCCTTCGGCTCCTCGGTTCCCCCTCTCGGAACACAGGGCTCGGTGGTGAAGATCCCCACGGAAGCTCACTCAGCATAGCGAAGAGCCATTAGATTTCATTAGCGTTTTCCTAATAGCCTCACAGCCTTCAGTCTAAACAACCTCCCACGCATGCTCTGGAAGTTCCGCAATCACGGGTTTGATCTCTCCACGCGCGGGTTCATCGTCGGCATCGTCAATGCCACACCCGATTCCTTTTCGGACGGCGGTGCCTTTCTTGATCCCGTGGCGGCCTGCGCGCATGGGCTCCGATTGCTGGAAGAGGGCGCCGATCTCCTTGATGTCGGCGGCGAGTCGACGCGACCGGGGGCGGCACCGGTTTCCGAGGATGAGGAACTGCGCCGCGTCATTCCCGTGATCGAGGCCCTGCGCCGCGCCACCGATGCCCCGATCTCGATCGATACCTCGAAGGCTTCCGTGGCCGAGGCGGCCCTTGCGGCGGGTGCCGACATCATCAACGACGTGACGGCGTTGGAAGGCGATCCCCGGATGGGTGCGGTCGCCGCCGAAAGCGGGGCAGGGGTGATCCTGATGCACATGCGGGGGACCCCGCTGACGATGCAGCAGTCACCCAGCTATCCCGGTGATGATGTCGCGTGCGCGGTGGCAAAATATCTTTCAGCGTGCCGTGACGCAGCCCTAGGCTTCGGCGTGGACGCTTCCGCCATCATCCTCGACCCGGGTCTCGGGTTTGGAAAAACCGTGGCTCATAACCTGGAACTGATCCGCTCGCTTCCCGAACTGTGCGGAATCGGAGCCCCCGTCCTGATCGGCCACTCTAGGAAGTCCTTTCTCGGCTCGATTTCGGGCGAGGCACAACGGGACAATCAGATCGACGGGGATCAGCGCCTCCATGCCGGCGTAGCCGTGACGGCTCTCGCCCGCCGGCTCGGGGCACGGCTTTTCCGGGTCCACGAAGCGGCACCCCATCGGGCGGCCCTGCGCGCCACCGAGGCGATCCTGAATACGGGAGGTGCCTTGTGATCGATCTGTTCCAGACGTTGATGGGGCTGGTTCGGGCCAACTGGACCTCCGCCCTCGAGATCCTGATTCTCTCGGCGATCCTTTATTACCTTTATCTCTATCTGCGCGGCACCCACGGCGCGCGGATCCTGATCGGTCTCGGACTGGTCTTTCTCTCTCTCACCTTCGTCTCCCAGTTGCTTGACCTTGCGGTGCTCGGCTGGCTGCTCAAGAGCTTCTCGGTCTTTCTGGCAATCGCCCTGGTGGTGATCTTCCAGCCGGAGTTGCGCCGCGCGCTCAATGAGCTGGGGAGTCACCGCTTCTTCACCACGGCGCTGCAGCGCCGCGAGGAGATCGAGGAGATCACGGACGCCGTCTTCGATCTTTCCAGCAAGGGATTCGGGGCACTGATCGCTTTGGAGCGCGACATCGGGCTCGATTCCGTCGCCGAAAGCGGCGTGGAGATCGACGCCGACTTCTCCAAGGAGCTACTGCTCACGATCTTTCATCCGAAGACGGTCCTTCACGACGGCGGGGTCATCGTGAGCAGCGACAGGATCGTCGCCGCGGGGTGCATCTTCCCGCTGACCCAGAGGGATGATCTCGACCGCACGATCGGTCTCCGTCACCGGGCCGGGCTCGGATTATCCGAGGAATCCGACACGGTGGCCATCGTGGTCTCCGAGGAGAGCGGGCAAGTTTCGATTTGTCACTCGGGGTCGATCGAGCGCAACCTCAACGTCGAGCGTTTCAGGAAGCGGCTTTCCCAACTCCTGCTCCGCGAAGAACACCATGCGACGCCTCCTGCTTCACAACTGGAAGGAGAAACTAGTCTGCCTCCTTCTGGCGGGGGCGCTCTGGTATCTCATTCATCAAAACCTGGGTCCGGCTCCGGAGCGCAGCCCCCGGCCCGCCGCGAATCCTGAGTCCGCGACTGCCGCCAAGGAACCGCGGAAAGCCAAGGCAACCAAATCCCGCGAGAAATAAAGCATCGCGATCATGTCCGAACGCAGACTCTTCGGCACCGACGGGATCAGGGGCGTGGCCAACGTGCATCCGGTCACGCCGGAAACCGCACTGCGACTCGGTCGTGCGCTCGGATTCCTTCTGCGAAAGGATGGAGGTCAGCGGCCCCGGTTTGTGATCGGACGCGACACCCGGCGATCCGGTCCGATGCTGGAGGCCGCGATGGTTGCGGGGCTGAACTCGGTGGGGGCCGATGTCCTGCTTGCCGGCGTCGTGCCCACTCCGGCCGTGGCCTGCCTTGTCAGGGAGCTGGGGGCGGACGGGGGAGTCGTCATTTCCGCATCCCACAACCCCGCCGCCGATAACGGTCTCAAGCTCTTCGGCGGCGATGGCTACAAGTTCGATGACGCCGTGCAGGAGCGTCTCGAGGAACTGATCCTGAGCACCGAAATCGACGTGGAGAGACCCGTGGAGGGGAATGTCGGGACGATGGAACACATTCCCGATGCGTCTGAACTCTACGAAGCTCTCGCCGCCGAAAGCGTGCCCGGGATGTCCCTGCATGGACTCAGGATCGTCGTGGACTGTGCCAACGGCGCTTCTTACCGGACGACTCCGGCGGTGCTCCGCAAGTTGGGAGCCACGCTCTCCGTCTTCCATGCCGAATCAGACGGCATGAACATCAATAGGGAGTGCGGGAGCACCCATCCGGAGGAGATCAGTCGCCTCGTGCGGGAGACGGAGGCTCATATCGGAATCTCACATGACGGAGATGCCGATCGTCTCCTTCTTTGTGATGAGCGGGGGGAAGTTCTGGACGGGGATGAACTCCTTGCCATGACAGGACTCGATGCGCTCCGGCGGGGAACGCTGGCTGGCAAGACCCTCGTGGCCACGGTGATGAGCAATCTGGGCTTGGACGAGGTGATCGCCGCTGGCGGCGGGAAGGTCATCCGGACTGCGGTGGGAGACCGTTATGTGGTCGAGGCGATGAGGGCCGGAAACTTTTCAGTCGGTGGAGAGCAGAGCGGCCACATGATCTTCCGCGATCACGGAACCACGGGTGACGGCCTGATAGCCGCCCTGCAGATCCTCCGCATCATGACGGAGAGCGGCCGCCCCCTCAGCGAACTCCGTCGAGTCCTGAAGAAATACCCGCAGGCGCAGCGGAATCTCCGCGTGAAGGAAAAGCCCCCGATCGACTCCCTGAAAGAGGTTTCTTCGCTGGTCGGCGAAACTGAATCGGCATTGGCTGGAAAGGGACGCCTCCTGCTGCGCTACTCCGGAACCGAACCCAAGGTGCGCCTCCTGATCGAAGGGGCCGACGAAGCGATGATCAATGAATGGGCGGATAAGATCGCTGCAGCACTGACCGCGGCTATCGGGGATTAGATAGTAGGCTTAGGATATCGGCGGATAGCTGTGTTGGCCTGCGGTCGCCGTAGGACTACTACGGCTTCCCTTTGCCGCCTTGCTCTCCATCCGATCTTCCAAGCCTTACGGAAGAAGATGCCTGACTTCTTAGCTCAGCGACGGCCCGTGGCGCGCCCAGCCCAGTATCCATACAACCAATCGTATTGGCTCCATTGCCTGGATAGGCTCATTTTACTTTCTCGACGTTCGCGGACGTAGCTTCAGGCGTCAGTGATGAAGTAGCAGGAGCAAAGACCGGACCGGGTGGAGGGAGGCGCGGCGTCTTTGGTCGAGGCGTTGCCTTAGGGGATGTCATGAAAATCTGTGCTTCATCAAGGCCAACTTCCTGGGAATCAATGAAAAATCTCTTACCGTCCGAAAAGACTTTGGGGTGAATTTCTTTGAATTCTTTTGCATTTAATCCGGGGACTTCGCCGGGCTGACCATTTCTTTGAAAAACTTTTTTCTCATCCTTTACCCAGCTACGCCCAAGAAACTCAACATTTGCAGTGTTCACAGGAAAGTGTACTGCGCCGCTGTCCCAAACAGAGTCTTTATCTAAAGCGAGTTCGCCATCGATTACTCTAAAAGAAGAAATATCGACGTCCTGCAGCAAGATTTTTTGGCCTCCACCCTCATCCCATTTCACCCAATACCACAAACCATCTATCTGCTTGTAACCTTTTTCGGTGCATCCTGTTAAAACCACAGTAGCGGCAACTGTAATGATGATTCGAATTACGGTTTTCATAAGGGGTGAGAGATTTCGCTTCTGCCGCCTAACGTCTTAGATCAGAAGCGATCGTGGCGCGCTTCCTGCCAAGGAGCGAAGCGAAAGCACGAAGCGTGACGCGGGTAGGTGTTCTGTGGATCGCATTGTTCGAATGTATTTGTTATTTGAAAAGCCAAGCAACTGTCGCAAAGCAAATTCCGAAAATCATAAAAGACATCCCAAACGCAAAAAGAATAAAACTACGCTTCGATAAGCCGGGTTCCAGGACCGATGTGGACATAACTGAGGGATCGTAGAATACTTTGATATCTTTTCCTCTTGGATACTTCTTTACAAATCGCTCAGCAAATCCCCGTCCTGCTGAAACGCTCTTCATGCCAAAGGCAACCATATCTCCCTCATATTGTTGTCCTTTGATAAAATATGAGTATTTGATTCCAGGAGAATAGGATGAGCCACGTTTACTGCCGGAGTGACGCTCGACTTCCGAGTATATAACATTCCCATTTGTATGAGGCCAACTTCTACTGTCGTAGGCGTGAACAATATTGCGAACTCCAAATCCTGCCACGATTCCACCGGCAAGAATGAACACTGCAAAGAATAGGGAAACTATAGGCATATTTATTCCGAACGTCCGCCGTCACCGATCACCACTTGCTTTTGGCATCCGAGCCTGCTCCGCAGGCGAAATGCCAAAAGTGCCGAAGGCGTGGGGATTAACTGCATCGCTCTGTTCGGCCTATTTTTGTTGAGTTTCTTGGCCGACGAAAACCAAACAGTCATTTGGGTCACCAATGTGGAATTCTGTCATTCCGTATGGCTGATCGATAAGGCTGCGGATCTTATATCGGTCCTTCATCGGCTCAACATGCCTCCAGAGTGAAGAAAGGTCGTCAACCTCAATGTATATTTCTGTGTGCCCTCGCACGCAATCCATGACCTTCTCGTCAGTGGCCTTCATCAGGTGTATTGTTGCACCATCGCGGGAGAGAATCGAATACTCTGGGGATTGCATTTCGATCTCGAAGAGCAAAACGTCCCGGTAGAAGCTGATGGTCTGTTGCATGTCGGCGACCGCGAGCATCGGACTGATTCGTTTAACGGTGGTCATGGCGAGAGATATATTTGTTTGCCGAACGTCCCCAGTGACCTATCCCTGCTTGCTTTCGGCATTCCTCCTGCCCGCGAAGCGGAATAAGCAGGAGGTATGCCGAAAGTCCCGAAGGGACAGGGATTAGGTCGACTGGCCCGTTATACTGCGGTTTTCAATGATTAAACGTTTTCTTTAAATATTTTATTCGGTCCTCCGTAATCCTTAGTTTTTCACAAAGATATAAATAGCGAGCAAGCGTGGAGCCATGTTCTCCCCGACCAGCAAAAAGGGAATCAAGCTCTTTTAATTCGCTCCAGGCTTTTTGTGATTTTGTGAATTCGACTTCTCCGTATCCGTTAATGGCAAAAATAGAATACTTCTTATACAGTGCATTCAGTTCCTGCTGTTTTTGGACAATCATATTTTCAATTGTTTCATTTTGTTTAATCAACTCCGCTGGGCCATCGTCCTTAGAATTGTATATTATCGCTTCAAGGGGCGTCGTTTCCTTAGGCATTCCCGAAGGCACGGGGGCAATCGCAGGACGGGTTTGCGGCGAACGACCTACAGAAAGGCACCCTGATAAGACTACCGTAAGAATTATTGCCAGCACTGATTCGATTGGTCTGTAACTCATAAGTATCTCAGCGGTATAACGTATTTTAGAATGACATGTCATTATATTGCAATAATGGAAGAGATTTGTTCTTCGCTATTTTCATCGAGTGAAGCCGAGATACTGAAGAAAAATCATCCGTAACGGATGCGGAGCAACGGCCGGGCAAGCCAACTCAGGAAAGAGGGCGTTGATGCGGATCAATATCCCAACCCTGTCCGGAAGTCCTGGATCCAGACGACCAGCCAGGCTGCGGCCCGGCCGCAGAGTTCGAGGAAATCCGTTGAGTTGGTGACAAGACTCGCCCAGTAATCCTCGCAGATCCGTGAGCGACTGGTTGCAAGCAGGAGCGCCGTGATGATCATGAGGTTGATGAGATAGATCACTGTCAGCGAAAAGAAGGTGCCCCCATAATGGAGGTCGGGTTGGCCCTTGGTGATGAGCAGGAACGTGAAGACAAGATGGAAGGCGAGTGTCAGTCCCAGCATCAGGAAGAGGATCCAGCGCAGGGAATCGACTCCCGCAGTGAGATGGCTCCCTTCATGGAAGCGGTCAATCAGGCGGGCCGACAACGCGAGCACGCCGTAGAGGGTGGCGGCCAGTACGCTGTAGATGGGGAAGAAATAGGGGGAGAGGATGATCCAGGTATTCACCCGGTCGGTCAGAACATGTCCCCCCTCCAGGCTGACATGGAAGCGGTTGGCCACTGTGCCGCCGAAGAGCTTCACCCAGAGCGCATGCGTCACCTCATGGCCGAAGACATAGGGAAGCATGAGCGTCTTTCTGGGGACGACGGCAAAGAGGATGCCGAAGATCAGGAGTCCTGCGGCGAAGCATCCGAAGGATCGGTTCGCCAGCAAGCCGCTGTGCACTGAGGCGGCGAATGCCTGCAGGAAACTCTCCGTGAGAATCAGGCAGACGGGAAGCAGGAGCATCCCTACAAGGAACTTGAGAAGCTGTTTGCTTGCCGGATTCCCATTCCTTGAGCCGACGGAGGGGTTCTCCTCGATCTCCCCGTGCTCACGAAAAGAATCATCGTACCCCTCCTGCTCCTTGCGGAAGGGCGAAGTGGATGGGGAGGGCTCCAAATCGGGGAAGAGCTCGCCCGAGAGGGTTGCCGCGTCGGAGCGGACGCGCCGCCGCGGGTCGGCCGAAGCCGGACGCGCCCCCTTGTTCCGCGCCGTGTCGCCGCCCTGGGGGGAGTTGCGGCGAGCCACGGGAAGGGGGTGTCGACTTAAGCCCGGCCCATGTAGGCGCCGGTGCGGGTGTCGACCTTCACGATCTCACCCTCCTTGATGAAGAGGGGAACCTGGATGACCTTGCCGGTCTCGAGCGTCGCGGTCTTCATCACGTTGCTGGCGGAGTCACCCTTCACTCCCTCGGGGGATTCGGTGACCTTGAGATTGGCGGAGGCGGGGAGGTCGACGGAGACGGCGCGTCCCTCGACGTAGAGGATCTCGACCTGCATGTTCTCCACGAGGAAGTCCTTGGAGTCGCCGATGAGATCGCCCTGCAGGGTGATGGTCTCGAAGGTCTCGGGATCCATGAAGTTGTATCCCTCCTGGTCGGAGTAGCTGAAGTCGAGCTTGGTGCGCTGGACGTCGACGAGGTCCACCTTCTCCGTGGAGGCGAAGCGGACGTCGGCGGACTTTCCGGTGCCGATGTAGCGGATGATGAGCTGTACGAAGGCGCGGAGGTTGCCGGGGGTGCGGTGGGTGACTTCAAGGACGATGGCGGCGTTGCCGTTGTACTTGATGGCCATTCCCTTGCGGAGGTCGTTTGCGAGTGCCATGGAGCGTTGGGTTTTTAAATGAGTTTGAGTCGGGAGAGATCCTGGGAATCGACCGCGCCGAGGGGCTTCCCATCGGCATCCGTGACCACGAGATCGTCTATGCGGTGCTGTTCTAGCACCAGGAGCACCTCGGCGGCAAGTTTGTCGGCGCCGATGGTCACGGGGTTCACCGTCATCACCTCGCCGACGGGGCGGGTGCCGATCGCGGGGTCGGACGGGAATCGGCGGGCGAAATCGCCGTGGGTGAAGATGCCGGCGAGGCGGCCGTCACTGTCCGTCACCAGGGCGGCGCCCGCGCGCTTGGCGGTGAGGACCTTCAGGACGTCGAGTACGGTGTCGGTCGCCTTCACGATCGCGGCGTCCTCCCCTCCCCGCATGATGTCGCGGACCTTGAGCAGGAGCGCGCGGCCGAGGTTACCTCCCGGGTGGAAGCGTGCAAAGTCGTCACGGCTGAATCCCCGCTCCTCGAGCAGCACCATGGCCAGGGCATCGCCCAGGGCCAGCATGACCGTGGTGCTGGAGGTGGGGGCGAGGTTGTGGGGGCATGCCTCCCGGGAGACCGAGACATCAAGGACGATGTCGCTCGCCTTGGCGAGGCAGGAGGCGGTGTTGCCGGTGAGGGCGATCTTTTTGACATCGAAGCGGGCCAGGGCGGGCAGCACGCGGATGAGCTCCTCGGTCTCGCCGCTGTAGCTCAGCGTGAGGATGACATCGCCGTCCGAAATGACGCCGAGGTCGCCGTGGAGGGCGTTGAGGGAATCGAGCACGACCGAGGGGGCGCCGGTGCTGGTCAGGGTGGCGGCGATCTTTCCGCCGATGTGACCCGACTTGCCGACGCCGAGGACGACGATCTTGCCCCGACGCTCCACCGTCTCCCTGAGCAGGGTCACGGCATCCGTGAACGTGCGGTCGAGACGCCCCGCAAGACGTTCCAGCTCGTTGGTTTCGATCGAAAGAACGCGTCGGGCGCGCCCAAGGGTATCCATCCGTGAAGTCTGAACGGGCCGGGCGGCTTGTTCAACGCCGAAGAGGGGGCGGGGAGCATTCGGCAGACTTGCCCCGGATGGAACAAGGCGTCTAATGTGGGCGGATGAACGGCGCGTTCTTCCGACTCCTGATCACCGCGGCAGCCCTGCTGGCCGTTTCCACTTCCTTTGCCCAGCAGGCCAACCCGGATGCCGGGTTTGTCGCCCCCAAGCCAAAAAAGACCAGGATCGACACGACCACGGTCGGGAAACCCGCCCCGTACGACATCAACGGGGTGGTGGCGCAGGCCTTCAAGATGAAGAAGCCGCTCGAGTTGGTGAACCCCCTTGCTCCCCAGACAGAGGGGGCCAGTGAGGATATCTCCTGGGATCCCGACAATCCGGAGAAGCCCAAGGGCATTATCCTGCTGGGAATCCAGTGGTAGCTCTGTCGCGAGCAGAGAGGCGAGGTGCGGTTGTTGCTCCTGAGGATAGTTTGAATCAGGTGGCCAAGTAACCGCTGATGTCATCCCGATGAAGGCCTACGTGATCAATCTGGATACTGCTCCCGAGCGTTGGGAACACATGAAGGAGGCTTTTGCCGGCACTCCCTTCTCCCTTGAGAGGATCCCCGCCGTTTCCGGAAAGGAACTCCGGCTTCCGATGCCGGAATTTGACGAGGAGAAGTTCCGCCGCCGTCACGGACGGTTGACCAACATCTTCGAGGTGGCCTGCTATCTCAGCCACATCAAGGCGATGCGGGCCTTCCTCGATTCGGGAGAAAGCCACGCCATCATCTGCGAGGATGACCTCTATCCCAAGAAAGAGGCCCCGGAAGTCATCGCCCGGCTGATGAAGACCGCTGGAGTCTGGAACATGGCGCGGTTGGCCGGCCTCAAGGTCGGAAAGCCGCTGAACGTGTCATCGCTTGGCAATGGATATTCGCTCACCATCCCGATGCATCGCTTCAAAGGAACAGGGGCCTATATTGTCGACAGGAAAGCCGCGCAGGCTCTCTGTGAGGGATTGTTGCCGATGTGGCTCCCGTACGATCATGCGTTGGATCGGGAGTGGGTTTACAATTTCAAGGTCGTTTCAGTGGCGCCGTTCCCGATTTCCCAAACGGAGGAGGAATTCGTCAGCGCCATCCAGGGGAATGCCCAAAGGCGCCTTTCCTCCGCGCTGCGATGGCGCTCTACTTATCCTTATCAGATCCAGAATGAACTCGCTCGCTGGATCGTCCGTGGGGTGAGTGCGGCGATCCTCAAGTGGAAGTTACCAAGGTACTGAAGCACCCATGTCTTTCCTCGCTCTTAGAGCACGACTCCATCGACTGACCTCCCGGTTTTCACCGGATGGGGATATCGAATTGTTCCTCAAGCGCCGCGGCATTCCCCTGCTGCTCCTCTTCGCGCTGTGCTACTACGGCTATTATTGCAGGGTTTGGCCGGGTCCCGGGGGAGAGGGGGGGGTGGTGGCTCTGCTTGCTCAGCGTCTGTTGGAAGGGCGGAGGCCTATCGTCGATACGTTCCTAGGCTATAACGTGCTCTGGTTTTACCCGGTGGTTGGGATTTTCAAGGTGCTCGGCCCCCATTACCTCGCGATGCGCCTTTTCTTCTTTGCTCTCTGTCTGGTGACCGGACTGCTGTCGTTCGGAGTGATCATGAAGTGCACGGGGCGGGCTTGGGTTGCGTTTCTGACCGGCGTGCTGGTGATTCTTGTGCCGGGTCAAACATACCGCAACTACATGGCATTCATGGCGGTCCTGAACATGTCGGTCTTTCTCTCTGCCTATGTTCTTCCAGCACGGAATCTTTTCACCCGTTCTCTCTGGATGCTGCTTGCAGGAATCACGCTCGGGATCGCTTATCTCATCCGCATCGATGTCGGCTATTTCCTGACCTTCATCATGTTGGGGCTCATCCTGCTCCATCCCTTCGGCAATCCCGACAACCTGCTGTCGTCGAGGCGCATCCTTGTCCCCTTGGCTGGTTTGATTCTGGCTGCGGCGGGATTTTTCCTGACGCATCTGCCTGTCTACCGGGATGCCGTGAATCGTGGTTTCGACAGGGAGTTTGTGGGTCAGTACCGCCAGTGGCCCGAGACGATTGCATCCTACGGCTCGAGAATGATTGACGGCACGTCGTTGATGCTTCGGGAGTCGTTCCTAAAGCCCAATGCGAAGGCCTCCCCCGCGCCGGTCGCCACTCAGGCTGCGGCAACGGCGCTCGACGCGACTCCCGCCCCCCGGGTCGCAACTCCCTCCGCGGCCACCCCGCCGCCCCCGGAGAAGTCGCTGAAAATCACCCATGGGGCCCAGGAACGAATCTCGATCACATCTCCCAAGCCAAGGGACAAGATCATGGCCCTCAATCTTTATCTGCCGATCCCGCTCTCCGTGATGATGGCGTGCGCGGCCTTGACGGCGTGGATTACGGCTGTGAGGAGAGGAAATCGCGCGGCGGGAGTCCGAGCACTCTCTTCTCTCACCGCTCTTGGATGCGCGCTTGTTCTCTTTCCTCAGTATTTTTTCTGGCAACCCAACATGGTTCACCTGAGTGAGTTCATGGTGCCGATGACCGTTGCGTTGATTCTTTCCTGTCTGATGGTTGTCGATTCCTGGAAGGACGGCGGAGGCGTAAGGCGTTTGTTCGCAGGAGTCTATCTGGCGCTCGCGCTTGCCGCGCTGATTCTCTATTATATCAATGGCTGTCAGTCGGGCGGCGGGGGCGGAATTGCGGTTTCACAGCACAAAAAGTTTCCATTCCATGCAGCCAACGGAGCGGATGTCATCATGAATAGTGAAGAGTTCGAGGTGAACTCCGCCATGAGGGATCTCATCGTGGCTGTCACGGATCCCGGGGATTTTGTCATCTGTTATCCCTATCATCCGGAAATCAACTTTTACACGGACCGGCCCTCCTACGAACACAACGTCTATGCCGACAACGACATCCCCGGAGATAGGTTTTACCGGGCATTACTGGCCAATAGCGAGCGGCATCATCCCGCGGTCTTTGTCATCAATAACTGGGACATCAACAGCACCGAAGAGTCCCGTTTTTACAACTGGGCTTGGGAAGCATACCGCCACCTCACGCAACACTATCTCCTCGGCTACAAGCACGGGGACTTCGAGGTCTATGTGAGGCCCGATCGGGCCGAGAGGATTCCTGCCCAATTCAAGGAATCAACGCATCCTTCCGCGTCTTTGCCTCAGTGAGGAGTCTGAAACCAAGACTCCTTGAAGAGGCTGAAGCTCCCTTCCCGGGAGTGCCATCTTCGGTGCGGCGTTACTTCGAGTGGACGGGGATGACGGTGACGGGGATCGTCGATTTGTGAAGCACGGCGGTGACCACGCTTCCGCTGAAGAGTTGGTAGACCGCCCCGTGACCGTGTGACCCCAGGATGATCATCGAGGCACCGGTCTTCGCGGCCTGTTGCAGGATTTCGTCGGCCGGCGTTCCCTCGATCACACTGGTCTCCACGGAGATGCCTCGATCACGCAGCGGTTGGGCGAACTGGCCGAGTTGTTTGCCGACAAGATCCAGATCGGGCGGTTCGACGGGAATGGGAGCCATGATCACATCCATCGCCGCCCCCACGGGGACATAGGCCGCAACGGGTTCCCAGACATTCAGGAGCACGACCTTCGCTCCCATGCAGGAGGCGAGATCGGCCGCGCCATCCACGACCTTTTGCGAGATCGGGCTGAAATCAATCGAGACCAGGAGGGTTTTCATGGCTTTCATCATGGAACGGGGCCGGTTGCCTTGCCAGCGAAATGAGCTCCGGCGATACTAAGCAAATGGATGATCTTTTCGGAATGGCATCGGCTTCGGATTCGCTACCGGCCGACGCCCCGCTTGCCGCGCGCATGCGTCCGCGGACTCTGGAAGAGTACGCGGGCCAGTCCCATATCCTCGGCGAGGGAAAGCTCCTTCGTCGTGCCATCGAGGCCGACCGCCTCTCCTCGATCATCCTATACGGCCCTCCCGGCACGGGGAAGACAAGCCTCGCCCGCCTCATCGCCGCCCGCACCAAGAGCCGCTTCATCGAGTTGAGCGGCGTCGAGGGATCGGTTGCCGATATCCGTAAGGCCGTCGGGGCCGCCGCCATCGAGGCTCGGAACGGGGGGCGCACGCTGCTCTTCATCGACGAGATTCATCGGTTCAACAAGGCCCAGCAGGACGCCCTGCTCCCCGATGTCGAGCGTGGCACGGTGCGCCTGATCGGGGCGACCACGCAGAACCCCTTCTTCTCGATCAACAGCCCGCTCGTCTCACGTTCCCAGATCTTCCAGTTGCAGCCGCTCACCGTGGAGGAGTTGATTGCCCTTCAGTATCGTGCGGTGAGCGACGGCGAGAGGGGCCTCGGCGATCTGCCGGTCGATCTGGAGGAGGGGGCCGCTCGCCATCTCGCCACCGTCAGCGACGGCGATGCGCGCAAGTGCCTCAATGCGCTGGAGATCGCCGCACGCACCACGCCGTTCGGTGCCGACGGGCGGATCCGCATCACGCTTGCCGAGGCTTCGGAGAGCATCCAGAAAAAGGCCCTCGTCTACGACGGTTCGGGCGACGACCACTACGACACGGCGAGCGCCTTCATCAAGAGCCTCCGGGGGAGCGATCCAGACGCCGCCCTCTACTGGTTGGCCAAGATGCTCCATGCCGGCGAGGAGTTGCGATTCATCACCCGCAGGTTGGTGATCTTTGCCAGCGAGGATGTCGGCCTTGCCGATCCATTGGCGCTGCCATTGGCCATTTCCGCCCAGCAGGCCGTGGAATTCGTCGGGCTCCCGGAAGCGCGCATCACCTTGGCCCATGCGACCGTCTATCTGGCGACCGCCCCGAAGAGCAACAGCGCCTACGCCGCCTTGGGTGCCGCCGAGGCGGATATCGGCACCGGCCGCACCTTGGTCGTGCCACCCCACCTCAGGGATTCCCACTACAAGGGGGCCAAATCGTTGGGTCATGGACAAGGTTACCAATACCCCCATGACCACGTGGGAGGGTATGTGCCTCAGGCCTACCTTCCCGAAGGCCGCACCTATTACACCCCCACCCGTCACGGCGCGGAGGCACGGATCGCCGACCGGTTGGAGGCATGGAGACAGCAGTTTCAGGAATCTGCGATCAAGCAGACAGGGAAAGTTTAGGGCTCACAGGGATAAAGGGGGTAAAGGGGATGAAAAAATCTGAGCAGAGAGCTTCGTAATGAATGAAGGCGAGGGAGATATCCGTCCCTGCAATACCGAACTCCGATCTGGCTCCCTTTTTGTATCCCTTGCATCCCCTTTATCCCTGTGAGTCATCATGTCAGTCCGTTGTCCCGGGCATCAGAGAAACCCTTTGACTCTGAAGGCCGGTACTTCTAGCCTCTTCGTCCGCCTTGGAACGCCATTATGCCGCGCCCTCTCTGGCGGCCTACACTTACAAAACTCCATGGCTGATCAGATTTCCTACGCTTTCATCACCCCGTCCGCGCTCCGCAAGGGCCGCGCCGGAGGTGTCCTCGCCCGCCTCATCTCACGCAGTGGGCTTGAGCTCTTCACCGGTCGCATTTTCGCCCCTTCGGCAAAGACCCTCGGTGATCTTGCCGCCACGCTCTCCGGGCAGGATCGCACGGCCGCCTACCTGAAGGCCCTGCCTGCCGGCGCCCATTCCCTGGTGCTTGTCCTCAAGGGTGAGGATGCCGCCGCCAAGGTGGCCTCCATCGTCGGCAATGACGCCTCCATGGGAGGCCGCGGTGAGACGATCCGCGACACCTACGGTGACCTTATTGAAAGCCCCGAGGAGGGTGGAAAGACCGTTTACTTCGAGCCCGGCGTGATTGCCCCCTCGAATGCCGCAGAGGCCGCCGCCGGCCTCAAGCTTCTGGCCGCTGCCTCCGATGCCGAGGGGGGTGTTCTGGATGCCGCCGCCACATTCTCCGGTTCAACCGAGAAGACGCTCGTGCTCATCAAGCCCGACAACTTCGCCTTCCCGAGTACCCGCCCCGGCGGCGTGATCGATCTTTTCGCCCGCACCGGCCTCGCGCTGGTCGGCTTCAAGCCGTTCCACATGTCCGTGGCCCAGGGTGAGGAGTTCTACGGCCCCGTCCTCGATTTCCTCGTCGCGAAACTGCCCGACGGCCGCGCCCAGTGGGAATCGATCGTCGCCTTCATGGCCGGCAAGCGTCCCTCCGAGTGCTCCGCCGAGGAGAAGTCCGCTCCGGGCAGCCAGCCCTGCGTTGCCCTGATCTATCAGGGACCCGATGCGGTCGCGAAGATCCGTGGCGCTCTCGGCCCCACCAATCCCTCCCAGGCCCCGCACGGCACGATCCGCAAGGAATTCGGCACCACCATCATGATCAACGGCGCCCACGCCTCCGACTCCGTCGAGAACGTCGCCCGCGAGACAGGAATCATCCGACTCGCGGAGAACGATTTCAAAACCAAGGTCGCCGCCGCGCTCTGAGCCGCCCCGTTTTCAGCCAGCAACCCCAACACCCAACACACCCGCACTTCCCATGGACCTCGCATCCCGCGTCAGCGAACTCACCCCGTCACTCACACTCGCCATCGACAGCAAGGCCAAGGCCATGCGCGCCGAGGGCATTGATGTCTACAGCTTCGGCGCCGGAGAGCCCGACTTCGACACCCCCGAGCACATCAAGGCGGCCGCCATCGAGGCCCTGAACGCCGGATTCACCAAGTACACCCCCAGCTCCGGAACCCCCGAGCTGCGCGCGGCCATCAGCGAGAAGTTCAAGCGCGACAACGGCCTCGACTACAAGCCAAGCGAGATCATCGTCAGCAACGGCGCCAAGCAGAGCTGCTACAACGCCATCATGGCCGTCTGCGGCGAGGGTGACGAGGTCATCATCCCCGCCCCCTACTGGCTCAGCTATCCCGACATGGTCCGCCTTGCCGGCGCCGAGCCCGTCATCGTCCAGACCACCCAGGAGAACGACTGGAAGATGACCCCCGCCCAGTTCGAGGAGGCGATGAGCCCCCGCACCAAGATGGTCATCATCAACTCCCCCGGCAACCCGACCGGTTCCGTCTACACCAAGGAAGAGCTTCGCGCCCTGGTCGAGGTCGCCGCCGACGAGGAGATCATGATCCTTTCCGACGAGATCTACGAGAGCCTCACTTACGACGGCGCCGAACATGTCTCCGTGGCCTCCCTCACCCCCGAGGCCAAGGATCTGACCATCACCGTCAACGGATTCAGCAAGGCCTACGCGATGACCGGATGGCGCCTCGGCTACCTCGGAGCCCCTGAGAAGATCGCCAAAGCGATCGACTCCATGCAGAGCCACAGCACCTCGGGCCCCTGCTCCTTCGCCCAGAAGGGTGGTCTCGCCGCCATCACAGGCAGCCAGCAGTGCGTCGCCGACATGCGCGAGGAGTTCAACATCCGCCGCGAGTACATGTTCGAGCGCCTCTCCGCGATCCACAACGTCACCGCCGTGAAGCCCAAGGGCGCCTTCTACATGCTGGCGAACATCTCCAAGCTCGGCATGACCTCCACGAACTTCGCCGACCGCCTGCTCAGCAAGGCCAACGTCGCCGTCGTTCCCGGTATCGCCTTCGGCGACGACCGCGTCGTCCGCCTCAGCTACGCGACCGGCCTCGATGTCATCAAGCCCGGCCTCGACCGCTTCGAGGACTTCTGCAAGACCCTCTAAGGAAGCGCGGTTCCCTAAGGGGTCTCTCATCATGACTTCCCGGAAGGCCGTCCGCCCACAAGCGGACGGCCTTTCCCTTTATCTGGAACGGCGTCGGAAGCTCGTCGAGCAGGCACTGGCCCGCGCCGTGCCCGCGGTGTCCGTCCGACCCGGGACCATCCACAAGGCGATGCGCTACAGCCTGCTGGCTGGCGGCAAGCGCCTGCGCCCCATTCTCGCCCTGGCCGCCGCCGAGGCATGTGGTGCCAAGGATCCGACGGGTGTGCTGCCGGCCGCCTGCGCGGTGGAACTGATCCACACCTACTCGCTCATCCATGACGATCTTCCATGCATGGACGATGACGATCTCCGTCGCGGCCGCCCCACCTCGCACAAGGTCTTCGGCGAGGGCGTTGCCGTCCTAGCAGGCGATGCACTGCTCACACGGTCCTTCGGACTGATCGCGGGGATCAAGCCCGCCAAGCGTTACCCACTCTCCCTTCTCCTCGAGGAGACGGCCGATGCTGCGGGCAGTCTGCAACTCATCGCCGGTCAGGTCGCTGACCTCGAGGCCGAGGGGAAGAAACTCTTGATCCGCGAGGTTCGCTTCATCCACGAAAGGAAGACGGCCGCCATGATCGTCCTCCCGATCCGCCTTGGTGCCATGGTGGCGAACGCCTCTCCCGCCCAACTCAAGGCGCTCACCGAATTCGGACAGGCGCTCGGCCTCGCCTTCCAGATTCTCGACGACATCCTCGATGTGACGGCGACCAGCGAGCAGCTCGGCAAGAGCGCGGGAAAAGATCTCAAGGCCTCCAAGGCGACCTACCCCGCCGTGATCGGTCTGGAGGCCGCAAGGAAGGAAGCGAAGATCCAGACACAGAAAGCACTCCGCTCCCTCGAAGTGCTGGGGAGCCGAGGAGCCCGACTCCGTGAGCTCGGAGAGTCGCTACTCAAACGCCAGGGCTAAGCAAGCAGGTTTCCCGCAGAGGCGCTGAGACGCAGAGGATTGGGAAAATTATTTCTGCTGGAGCAGGCGCGCCTTCACATCCTGCGGCAGGGAGGAGGAATTGACCCACTGCGTTGCGGCTGCGGAGTCGTTCCTCATCCAGATTCTCACGACGTTTTGCTGTGCCATGGAACGCCCGTTGGCATCCGTGATCCCCGAGGCCAGGGCAATGGCGGACCGGGGATCGCTTTGGGCCATTGAGCCGAGGGAACGATTGATGCTGTAATCCCGGATATTTCCCGATGGGAGCGACTGGGCCAACTGGAATGCGCTGTTCGGGTCTTTCACGGACATCGTTCGGATCACTCCTGCTAAAATCCTGGACTTGACCTCCGGATCGGTCTGCTGGTTCGCCCAGTCGAGGACCGCCTTCTGATCGGTTCGAGCCCAATTGTTGGCGATTGTGGAGATTGCTTGGTTTCGCACATCCCCGGGGGGCATCTTGTCGAGGAGATCAAGCGACTTGGCTACATCGTCCCTGGAGAGATAGTCGATCATGTTGTGGGCGACCTGCTCCTTGAGCTTCGTATCGGTGAGCGAACCATACCAGGCAAGGGCTCCCTGAGGATCATTGCTGATCCAGTCAACTGACATACTGCTAATCAATGAGCTCTTCTCACCTGAGAGAAGATTCATCGCGTAGCCAACCGCCCCCTTGGGATCGCTCTCGGACAATTTCTCAAGAACAGTGTAGATGGTGCCATCTCGTTTATAGTCCTTGGGGAGCGACTGGGCCAGCTCGAGTGCGCCCTTCGAATCTTTCTCGGACATCGCGCTGATCACGCCTTTTAAAATCTCGGACTTGACCTCCGGATCGGTCTGCTGGTTCGCAAAGTCGAGAGCGGCTTTCGGATCGGATTGCGCCCAAGCAGAGCCGAACTTCCTGAGGGAAACGTTTTGTTCCTTGGGCGGAATCTGCTCAATCAGGTTAATCGCCTTGTCCGGATCCTTCGGGGCCAACGCAATGCTCATCGACTCGAGTATGGAGATCTTGGTTCGGTCATCAGGGAGTTGGGCGACATACGCGAGCGCCGCATCGGTGTCCTTCAGGGACCATCCAACGATCGCCCCACTAATGCTTTTCCTCCTAACAGAATCACCTCCAGCCTGGTCGCTGGAAATCGTCCTAGCCAGGTTCAATGCGGCGACCGGATCCTTCTGAGCCATATCAAAAGCAAGGGATGGCAAGAGCCCTTTTCTAAACCACGAATCGGCAGGAAGCCCCTCCACCCAGGCTTTTGCGGCAGGGAAATCCTTCTTGAACCAGGAGTCAAACAAGGGGGTGATACTCAAACCGTTTATTTCAAACCCACCGTCTCCATAGACTCCACCAAAAGAGGCGCTTTCGAAAACAAGCCCCTTTGCGTAGTCGAGCGCCGCCTTGGGATCGCTCTCCCCCCATCGCGAGAGGAGCATGTTCCGCAGTCGCGTACGGAATTGGTCCCGGTTCATCTCGAACTCGGCGAGGGCTTCTCTTATCTGGGAAGGATCGAGCGTCTGGATGGCTTCAGACAAGAGCGCCATACGTTTCGGTATATTTGGCTCCGCCTTGGCCTTCATGATCCGATCCCTGAATGCCTGCAAGGTGGAAGGGGCTTTGGTTACGCCCTCTCCCTTCCCTGTCGCGGCCAGGTTGATTGTCTTTCCATTCTCCCCTGCCTCCTTAAGGCCCGGCCCCGGAGCGACTGCTGCTACGACCCGGGGAGCAGGCGAGGCCTTCACGGCAGAGGATTTCGAGTAACGGTAACCGGCAACGCCAACAACGGTCGCACCCGCTCCGAGGAGCAGGATGGAGCGGAGGATCTGAAGGCGATTCATGGCGGGGAAAGGGTTGTCCAATTTCTATTTCTTTCCCTGCAAAAGACAATCCTCCCCATCTTACTCCTCCTAATTGATGGCATCCGCCACCCTGCGGACGGTGCCACCCCTTCGGGGCTAACTTCGTCAGTCTTCCGCGCTCGTTCCCACGAGCTTGGTTGACTAAGGAAGCGCTGATTAAATCGCATAGAGGCCGTTGCGGGAAGCCGTAGCGGATGCGAAGCAACGACCGGGCAAGCCATGGGCCGCGGGCAAGGCGGCTTGGCACGAGCATCCCC
>CANKJN010000045.1 GCA_947482345.1 Spartobacteria bacterium
GTCCTTCGGACTGCTTTGCAGGCTTCATCGTGCATCCCTGCACTCGATGTTCGCAAGGCTCGCTTCGGGTCCACCTTAGGTGGCTACAACTCGACCTTCCCAAGGTCTCGTTTCAGCGGCTTGGTTCCGCCTTCAGCCTTCAGCTTTCAGCTTTCAGCTTTCCGCCTCCCCCCCTACTTCATTTTTCATTGTGCCTTCCCCCTCCCGCCTCCCGCCTTGACAGCACTTGCTTTCCATCCGGCCAGGGCTTATGGCTAACCCGTGACGGTGGACGACCGCTGGGAGCGATCCTGGAGGAAAGTCCGGACACCACACGGCGGCATACCGTGTAGAACACGCGGGAGACAGGGGTGAAAGCCCCGGTCGACGGAAAGTGTCACAGAAAACAAACCGCCTGCTATCGGCATTCCGAAAGGAAGGTTGATCGCGGGTAAGGGTGAAAAGGCGGGGTAAGAGCCCACCGCCCCGAGGGCAACCGAGGGGGCACGAAAAACCCTATGCGGTGCAAGACAGAACAGGGGAAGAGGCCGCCGGCTTCGCAGTCCGACCTCGGTCGGGCGGAACCCCGGGTAACGTCGCACCCGTCGCAAGACGGGCTGGGGTCGCAAGACCCCTGAGAGAAATGGCCGTCCAAGCCGGGGCAACCCGGCCTGACAGAATCCGGCTTACAGCCGTCACACCTGGCGGGGGTGGTTCGCTAAACGGACCACCCCCGTTCCATGTTGCGAAAAGTCCCCTTTGCGATCGCCGCTCCCCAGCGGCTCGACTCTCGATTGATGTCACTTTGCTCCCGCAAAGCGGTGGCGGCCCTTACGGGTCCCGCATGCGTCGTAGTCTTTTATGGCTTTCCTCCCCATCCCCCCCCGCGCTCGTTTCCACTTGTCTCAACCCTGCGTGGCTACCTTCGGTAGTCTATCCCATCCATTCCCACGGCTCGGTATTCCCCATTGCCAATCTCCCACGCCCCTGGCGTGTCACTCTAACCTCCCGTGACAACGGCGAGGCGGAGTTTGCCCGTGGCCAACATGTGCAGGGCGGAGGCCGCTAGAGTCTGATAGGGCATACCTGCTTCCTCGGCTTGTTGTTTCAGGCCAGCCAGCGTCTTGGCTGAGAGGCGTACATTGATCCGGGTCTCCTTGGCCTGTTTCCGTTTGAGATGGGTACGAGCATCCGATGGGGAGGGGATCCCCAGATTGGAGGTGGCTTTCTCATCGAGAGCCGTTGCTGCTGGATTGAACTCCCAGCCCGCTTCCTTGGGCTCGTTTTTATAGCTGATTCTGGATTTTGTTTTTTTCATAGAGAGATGCCTGTTTGCGCCAGTATCCAGCCCCGATGATACGGATTGAGGAACTGCGCATGGTGAATCTGATTGTGAGGACTCCTCTTCCGTCATGTCCGATGGCGTAGAATCTTTTCTCTTTTGGAGTGCTGTGTACTGAGTTTGGGATGATGAGTCGGAACGGATCGGCAAAGACCTCCTCGACCGTCGAAAAGTCGATGCCGTGTTTGATCACGTTGAACTTCTCTTTTTCGGGGTCAAATTCCAACTCTATTGAGTCCAATGTGAGCCGTTTGTCCTCAAATGTCAACTGCCACGCCTTGGCGTGGGCCCTCCTCCCTATCCCTTTTTTCAGGTTTGCTTGCCCGGCCGTTGCTTCGCATACGTTACGGTAAGTTTCAAGTCTCAGCTTTCCCCCCCCCATCCCTTTCATCCCCTTGATCCCTGTGAGTATTCTCCCGTAGACATTAAGCTTTTAGGTCAATCACTTGCCGGTCCTAGCATTACATAACAAATGCCAAGATCTGGGGTCTGGTACCAGGATTCCCCAAACGGGGATTGACCCGGTGGTTACTTACCCTCAAATTTCATCTATCGGGCACCCGTAGCTCAACTGGATAGAGCGCTTCCCTCCGAAGGAAGAGGTTGTGAGTTCGACCCTCGCCGGGTGCACCAGCTGGTAAAAATAGATCAGTGGCTTTCGCCTACTTAGGGATCTTGGGACTTCAACTTTGCCTCCTCATCCCCGCCCTCGTTTGATTCGCTTGCCCGAGCTTGGTTCAGGTTTCAGGTTTTCTCGGCCTTCTGCTTTGACGGCACTTGCCTTTGCCTCAGCATCTCCCGATGCATTGATGCCGCTTCCCTCCCGGGAAGCTGCGGCACCCTTCGGGCAGCGACAGAGTCGCAGTCTACCGCACACCCTCCCAGGTGTTTGGTTCGTCCCTTTCGGGACTGTCCCGGCAGTTGCGGGACAGGCTACGCCGTGCTACCAGGCACTCGGCGGTCGGCAAGCGCTGCCGCCCCGTTGGGGCTACGATTGCGTCGTAGTCTTCCACGCCGCTTTTGTACTCGCTTGCTCCCGCAAGGCTCGGGTCCACCTTCGGTGGCTACAACTCGACCTTCCCAAGGTCTCGTTTCAGCGGCTTGGTTCAGCTTTCAGCTTTTAGCTTTCAAGTTTGACGGCACTTGCCTCCCGGCAAGCGGTGCCGCCCTCCGGGTCCCGCATGCGCGGGATCTTCCGCGCCGCTCCCCAGCGGCTTGGTTCAGCCTTCCCCATCAGTGCCCTCCCTGACCGACCATGACATCCTCACCGGATTCACCGCTCAGGCGAGGCCAGGCAAACCCGTAGGCCGCAATGATCAGGAAGCATAGGAGTGGCACGGCGAAGCCGGGAGTCATGAGTTTGTCCACCTCTCCCTGCTGTTGGATGCGGCCATACCAGCCGCCCACGACACCGTATTCGTCGCTCATCCACCCCATGACCTTGGGCACCACGGCCCCTCCCATAATCGCCATGACGATGTAGGCAGAAGCGATCTTGGCCCGCTTGCCCAGCCCCCAGATTCCAAGCGCGAAGATCGTCGGGAAGCCAACCGAGAGGAAAAAGAAACTCAGGAACAAGGCCGCCACGGAGATCCACCCGAGCTTGAGAAGAATCACGCCCATGAGGAGCGCGTTGATCACCGCATAGATTGCAAGAATGAGATGGGGACGGACGAAGGTCAGCAACCAGGAACCCGTGAAGCGCCCCGCCACGAAGAATAGGAAGGCGGCGCTCAGGAGTGCGGTCGCCCCCTTGTCGCTGAAGAAAGCCAACCCCTCTGTCTGCTCGTGGACCCCCTTGGATCCTCCGATCATCCATGAGCCCCTTAGAAATTCGGGAACCGGAGGCGTGTCGGAGACGATGTAGTTGATGAAAAAGCTGAAGATTCCCGCCTGCGCCGCGACATAGAAGAACTGCGCAACGACCGCCCCGGGGAAATGGAGGTGCCTCCAGATGGAACGGACGGCCCCCTGCTGCGACTCCTCGGAGTCATCCGCATTGAAGGTATCCTCCGTATTGAGTTCGGGCAACGGCGCCACCATGAAGAGGGCTGCGATGAGCAGGACAAAAACGGCCAGTGCAAGGTAGGGAATGTAGAGCGTCTCGTTGGCCGCCTCCGCGCCCCCATCGGAGTAGAAGAACATTCCACCGACTATTGGGCCAAGGGGCCAACCGAGGCCGTTGAACGAGGCGGCAAGATTGATACGGGCAGCGGCATAGCGCTTGTCTCCCAGGACCGTGGCATACGGATTGGCGATCGTCTCAAGGAATGTCAGTCCCATCGCGACCAGACAGACTCCGAGAAGGAAGGCCCAGAACTGCTGGATATGGGTCGCGGGGATAAACCAGAAGCCTCCGATCGAGACCAGCAGAAGTCCAATGATGATCCCTCTGCGATAACCGAACTTCTGGGCCATCCACCCCGCGGGGAGCGCGATCAGAAAATATCCGAGGTAGTGGGCGAACTGGACCCAAGCCGACTGAGAACGGTTCAGATGAAGCAGATCCTGGAAGTGCTTGTCCATGGTATCGATCATGGAGTTGCAGAACGCCCAGAGGAAAAAGAGCGTGGAGATCAGGACGAACGTCAGGAGATAGCTTTTACCATCCGAAGAACGAAACATCGCGAGGAACCTTGTCATGGGGGGTTGGAGGAGGGTTCAATGCGTAACACATTCGGGAATAGCAGTGCAATCAAGCACAGATCTCATTGCCCCCATCACATCCACCGCCGGCCAAGCATCCTCAAAAGGAACTTGCACGATACGTGAAGAAACACGATGCTCCACTGCTCGAGAACGGGCTGTAGCACAGCTTGGTAGTGCGCTTGAATGGGGTTCAAGAGGTCGTGGGTTCGAATCCCGCCAGCCCGATTTCTCGATATTCCGGAGAGGTTGTTCCCTCTGAAGAGGTTCCAGAGGGACAGGGGCAAGCTTTAGCTGGTTTTGGCAGGTCAGTACGGAAGCACAATAGGGTTGGATTGCCCTACGGGAATAGCACGCCCCAAGGAATAACAAGCGGATAGAAAATCACGATGAGTAGGAATGAAACTGCAATACCCCAGTGAATTTCTTTTCGAGAGTCAGCATTTCGCAAACGTGGCAGGACATAGAAAACCAGCCAGACTGTCTTATAGATGACTTGGAGAAGCAGAATTGGCGCAAAGATGATGGGGTAAAACAACCCTGCGATGGAGCACACAAGAATCGCTGTCCACAGGGATCCAGTGATTGTTCGCCACCCAGGACTCTCAGGGAAGTGCCCTCTGGATATTGGCAATAATCCAGTCAGCGATCCAAACGCCACAGGAACAAGAATCACGATATTGGCAAAATAGGGGATCAGGAGGAGTTTCATCGGCTGATTGTGCCAAGAATCATCAAAGAAGCAAATCGCTGCGGAATCACTGCGAGAAAGAATGAGGCGCCTCGCTGTTTACAGTGGGTTGATTGAAGGATGATGTTTTCACGCAACGGGCGCAAGGTCGCCAAGGTAGGATCAAAGAGTAGCGCCCGATGAAACAGAAAAGAGAAACAACTCAGTTTTATGCAAGTTCTTGAAAAGCAATCCTTGAAAAACTCAGCGACGTGGAATCCCTCTTTGCGATCGTTGCGTCCTTTGCGTGAAACTCATTCCGTGTCTTTTCCGGAACATTTCCCCACTTCCAATAGCGAAGAGCCATCATTATAGATTAAGGAATCCCCTGCGACTTTCCCTTCGTTCCCGAAATATATCCCGATCGGAGGGCGGTCTCTGGTAAGCTAAAGACTTCATGAAAAAGACTTTTCCCCTGCATCTCCCAGGCAAGGATGACCCGCGGGTTCTCGAGGCGATCAAGCTCGAGCTCATCAAGTATGTGAAGCGGGAGAGGAGGAAGACTTTGCCCCCGGAGATGAACATCTGGAATTTCCACTGCAAAGTCGGTTCCGAGTCCGGAACGGCGACCAAGGTCCTGCTGCCCGACGTCTCCAAGGCTGTAGAGGCCGTGGCGGCGGCAGGGGCTGCTGAAGTCTATGTGGAGATCATGGCCAGCCCCGGAATTCGGGAGAAAAGATCGTCTCCAGCACCTTACCAACGGCGGGATTCGTGAAGATCACCACCGCGACTTTTCAGGGAAGTTCTCCCGATCTGGCCTCTTGCCCGACGTCCGCCCTGCCGGAGTTCGCGCTCATCGGCCGCTCGAATGTCGGGAAATCATCGCTCATCAACATGCTGACCCGCTCGGAGGGATTGGCGAAGGTTTCGCAGATCCCGGGCAAAACGCAGCTGATCAATTTTTTCTCGATCAACAGCACCTGGAATCTGGTCGATCTTCCGGGCTACGGCTTTGCGAAGGTCGGCAAGAAGCAACGGGGCGGCTTCAGTGCCTTTGTCTCTGACTACCTCCAGCATCGCCCCAACCTCCTGGGAACATTCGTGCTGATCGATTCCCGACTCGCCCCCCAGAGTCTGGATCTGGAATTTCTCCACTGGATGGTCACATCGGGGTTGGCATTTATCCTCGCCTTTACCAAGACGGACACGCTCTCCAAAAATGCGGCCCGGAAGAACGTGGAGGCGTTCCTGATCCGCATGCGTGAGATCACCGAGGAATCTCCTGCCTATGTGCTGAGTTCTTCCAAGGACGGGCAGGGGCGCTCAGAGATCCTCGAGCTAATCGAATCAGCGATCTTGGAAAGATCAGACGCTCCAGCATGACGCTCGAAGATCTTGGCTGGAATGAGGCCTTTGCCGAGGAGTTTTCGGCATTAGCCGCAAATGGCTGGAAGCCAGCCCGACTGATCCGCGACAACAAAATCACCTGCGGCGCCTTGTTGGGGGATGGCCGCGAAGTGGAAGTGGTGATGAGCGGGAAGGTGTACCATGACGCCAGAACGGATGCGGAACTTCCCGCCGTCGGGGACTGGGTGGCGCTCGAGATCGGGGATGACAACAAGGAGCATGTCATCCGTGCCAGGCTCTCCAGACAAACCTGCTTCTCCAGAAAGATGTCCGGAAGGCGCACGGAAGAACAGGTGATTGCCGCCAACATCCATGTCGTGGTCGTTGTTACCGATGCGGGTCCCGATTTCAACCTCCGCCGGATGGAGCGGTATTTCGCGATCATCGGCCGCAGCCGGGCAAAGGCGGTGGTTCTGGTCAACAAGGCCGACCTTTTTTCCGACGAGGAAAACCGGACTGCGGCGGAAGCCATCCGAAACCAGAATCCGGAGGCGGAAGTGCATGTCACCAGCCTGAAGAAAAAGAGTAGTCTCAAGGCGCTGAAGGAGTACCTGAAGCCCGGCATTTCCATCACCTTCATCGGATCCAGCGGCACGGGAAAATCCTCGGTGATCAATTACCTCCTGGGTGGTGACTATCAGTGGACCGACGAGGTCAACGGCATCACCGGTAAAGGACGCCACACCACCACGGCCCGAGAACTCATGGTGCTACGGGGCGGCGGGATCATCATCGACAATCCGGGCATTCGCGAAGTGCACATGTGGACGGATGAGACGACGCTCCGCGAGCAGTTTGGGGATATCGAGGAACTGGCCCGGCACTGCAGGTTTGACAACTGTCGTCATGGCCCCCACGCGGGGTGCGCGATCCGTGCGGCGATGGCCGAGGGGAAGATGGAACTCACGCGGCTCGAGGGATTCCTGAAGCTGGAAGAGGAAATTGCAAAGCTTCGACTCAGCCGGCAGAAACGCCAGATGACCATCGCGCGGAGGGATCGGCAGGACTACCGGGAAAAGTCTCGCAGATACGATGCCAGGCGCAACCGTGACTTCGAGGAGTGATACCGCCAACCCGAGTCTTTTGGGTAAGGAAGGAACACCGGCTCTTCGATATTTGAAGTGGGGAAATGTTCCGCAAAAGAGACGGAATGAGTTTCACGCAAAGAACGCAACGATCGCAAAGAGGGGTTCCGCATCGATCTGTTTTTACTGGCAGGGCAGTTGCAAGAATTTCAAAAAATCACTGTTCTTTCCCCAGCCTTAGTTTCAACGGGCGCCACTCTTTGATCCTACCATGGCGACCTTTGCGACCGTTGCGTGAAATCCTTATCTTTCAATCAAACCACTGCAAACAGAGGCGACGGAACACCTCACAATCTTCTCGGATCCGCTTGATCCGATATCCCCTCCTTGATTTCCCTACACGAGGGATGAGTGTTAGGCTCCGAACATGACGCCGACTCCAGATCTTCCGGAAAACGATTCCCTTGAACCGAGGCGGCTCTCGGTGGAGTTGCAGATCCTCTCGGATTCCGCGGAGCACTCCGATCTGACCATGGGTGACTTGGTTGATCGGCTTGAGGGGCGCGTCTACACGCTGCTCCTGGTGATTCTCGCCCTTCCCTTCTGCCAACCGATCATGCTTCCCGGTCTCTCCACTCCGTTCGGCATGGTGATCGCCCTGCTCGGACTTCGATTTGCGTTGCGCCAGCATCCATGGCTTCCGCAGCGCCTGCTCAAGACCCATCTTTCCGGCAAATACCTTCCCAGGATCCTCCACGGGAGCGCCCGGGTCCTCGGGGGAATAGAGAGACTCCTTCACCCCCGCCTCTCGTTCCTTTTTGAATTCCGCCTCACCCAGTTCCTTGCAGGGATGGCTGTTTTCCTCTGCGGCCTGATGCTCCTGCTGCCGCTGCCCATACCCTTCAGCAACATGCTTCCCGCGCTGACGGTCGTGTTTGTGGCATCCTCCTTCTCCGAACGCGACGGCGTGACCCTGGGTGCGGGACTGATCCTCTTTCTGATCTCCCTTGGGTTTATCGGTGTCATCCTCCTTGGAGGAACCGAGGCGATCTCTTGGATCTGCAACGGATTCGTGCGCCGTTGAACCCAAAATGTGCATTCGAGGTTGGGCTGCTTCAATCGAAGCGGTGGCTCACAGCTCCCTCCAAAGAATGGCTGTTCGCCGTCAATGCCGAGAGTCGGGAGTCGAGGGCGGAGGAAAATAAAACTGAAAAACCGCCCCTTCTGCCGGGTCATGGCAGGCCGCTTGTAAAGGGGACGCTAATCTTCCGCAGTGAACCGGTCCAGCAGGGCGAAGAAGCGTTTCTTCGCTGAGTCGAAGAGGGTGAGGTCGGCGAGGATTTCCCCGGGAGTCTGCACGGAGGGCGACGGCGGTGGGGCGACCCCGGGTTCGGCGAGGGCTTCGCGGGCCATCTGCTCGGTCCACTCGAGATGAAACTGTAGGCCGAGAACCTGATCGCCGGCCGGTCCCTTCATGAGGAAGGCCTGCTGCTCGGCGGCCTCGTTCCGTGCCAGCTGAACGGCTCCCGGCGGCAGGGTGTAGGTGTCGCCGTGCCACTGGAAGGCACGGAAGGTCCCCTGCCCACCGAACCAGGGGCCGCCCTCTGCCGTGGGTTCGATCGGTTGCCACCCGAACTCCTTGCAGCTGTGCCTTAAGGCCCTCCCTCCGAGGGCATCGGCGAGCAACTGGCAGCCCAGGCAGAGTCCGAGGATCTTCTTGCCCGCCGCCACAGCTTGCCGAAGGCATTCCTTCTCGGCTGCAAGCCATGGGTGCTTTCCCTCGTCGTACGCTCCCATCGGTCCCCCGAGGCTGACCAGGAGGTCAAAGGAGCGGACCGGGGGGAGGGGATCTCCTTGGCAGATCAGGCAGGTGGTGAGAGTATGTCCCCGTGCTGCAGCCCACTCGATGAGGGCTCCGGGCCCGTCGAGCGGGTCGTGCTGGATGAGGAGGAGGCGCATGGCTGCTAAAGAGTTAAAAACGTCGAAAAGTTAAAATGGTCAACCGTCTGGTTGCAGCAAAACTGTGGCCAATTGGATATGTTGCAAAATTGGAACATTGGCGCAGTGGGTGCCGTGCAAGCCATCTTATCTAAGGAAGCGCTGATTTCATCTCATAGAGGCCGTTGCGGAAAGAACTGGCCGCGGGCAAGGCGGCTTGGCACGAGCATCCCCGCAGTGGGCTGTAAGTGCCAAGCCAACACAGCCCCCGGCCTGTTATCTCCGCAACCCGGAGGGCTGAAGCCATTTGTCGATTTTTGTGGCGTTGCTCTCTCGGGCGAGACCGCTGCGGGTATCGCCCAGCGCTCGCGCCTTCAAAAATCAGCAAATGGCATTCAGCGGCCTTCATGGGATTTAATCAGCGCTTCCCTAATCCTGTTTCGTTGTAACGGTTCACCCTTTTCACCTTTTTAACCCTCCTGCCCCATGCCCCGTTGACATGAACTTAAGGGCAGGAGATAGTAACCGGCTACTCAAAAGACCATGGACAACATTCGTAACATCGCCATCATCGCCCACGTCGACCACGGGAAGACTACCCTCGTCGATCAGCTTCTGAAACAGTCGGGCACCTTCCGCGCCAACGAGGCGAAGGCCACGGAGATCCGTATCATGGATTCCATGGATCTGGAGCGTGAGAAGGGGATCACCATCAAGGCCAAGAACGCCGCCTTCCAGTGGAACAACTACCACGTGAACATCGTCGACACCCCGGGTCACGCGGACTTCGGCGGCGAGGTGGAGCGTATCATGAAGATGGTGGACGGCGTGCTCCTCGTGGTGGATGCCTTCGGCGGTCCCCAGGCCCAGACCAAGTTCGTGCTCAAGAAGGCCCTCGAGAACGGCCTCAAGCCGATCGTCGTCATCAACAAGATCGACCGTGACAATGCCGATCCTCACAAGGTGCTCGACATGGTGTTCGAGCTCTTTCTCGAGCTCAACGCCAACGACGAGCAGCTCGATTTCCCCGTGGTCTACGCAAGCGCCAAGGCCGGCTTTGCCAAGAACGAGATCGACCAGGAGAGCACCACGATGGAGCCCCTCTACGAGGCGATCGCGAAGCACATCCCGGCTCCGAAGAAGTCCGACGTCGATTACTTCCAGATGCTGGTTTCCAATCTCGACTACAGCGACTACCTGGGTCGTATCGCCTTCGGCCGCATCATCAGCGGCAAGGTGAAGATGGGTGAGCAGGTGGTTGCCATCCACAAGGATGGCACGAAGGAGAAGAAGCCGGTAACCGCGATCTTCGGCCACAAGGGACTTCAGAAAATCGAGCTTCAGGAAGCAAGCGCCGGTGACATCGTCGGCATCTGCGGCTTCGAGGAGGTCTACATCGGGGAGACCATCACCGATAACGATACCCGCGAGCCGCTTGCCTTCGTCGACATCGATCCCCCGACGATCACGATGAAGATCTGCATCAACGACGGCCCGCTCGTCGGCAAGGAGGGCAAGCTTGTCACCGCCCGTCAGATCAAGGAGCGCCTGATCCGCGAGACCCGTACCAATGTCTCCATCGAGGTGAAGGAGACGGAGCTTGCCGGTCACTTTCAGATCAAGGCCCGCGGAGAGATGCAGATCGCCGTCATCGTGGAGCAGATGCGTCGCGAGGGCTTCGAGCTACTCGTCTCCCGTCCCGAGGTCATCTACAAGAGGGGTGAGGGTGGCAAGCTTCTCGAGCCAATCGAGACCGTCTATGTCGATGTTCCCCCGGATAACCTTGGTGACATCCTTCAGAGCCTCGCAGGACGCAAGGCCGAGATCGTGAACATGGATCACAAGACCAAGAGCGTCACCGTGCAGGCCGAGGCTCCGACCCGCGGACTCATCGGCTTCGAGACCGATCTTGTCAACCTCACCAAGGGTGCCGGCATCATGTCACACATCTTCAAGGAGTACGCCGAGTACAAGGGTGAGATCCCGACCCGTAACAACGGCGTCTTGATCGCCATGGAAGCCGGTACAGCCATGGCCTACTCGATGGAGAAGATCCAGGAACGCGGTCGTCTCTTCGTCTCTCCGCAGGATGACATCTATGTCGGGATGATCGTGGGTGAAAACTCACGTATCGACGACATGCCGGTCAATGTCTGCAAGGCCAAAACCTTGAACAACATGCGTAGCTCCGGTGACGGCAAGGGAGTTTCTCTCTCTCCGCCGCTCAAGATGAGCCTGGAGCGTTCGCTCGAGTACATCGCCCCCGACGAATACGTCGAGGTGACCCCGCTCAGCATCCGCCTCCGCAAGAAGATCCTCGACGCCACAGCCCGCAAGCGCGCATCAGCCACGCCGGTCGTCGCCGACGAATAATGGAAGATGGGAGATAGGAGCTAGTAGTTGGGGATAAGCCGTATTGATTGCCCAATACCCGTTCCACTATCATTTACCCAAACTCCCAGCTTCTAACTCCCAACCCCTAAATTCCCATGGGCCGTCAATGGTTGCTCGCCAAGCGCGAGGTCGCATCACTCAAGAAGTCCAAGTCGACGGGCAAGTTCGTCCGGGAAATCACCATCGCCGCGAGGCAGGGTGGTGCCGATCCGGAGAACAACGCCCGTCTCTTCGCCGCACTGGAAAAAGCGCGGGCCGAGAGTGTTTCCAAGGATGTCATCGAGCGCGCCATCAACAAGGGTGCTGGCATCGGGGGTGAGAAGGCGGTCATCGACCACATTGTCTTCGAGGGATATGCCCCGCACAAGGTGCCCCTGATCGTCGAGGTCTACACCGACAACACCAACAGAACAACCCCCGAGATCCGCGTCCTCTTCCGCGATGGCCAACTCGGCGCACCCGGAAGTAACAAGTTCCTCTTCGACCACGTCGGCCTCGTCGAGGCCTACACGGACAATCCCGGCGTCGACCCTGAAGAGGCCGCCATCGAGGCCGGCGCGAACGAGGTCGAGGCCCTGACCCACGATCAGAACGACGACATTCCCGCCGACAAGACGGGAGCCCGCTTCATCACCGACCGCACCGCCACCGCCGCCGTCACCACATGGCTCAAGGCCAACGGCTGGAACGTCGTCACCAGTGAAATCGGCTATGTCGCCAAGAACTTCCCGACCCTCACCGATGTACAGCGTGCCGAGGCGGGAGAGTTTCTGCAGGCGCTCGAGGAGCACGATGATGTGCATCGCGTTTGGACAGCAATTAAGTAATTGCTGTCCAAGACTCGGGATATCGGCGGATAGCTGTGTTGGCCTGCGCTTGCCGTAGGATTACTACGGCTGCGCTTGGCCGCCTGGCTATGATCTCAAAAGCCCCGAACCAGAGAAACGAGGCTTGGGATTTTGGCGTAGGGCGTTGTTGCTGCTCGTTCGCTGTAGGAAAACTACAGCATCACTCGCGCGCCTAGCCCTACATCCAAACTTCCAAGCCTTGGCTGGAGAAGTTGCTTAACGGCTAAACTGACCGACGCCGGTTGCGCTTGGCCGCCTGGGGCTATGCCGTTGGCAGAACCAACAGGTGTTTTTCAGATCCTGGAACAGCTTTTTTCGGGATAGCTTGGTCGAAGGTCACGAACACCCCTTTCATCCTCTTGGCCATGGCCAGAAGGTAAACATCCGTGAGGTGTCTTGGTGTGAGGATCGCGTTGTAGTCGATGAGTCGTTCGTCACAGAAGCTTATCGTATCGTGCCAGAAATGGTGGTCCTCGGCGTTCGTGGCATCTCGAAGGCGTCGTGTGATGTCTCCCACGGTGAGTCTTCCGGGATAATTCGGTTGCGACATGATGCGGATGCAGGCGTTCTGTGTGAGAGGGCAGGTGGCCCAACCCTCGGATCGGTGTCGTGACAGCCATGCGTGGGCCCGGCGGTGATGGACATGCGCCGCGTCGAAGAGGGAAATCAAGAGGGAGGCATCCAGAAGGGCAATCATGAAGCCTCCGATTCCTCCATGAGTTTCTGCACAAGTTCGTGGGTAACCACCCTGTCACCCGCCTCAATGATCTCGAATCCATTCACCTTGTGAGGTGTTCCCGGTGCGGTGGGTGTGTTGGCAACAAGAGTCTTTCTTGCCAACTCTGAAAGAACCTGTCCGGCGGTCCGTTTCGTGCATTGAGCCATCTCCTTGGCCGCTTCCAGGATATCGAGGTCAATATCAAGCGTGGTTCTCATCAGTCTTCTATAAACGCATCTGATGCAAAAAACAACTTCTGATGTAGTATGATCCAAAGAAAAGCCCCGGCCATTGCTGACCGGGGCTTTGAATTTTCTAATCTGTTGGCTAACAGCCTTCAGTCTTCAGCCTATCTACCTAGTACCGGTAGTGTGCGGGCTTGTAGGGGCCTTCGAGGGAGACGTCGAGGTAGTCGGCCTGCTCCTTGGTGAGCTGAGTGAGCTTCACTCCGATCTTGTCGAGGTGGAGGCGGGCGACTTCCTCGTCGAGCTTCTTGGGCAGGACGTAGACGCCGGGCTTGTAGGTGTCGCGGTTCTTCCAGAGCTCGAGCTGGGCGAGGGTCTGGTTGCTGAAGCTGGCGCTCATGACGAAGCTCGGGTGGCCGGTGGCGCAGCCGAGGTTGACGAGGCGTCCCTCGGCGAGGAGGAAGATCTCGTTACCGCCGGGGAAGGTGTACTTGTCGACCTGGGGCTTGATGTTGGTGCGCTTGACGGTCTTGTCGCCCTGGAGCTTGTCGACCTCGATCTCGTTGTCGAAGTGTCCGATGTTGCAGATGATAGCCTGGTCCTTCATGCGCTTCATGTGCTCGAAGGTGATGACGCCGACGTTGCCGGTGGTGGTGACATAGATGTCAGCGCGGCCAAGGGTCTCCTCAAGCGTGGTGACCTCGTAACCCTCCATCGCGGCCTGGAGTGCATTGATCGGATCAATCTCGGTGATGATGACGCGGGCTCCCTGTCCGCGGAGGGACTGGGCGCTTCCCTTGCCGACATCGCCGTAGCCGCAGATGACGGCGACCTTGCCGGAGATCATGACGTCGATGGCGCGGTTGAGTCCGTCGACGAGGGAGTGACGGCAACCGTAGAGGTTGTCGAACTTCGACTTGGTGACGGAGTCGTTGACGTTGAAGGAAGGAACGAGAAGCTTGCCCTTCTCGTGGAGCTTGTAGAGGCGGTGGACGCCGGTGGTGGTCTCCTCGGAGACGCCGCGCCACTCCTTGACCATCTCGTGCCAGCGGGTCGGGGTCTCCTTGAGGGTCTGCTTGAGGAGGTCCTTGATGACCTGTTCCTCGTGATTGCCGGAGGGGGTGTTGACCCAGCCGTCGCCATCCTCGAGCTCGTAGCCCTTGTGGATAAGGAGGGTGACGTCCCCGCCGTCGTCGACGACCATCTGGGGGCCCTTTCCGCCCGGGAAGCTGATCGCCTTGTTGGTGCACCACCAGTATTCCTCGAGGGTCTCGCCCTTCCAGGCAAAGACGGGGATGCCGGCCGCGGCGATCGCTGCGGCGGCCTGATCCTGGGTCGAGAAGATGTTGCAACTGGCCCAGCGGACGTCGGCTCCGAGATCAACGAGGGTCTCGATGAGGACCGCCGTCTGGATGGTCATGTGGAGGGAGCCGGTGATGCGGACGCCCTTGAGGGGCTTCTCCTTGGCGTACTTGGCGCGGATCGACATGAGGCCGGGCATCTCCTGCTCGGCGATGTTGATCTCCTTGCGGCCCCACTCGGCGAGTGTGATATCGGCTACTTTGTAATCGGAAAACGTGGACATGGAAGTTGGGAGTTGGAAGCTGGAAGCTAGGGATTAGGTGATGGGTTATAGGGAATAGGGTGGTTACTGATTACTTGAGTTTTGCGGCGGCGAGTGCTGCTTTCTTGAGCGCCGCGGCCTTGTCGGTCTTCTCCCAAGTGATATCGGAGTCGTTCTTGCCGAAGTGGCCGTAGTTGGTGGTCTTGGAGTAGATCGGACGGCGTAGCTTGAGTTGGCTGATGATCTCGGAGGGCTTGAAGCCGAAGGTCTTCTTCACCGCGGTTTCGATGGCCTGCTCGGGAACCGTGGCGGTGCCGAAGGTGTCGATGTGGATCGAGACGGGATTGGGATGGCCGATCGCGTAGGCGAACTGAACCTCGCAGCGTGCGGCGAGACCGGCTGCGACGACATTCTTGGCCACATAGCGGCCCATGTAGGCTGCGGAACGGTCTACCTTGGTCGGATCCTTTCCGGAGAAGGCGCCTCCGCCGTGGCGACCCATGCCACCATAGGTGTCGACGATGATCTTGCGGCCGGTGAGACCGGTGTCGCCCTGGGGTCCGCCGATGACGAAGCGGCCCGTGGGGTTGATCAGAAACTCCGTCTGCTTGGTGAGCATCTTGGCGGGAAGGACCTTGCGGATCACCTTCTCGATGCAGAATTTCTCGATCTCCTTGTGGGATACACCCTCGGCGTGCTGGGTGGAAATGACGACATTGACGATGCGGGTCGGCTTCCCGTCGACATACTCGACGGAGACCTGGCTCTTCGCATCGGGGCGAAGCCACTTTGCGGCACCGCTCTTGCGGAGGCGGGTCAGTTCGCGGCCGAGGCGATGAGCATACATGATCGGCGCGGGCATCAGTTCGGTCGTCTCGTCGCAGGCATAGCCGAACATGAGTCCCTGGTCGCCCGCACCCTGCTCGGCGGTCTTCTTGCCGTCGGCCTTCTTGGCGTCGACCCCCTGGGCGATGTCGGGGCTCTGGGAGGTGATGATGTTGTTGATGAAGACGGTGTCTGCGTGGAAGACGTCGTCGCTGTTGTGGTAGCCGATCTCGCGGATCGCATCGCGGACGATCTTTCCAAGATTCAGGACCGACTCGAGGGGCTTCTTGCCGAGCTTGGGAACGGTGATCTCACCGCCGATCACCACGATGTTGCTCTTGGCATAGGTCTCGCAGGCAACGCGGCTCATCGGATCGAGTGCCAGGCAGGCATCGAGGATGGCGTCGGAAATTGTGTCGCAGACCTTGTCGGGATGGCCCTCGCCGACGGATTCGGAAGAGAAGATGTAGCTACGTGACATGGGTTGATGGGTTGGTGTTCTTCTTGGGTTGAGTAAGGCCGAAGGTCATCCCGCGACTTTACTTATGAACGTATTTGTATATGTAAATGGGTGTGGCGTCAATTCTCCAATCCCTCCGGACACTCTCGGATCCGACGCGCCTCCGATTGCTTGCCCTCCTGCTCGAGGAGGAGCTGACCGTGGCCGAACTGCAGGAGGCTCTCGGCATGGGGCAGTCGCGCATCTCGGCAAGCCTCGGGCAACTGCGCCGCCAAGGGCTCGTGCTCGACCGCCGTGTCGGCAAGAACATCCATTACGCCGCCGTACCCGCCGCCGTGGCTCCTCTGCGCCAGGCCCTCTCCGCCGCTGTGGCCGAACTTGCCGAGGCCGAGCGGGATCGCCAGGCGCTGCAGTTGGTGCTCAACAAACGGCGCGACCGCGCCGCCGACTACTTCGACAAGCTTGCGGGGAAATTCGGCCGCACCTATGTGCCCGGCCGCTCCTGGCAGGCGCTCGCCCACGGACTGCTTCGCCTGATGCCCCCGATGGTGATCGCCGACATGGGGGCGGGCGAGGGGACGCTTTCCCAGCTTCTGGCCCGCACCGCCAAGCAGGTCATTGCAATCGACAACTCGCCCAAGATGGTCGAGTACGGTGCCAGGATCGCGAAGGAGAACGGCTTCACCAATCTGGAGTACCGGCTTGGAGACATCGAGGAGCCTCCGATCGAGGCGGGATCAGTCGATGTGGTTCTCTTCAGCCAGGCGCTTCATCATGCGGCCCGACCGCAGAGGGCTGTCGAGAGCGCCTTCCGGATCCTCAAACCGGGCGGTCGCATCCTGATCCTCGACCTCGCCAGCCACACCTACGAACAGGCCAAGGAACTACACGCCCATGTCTGGCTCGGCTTCTCCGGCGTCGAACTCCACGCCATGCTCGAGAAGGTGGGGTTCCGCGATCCCGAAGTCAGTGTCGTGGCCCGCGAACAGCAGGCCCCGAATTTTCAGACGATCCTGGCGACGGGGATCAAGGGGGATAACCAAGAGCCCTTGCAATCCCACTAATAAGAGCGCATTTTCACCTTATGGAACTCATGCTTCCCAAGCCATTGGACGAGCGCTTGTCCCAGAGTCAGGCTTCGTTGCATCTTGCCATTGGCCTTTTCATTTCAGAGCTGGCCACCCTCGGGCAAGCAGCCGCCACGGCTGGCATGTCGCAAGGTGAGTTCCTCCGCGAATTGGGTAGTCGTCATATCCCCATTCTTTACGGTGGTGATGAATTGCGCGATGATCTCGATGCTGTGGATTTTTGGCTGCGCGATGATCGTCGTTTCGGACACCTCACCATTGACCGCCCTGATGGCATTGGGTGAGGAAAGAATTCTTCAGCAACTCTTCACCGAGGTCGTCATTCCCGAGGCGGTCAGGGATGAATTACTCCGATGCCATGCGCCTCTTCCGGTTTGGCTGCAAGTCCAAGCCGTCACTGATGAATCTGAGGCGCGAAGGTTTGCCTCCATCGTTGATTTGGGGGAAGCGGAAGCCATTGAGTTGGCCAAGGAGTTAAGGAACCGCTGAATAAATCCCATGATGGCCGCTGAAATACAGTTGCTGATTTTTGAAGGCGCGAGCGCTGGGCAACACCCGCAGTGGTCTCGCCCAAGCGACTAACGCCACAAAAATCGACAACTGACTTCAGCCCATTGGGTTGCGGCGATAACAAGCCGGGGGCTGCGTTGCCTCTGCACTTACAGCCCGCTGGGGGGATGCTCGTGCCAAGCCGCCTTGCCCGCGGCCAGTTCTTACCGCAACGGCCTCTATGCGATTTAATCAGCGGTTCCTTTAAGGCTGATCGCTTGCTCATAGACGAAAGAAAAGGCCGCCGCCTAGCCGTGCAGGAGGGTGTTCCAGTGATTGGTCTTGTGGGTATGGTTCTGCTGGCCAAGAAAAAGGGCCTGATTGCTTCCGTAGGGGCGATGCTCGACAGATTGCAGCAAGAGGCCGGAATGTACCTGGCTGATGATGTCAGGAACGAAGCCCTTAAATCAGTGGCGGAATAAGCATGGAAATTCGCTAAAAGCCTTTAGAGCGTTTTAAATAAATATATAGCCACAAGAGGCGAAGTAATTGATTGCGTCCTGTGGAGTGATCCTCTCCAAGGCGGAGGCGATGGCAGCAATGAGATCCTCATGAGTTCTTGCCTCGGCACTGCGAAGTAGGGACTTCACCTTGCTCCACATCTTTTCAATGGGGTTGAGATCAGGGGAGTATGCAGGGAGGAAGTGAGCTGTAGCACCTGCCGCTTCAATCAAGGCGATGGTCTCCTCGTTCTTATGGGGTGCCAGGTTGTCCATGATAACCATGTCTCCGGGTTTAAGAGTGGGACAGAGTACCTCCCTCACATAGGCGCGGAAGACCTCCGTGTCGGTTGCCCCTTCAATGGCCATACAAGCAGTGCTGCCGTCGAGGCGGATGGAAGAGATCATCGTCGTGGTTCTCCAGTGGCCACAGGGAGCACTCATACGCAACCGCTCTCCGCGGGGAGAACGGCCCCTCAGTCGTGTCATATTGGTCTTGGCCGCTGACTCGTCCATAAAGATCAGCTTCGAGGGATCCAGTTCTCCTTGTCTTCTCATCCACGCCTTACGGGCTTTGATGATATCCTCCCGATCCTGCTCGCTGGCTCGGAGAGTCTTTTTTTATATGTCAGCCCCATGGAGTGCAGGACGTAGTGGATGGCAGGAAGCGTGCACTCCAGCCCAAGGGCCTCCCTGAGTTCCTTGAGCGTCAGATCCGGCTTGGACCCAAGTAGCTTGCTCATCTGCTTGCGGTGGCTCTCAACAATGAGCGGCTTGCGTCCGCAACGGTGATGAAGAGAACCTATCTCCCCAGTATGTCGTCTCTGTTGGATCAGCTTCTTCACCATGCCCAGGGAGACCCGGAAGCGCTTGGCAATCTGATCCCGTGTCGCCTCATCCTTGTCATAGCTATCAAGTATCCGTTCTCGGAGATCCAAAGAGAGTGTTCTCATCCACCAACTCTATCTCACCACATCAAATAGGCTACACTATTATTTAAAGTGCTCTA
>CANKJN010000046.1 GCA_947482345.1 Spartobacteria bacterium
ATTCAGAGGCCGAATGGAACTCATGAAGGCATCTTTTGACGGCACTTTCCCTGACTTCTCCCTCCCGAATCCCGAGTCAGGGCTCTCCCGGATCCACGTTGTAACATTTCCCCTTTTTAACTCTTTTAACACGGCCTCCTATGTTCTCAGAAATTCCCAATGCAAATTCCGGGTTGAAACATCGAGGAGCCGAAATATTGAAACAAAAAAATCGCCGCCCCTTTTGAGGGCGGCGACTTGGATTGAAAGCTCGGATTAAGCGAAGAAGCTCTGGATCCAGCGGACGATCGCCGTGGCCTCATGGCCATTGACCGCGATAAGCGGGGCGATGGTCAGGCCGACCAGCGAGGAGAGCTTGATGAGGATGTTCATCGAGGGGCCGGAGGTGTCCTTGAAAGGGTCACCGACAGTGTCGCCGACTACGGCCGCCTTGTGGGGCTCGGACTTCTTGTAGAAGACCTCCTTCTTGCCGTTGACCTCGATCTCAACGCCTTGCTCGAAGGACTTTTTCGCATTGTCCCAGGCGCCGCCCGCATTGTTCTGGAAGATGGCCCAGAGCACGCCGCTGACGGTGACTCCCGCCATGTAGGCTCCGAGAGCCTCGGGGCCCATGACCACGCCGATGACGACGGGGGTGACGATGGTGATGATGCCGGGAGCGAGCATCTCGCGCAGGGCGGCCTTGGTGGAGATCTCGACGCACTTGCCGTACTCGGGCTTGCCGGTGCCCTCGAGGATCCCGGGGATCTCGCGGAACTGGCGGCGCACTTCATTCACCATGTCCATGGCGGCCTTGCCGACGCTGTTCATCGCAAGGGCGGAGAAGACCACGGGGATCATGCCACCGATGAAGAGTGCGGCAAGCACCTTGGCGTCGAAAATATTGATGCCGTTAATCCCGGTGAGGGTGACGTAGGCGGCAAAGAGGGCGAGCGCGGTGAGCGCGGCGGAGGCGATGGCGAAGCCCTTCCCAACGGCGGCGGTGGTGTTGCCCACGCAGTCGAGGATGTCGGTCTTTTCGCGGACTTCCTTCGGAAGTTCGCTCATCTCGGCGATGCCGCCGGCGTTGTCAGCGATCGGCCCGAAGGCGTCGATGGCCAACTGCATGGCGGTGGTCGCCATCATGGCGGAGGCGGCGATGCCGACGCCGTAGAAGCCGGCGAGGGCATAGGCTCCCCAGATGGCTCCGGCGAAGATGAGGATCGGATAAGCCGTCGAGAACATTCCGGTACCAAGGCCGGCGATGATGTTGGTGGCGCTGCCGGTGGCGGACTTCTGGACGATACCGGCGACGGGCTTGCCGTCGAGACCGGTGAAGTGCTCGGTGATGTAGGAGATCAGGTAACCGACCGCCATGCCGATGCAGACCGCCCAGAAGACGTTCAGCGAAGAGGTGGTCATGTTGCTGAAAGAGCCCGCGTTGAAGACGCTCATCTTGATGGTGGCGGGCAGCATGAGCTTGATGAGGAAGAACGAGGCGGCCAGCGCGAGGAGCATGGAAAGGTTGTTACCCCTGTTGAGTGCACCCTGAACGGTGTTCGTGTTGGCGGGAGACTTGTCGGAAATGCCGACAAACCAGGTGCCGACGATGGAGGCCAGGATGCCGACGCCGGCAATGGCCATCGGGAGAAGGATGGGGCCGATGCCGCCGAAGGCGTCAGCGATGGCGCCGCCATTGTCGCGGATGATGTAGTTGCCGAGAACCATGGAGGCCAGCACGGTAGCCACGTAGGAACCGAAAAGGTCTGCTCCCATTCCGGCAACGTCACCTACGTTGTCACCGACGTTGTCGGCAATGGTCGCGGGATTGCGAGGGTCATCCTCGGGGATCCCGGCCTCGACCTTGCCGACGAGGTCGGCGCCCACATCGGCAGCCTTGGTGTAGATGCCACCGCCTACACGCGCGAAGAGGGCGATCGATTCTGCGCCCAGGGAGAAGCCGGCGAGCACTTCTAGCACGCGGGTCATTTCCTGATATCCGCCGCCAGTGGCGAAGTTACCACCCATGAACTGATGGAAGAAGAGGATGAAGAGGGCGCTGATTCCGAGAACCGCCAGACCGGCGACTCCCAGTCCCATCACGGCGCCTCCGCTGAAGGAAACCTTCAGGGCCTTGGAGAGAGAGGTCTTGGCCGCCTGGGTGGTGCGGACGTTCGCCTTGGTTGCGATCTTCATTCCCAGATACCCGGCGAGGGCCGAGAAGAAGCAACCGACTACAAATCCGGCGACAATCAGGATGCTCGAATGGGCCGCAACCTTGGGTACCTGGGAAAGGATACCGAGGCCGGCTCCGGCAAGCACCACGTAAATGCCGAGAATCCTGTATTCGGCCTTAAGGAAGGCCATGGCCCCCTCGGCGATATGACCGGCAATGCCGCTCATCTTGGAGTCGCCGGAATCCTGCTTGCTGACCCAGCTTGACAGAAAGGTCCGGTAAACCAGGGCCACGAGTCCTAAAACAGGAAGGATATAAATGAGATGTTCCATTCGTTGTAATCTTTTGGAAGTCACCTCATGAATGACGCGGGCGCTTACCCGTCGGTATCACTCATGAAGGGGGCCTCCATGGGGAAAAGTTGTTTTTAATGGTTTGCGTAGCATGTGTCCAGCCTTCACAGCTATGGAAACGATGAGTCTCTGGTTGGACCCAACTGGATGCTTGCGAACCCAACGTCGGCCTAAAGTCTGTGCCCAAAACTTTGAAGGAAGTCGGAAGTTTTGATGCCGCGGCAGGCCGACAAGCGCAGCTGTAGTAGAGCTACAGCAAGCGCAGGCGAACAAACCGTGGCGCGAAAATACCCAGATTCCAACCAAAACTCTCAAGCTTGTATTCTTACGATCGATCCTTCAATGCTTGGAAGTTTGGATGCAGGGCAAGGCGCGTAAGGGAAGGCGTAGTAAACCTACGCCGACCGAGCAGCAACACCGCCCTGCGCCAAAATCCCAAGCATTGCCTTTAGGGATGGGTCATGGCAGAGGGCACCACCCACTCGTCAAACTGCTCCGGGGTCAGATAACCAAGCGCGATGGCCGCTTCTTTCAAACCAGTCTTCTCCTTGTGGGCTTTCTTGGCGATCTGGGCCGCCTTGTCGTAGCCGATGTGCGGATTGAGGGCCGTAACCAGCATCAGAGAATTGCGGACATATCCGGCGATGGTTTCGAGGTTGGCCTCGATGCCGACGATGCAATGATCCTTGAAGGAGAGGCAGGCATCGGAGAGGAGTCGGACGGAGTGGAGGAAGTTATGAATAATGACCGGCTTGAAGACATTCAGTTCAAAGTTGCCCTGAGATGCGGCGACGCCGATCGCGGTGTCGTTACCCATGACCTGAACCGCGACCATCGTGACAGCCTCGCACTGGGTGGGGTTGACCTTGCCGGGCATTATGGAGGAACCGGGCTCATTCTCGGGAAGGGAGAGCTCTCCGAGACCGCAGCGGGGCCCCGAGGCGAGCCAGCGGAGATCGTTGGAGATCTTCATGAGGGAGGTGGCGAGCGACTTGAGAGCCCCGCTGGCAAAGACAAACTCCCCGTGAGAAGAGAGGGCCATGAACTTGTTCCCGGCGGAGACAAACGGATGCCCGGTAATCGCGGCGATATGGGCGGCGGCAGTGTCGCCGAACTTGGGATGGGAATTGAGTCCGGTGCCGACGGCAGTACCACCGATGGCGAGGGACTCGAGGCCAGGGAGGCTCTCCTGAATCCGGTGGAGATCTGCGTCAAGCATCGCCACATAGCCGGAGAATTCCTGTCCGAGGGTGACGGGGGTGGCATCCTGCAGGTGGGTGCGACCGATCTTGATGATGTCTACAAACTCGACGGCCTTGGCATCAAGGGCCGCACGGAGTTCCTTCACGGCGGGAAGTAACACCTCACGAAGAACCGTTACGGCGGCGATATTCATGGCCGTGGGGAAGGTGTCGTTCGACGACTGCGACATGTTCACGTCGTCATTGGGATGGACAGGCTTCTTGGAACCGAGTTCCCCGCCAGCCATCTCGATAGCGCGGTTGGAGATCACCTCGTTGGCGTTCATGTTGCTCTGGGTGCCGCTTCCGGTCTGCCAGATGCGTAAAGGGAAGTGGTCGTCGAGCTTACCCGAGATCACCTCGTCGGCGGCCCGGGCAATCAGGTCGGCCTTCTCGGGGGAGAGCTTCCCGAGATCCCTGTTGGCAAGGGCGCAGGCCTTCTTAAGCTGGCCCAGGGCCTTGATCAGTTCGGGTGGCTTGGTGTCGTTACCGATGTCGAAATGGATCAGGGAACGTGCAGTCTGGGCCCCGTAGTATCGATGATGCGGTACGGGGATCGCTCCCATGCTGTCGGTCTCGGAGCGGTGGGTGGCGGGGTCGGCCTCAGGAATGGAGTGGGACATGGAAGGGACAGGCAGAGGTGATTAGCGGTTTAGACTGAAGACTGTTAGGTGGGAGGGCAGCGAGGATCTGGAAGCTAGGTGATGGCGAATAGGTTCTAGGTTTAGGGGGATAGGGACTGAGCGGGATAGAATCAGGAAAGAGGCAGGGGAGAATGGATACGCCCCTCACCTCTCCCGAGATTCTAAAAGCCTTCAGCCTATCCACCTTATTTCGGCAGGAGGTCGGAGACCATCGCCTTTTCCTCAAGGAGTTCGTTGACGCTCTGCTGGAACTTGGCTTTGCCAAACTCGCTGAGCTCCACGCCCTGGACGATCTCGGAGGTGGTGCCGTTGGAGCGGATGGGAAAGGAGCAGATGAGTCCCTTCTCGACGCCATAGGAGCCGTCGGAGGCTACGGCGACGCTGTGCCAATCGTCGGAAGGGGTTGTCTTTCTGAGCGACATCACGGTCTCGAGCGCCGCATGGGCGGCCGATGCGGCTGAGGAAAGTCCGCGGGCGGCAATGATGGCGGCACCGCGCTGCTGCACATTCTTGATGAAATCACCCTCGAGCCAGGCACGGTCAGGGATCGACTTCTCGACGGGTTCGCCGTTGATCAGGGCGTTCTCGAAGTCGGGATAGAGGGTGCTGGAATGATTCCCCCAGATCGCCATCCGGGTGACATCACGGTTGTGGCAGCCGGCCTTTTCGGCAAGGGCGCTCTTGGCGCGATTCTCGTCGAGGCGGGTCATGGCGTGCCAGCGCTCCGAGGGAATGCCGCGCGCGTTGTTCATGGCGATGAGGCAGTTGGTGTTGCAGGGATTGCCGACCACCAGGACGCGGATATCCTCCGCAGCGCTGCGCTCGATCGCCTGCCCCTGACCGACGAAGATCTTGCCATTGATGCCGAGGAGATCCTTGCGCTCCATACCGGCCTTGCGGGGCACGCTACCGACCAGCAGGGCCCAGTTGGCGCCGTCGAATCCGTGATCAAGATCGGAGGTCGCCTCAATCGACTCGAGGAGAGGGAAGGCGCAGTCGTTGAGTTCCATGACCACTCCGGCGAGGGCCTTCATTCCCGGCTCGATCTCGATGAGCCTGAGGGAGACGGGTTGGTCGCGGCCGAAGATCTCACCCGAGGCGATGCGGGGAAGGAGTGAATAGCCGATTTGTCCGGCGGCGCCGGTGACGGAAACAACGATAGGATTCTTCATGGAAGGTGGATGATATCAAAAACCGGACGCGATAGGAAAGTGCCTAAACATGAGAAAACCCGTTATGCCGATTGGCATAACGGGTTTTCTCGGGGTGGGGGGAAACCCTTAGAAACTTAGAGGGACTGCTTGAAAGCCTTGCCCGGGGTCAGACGAACGCTCTTGGAAGCCTTGATCTGGATGGCCTTGCCGGTCTTGGGGTTGATTCCCTTGCGGGCCTTGCGGTTGACAACCTTGAAGGTGCCGAATCCGATCAGCTGAAGGCTCTTGTGCTTCTTGACGAGGCCCTTGATGCTGTCGATGACGGCATTCACGACCTTTTCGGCGTGGGCCTTGGAGACATCTTTGCCGAGGGACTTCTGGACGGATTCAACGAGATGGATTTTGCTGCTCATGGATTGTTGTGTTGGGTTGGGTTTGGTGTTGTCGTTGTGACAGGGAGATCAGAAAAAAAGCCAATCGCCCTGTCAACACCCATTGTGAAAAAATCTTAAAAAAACCACATGAACACTCACCCCACGGCCGACCCCCGGAGCGATCTCCGTCATCCGGATCATCTTGACTACTTCGCGAAGATCGTGTGCGACCACCTGGACCAAAGCCCTGCACTCGGCACCGATTCCTTCGTCGCTCCGGGCGCGTTCCTCTCGGGATCCGTCACGCTAGGACCTCGCTCCAGCGTCTGGCCATCGGCTTCGCTGCGGGCCGACATCGCACCCATCGTGATCGGCGAGGAGAGCAACGTCCAGGACAACGCGGTGATCCATGTGGCGACGGATCTCGGCGTGACGGTCGGCAGGAGGGTCACGATCGGTCACTCTGCGATCGTCCACGCCTGCACGATCGGCGACGAGTCGCTCATCGGAATGGGAGCGATCATCCTCGACGGGGCGGTGATCGGGGAGCGTTCCCTCATCGGGGCGCACACCACGGTCCTCATGAACACGGTGATCCCGCCCGGATCGATGGTCGTCGGATCACCCGGACGAGTCGTCAGGACGCTGAGCGCCGAGGAGCAATCGGGACTCGGATCCTGGGCCGATCACTACCTGGTCCTGGCCGCGGAATACCGCCGTCGCGGCATCATCCATCCCGCGTATCAGGGGTAAGGAAGATAAGCCTAATCCCCAAGTGCATTTCCGGCTTCCCCGCCCGATCATCAATCCATGAATCCCAAGGATGTCATCCAAATCGGAATCAGGGCCGTCATCCCGACCACGACGGGAAGCGCCGTCTTTCTGGGCAACGACGAGAAGGTCTTTGTGATCTACATGGATCCGCTTGTCGGAAACGCCATCAGCCTCCTGATCAACGGTACCAAGAGCGAGCGACCCCTCACCCACGACCTCATGGGAATGCTCCTCACGGGCTTGGGGGCGAAGGTCGAACGCGTCGTCATCAACGACATCAAGGGGGCAACCTATTACGGACGCATGATCGTGACTGTGGAGAACGAGCTCCAGCAGAGAAAAGTGATCGAGCTTGATGCGAGGCCCAGCGACTGCCTGGCCATGTCCGCCCAGCAGAAGGCACCGATCTACGTCACCCGGGGGGTCTGGGACGAGGCCGAGGACATGACCGAAGTCCTCAAAAAGATGGCGGAACCTCCCCCTGAAGAGGAAAATGAAGAAGAGGGGGAAAAGGATGAATCTTGAATGATGAAGAATGAAAGGAAATCCCCAACCCAAAATCAGCCAAGGAGCGAGCGCTAAACTGGAAAGCTCACACAGCGGTTCCCCTTCATTAAGAAGCGCCACGGATAGTCGGTGGCTTGAGAGATTCCGATTCGCGTCGAGGTGATCGTGGCGACCGTTTTCGCAGGTTTTGCAAGGACCCATCCCCTTACCGAGAGCGGATCGACTTCATGGTGATCACCCGTGATCCCGAGTGCTTGGGTAAGCTTGGCGGGACCGTTGCAGAGTTCCTCCACCTCCCCGCGTCGCCTGCGCTCCTTCATCAGGTCGACTCCACCGAGCGGTTCCAAGGCCCTGATTAGCACAAAACCATCCCTCTCGCCTCCCTTCACGAGCAGGTTGAATAGCCAGTGCATCCCGTAGTTCAGATAGACATAGGCGGTTCCGGGGTCATTGCGGGATACGAAATCGCGTGCTCCATGCCGCTTCCAGGTATGGCAGGCGGGATCACCCTCGGCCGCATAGGCCTCGGTCTCGACAATGACGCCGGAGGTTCCCGCATGACCCAGCGTGCATCCGATCAACTCACGCGCGCAGAGCACCGCGTCCCGCTTGAAGAAGGATCGAGCCAGCGGTTTCATGAGAGAGACGACGTTTTTTTAACCCAAAAGTTGTAGTAGGAACGGAATTTCGATCAGGAAATCAGGAAAGGAGGGAACTTTGCAGCCAAACAAACTAGGAAAATAACCAAGATGACTCGACGATACACCATTCCGATTTTGATCATATTCAGCACACCCACGATCGGCCTAACACCTTTCCTCCCCGTTTACTTCACCCCTCATCATGGGATAGGGCTTGGAGTGTACGTAACAATCATTCCTGTCTCTTTCTTTTCCTGATACAACGGATACGAAGCAACGGCCAGGCAAGCAATTCCTGAGTTCCTGATTATTTTTTCTCCCTCTATTTCACGTCACTATCTTGGGGAACGATCCAGATTCGTTACCATGGTTCCTTTGCAAAATCCGTCTTAAAGCCCGGTCGGATGATCGAGGAAGCTCCAGGGAAGGCCCGTCTTTCCGGAGAGCCATGAGGCCAGCGCCTTCACCCCGAAGGTCTCCGTGGCGTAGTGCCCTGCGTAGAAGAGATTGATTCCGCATTCCTCGGCGGCCGTGTAGCTCCAGTGAGGGCCCTCCCCTGTCACGAAGGCATCGACTCCGAGATCAGCAGCGCGGGCCACCTCGCTCCCCGCTCCTCCCGTCACGACAAGCACCTTTCTGATTGTGGCGGGACCACCCGGAGCCAGATGGACGGGCCCACCCACGGCATCGGTCAGCTTCTTGGCAAAGCGTTCGCGGCTTACGGCTGGAGTGGTTCCGATCAGGCCAACCGCATTCCCCTTGAGTTCCATGGCCGGCTTGGTCGAGGTGAGCCCGAGGGCACGGGCAAGAAGTGCATTGTTTCCAAGCTTCGGATGCAGATCGAGGGGAAGATGTGAGCTATAGAGGGCGAGATCTCCCTCCATCGCCGCCTTCAGCTTACGGTAGTAGGGACCGGTGACCGGTGCGGATCCGTTCCAGAAGAGCCCGTGATGGACGATCAGCAGTGTCCCCTCCTCCCTGGAGGCTTCCTTGATCACCGCCTCGCAGGCATCAACGGCGGCGACGATCCTGGAGACCCGGCCGCTGTTGGCGATCTGGAGGCCGTTCACGGCGCCGGGATAGTCTGCGATTTCGGCTGTCCGGAGGAGGGTGTCGAGGGTGGAAACGAGAGTCTGGAGGTTCTTCATCGGAAAAGTTTTTTCACTTGGATGTTCAAAAGATGTTTTTCCCCTGCCCGGACTCAGGTAGCAAGGTTGGATGTTACGCGCAGGCATCGTCGGTCTCCCCAACGTGGGAAAATCCACTCTCTTCAACGCCCTCACCCGGAGCCGCAAGGCCGAGGCGGCGAATTTTCCATTCTGCACCATCGAGCCGAACGTCGGCGTGGTGAACGTCCCCGACTCCCGTTTGGAGCGTCTCCGGGAACTCGCCTCCTCGGAGAAGGTCATTCCCGCGGCCATCGAGTTCGTCGACATCGCCGGCCTCGTCAAGGGGGCCAGCGAAGGCGAGGGCCTCGGGAACAAGTTCCTTGCCCACATCCGCGAGGTCGACGCCATCGTCCAAGTGGTCCGTTGCTTCGAGAATGAAGACATCCACCATGTCGCCGGCACGGTCGACCCCGTCCGCGACATCGAGATCATCACCACGGAGCTTGTCCTTGCCGACATGGCCAATGTTCAGAAGCGCATCGAGCGTCAGGCCAAGGCAGCCAAGACCGGCGACAAGATTGCCAAGGCGGAGATCGAACTCGGCCAGAAACTCCTTCCCCACCTCGATTCCGGTAAGCCAGCCTCCACCGCAGATCTCTCCGACGACGAGAAGAAGATCCTCGCCACCTTCTTCCTCCTGAGCGCCAAGCCCGTGCTCTTCGCCGCCAATGTCCGCGAGGAGGATCTCGCGCTCTTGGAGAAGGGAGACTATTCCTCCAATCCCCACGTGAAGGCGGTGGAGGAGTATGCCGCCTCCCATCACGGAACCGGCACGGTTGTCGTCAGCGCGCAGATCGAGAGCGAGCTCTCGGAACTCCCCCCCGATGAGGCCAAGGAATATCTCGAGGGCCTCGGCGTCTCCGACAGCGGCGTCGGCAAGCTCATCCGCGGGGCTTACACCCTGCTCGGCCTGCGCACCTACTTCACCTACGGCCCCAAGGAGACCCGTGCCTGGACCATCCGCTCCGGTGACAAGGCACCCGCCGCCGCCGGCGTCATCCACAGCGATTTCGAGCGCGGTTTCATCGCCGCCGAGACGATGGCTTTCACCGACCTCGACACGCTCGGTTCCTCCGCCAAGTGCCGCGAAGCGGGCAAACTCCGCATCGAAGGCAAGGAATACGAAGTGAAGGACGGCGACGTGATGGAATTCCGCTTCAACGTCTAGGGAGGGATCAGGTTAAAAAGTTAAAGACGTTGAATCGTTAAAAGGTCAGGAACTGCTGCAACCAGAGCCTCCCGTCATCGTTTTAACTTTCTAACCTTTTTAACTTTTCATCCTCCCCGCTTCTTCAGGTTTCAAGTTTCAGCTTTCAGGTTTCATTCTTTTCCCCCCATGTCTCTTGACCCTCGCGAAGCACTACTGGCTCCCCAAGCCCAGCGCTCCTCAGAGAGTGTCGGGCGGCTCAGGCCCGAGTCGGAGCATTCCTTTCGTTCGTGCTACCAGCGGGACCGGGACCGGATCGTCCACGGGACATCCTTCCGCAGGCTTGACGGAAAGACCCAGGTCTTCCTGAACGGCAAGGGTGACCATTACCGCACCCGCCTGACCCACACCATCGAGGTCGCCTCGATCAGTCGTACGGTTGCACGCGCCCTCGGCGTCAACGAGGACCTGGCGGAGGCGATCGCGCTTGCCCACGACCTCGGGCACACCCCCTTCGGCCACGCGGGAGAGGAGGCGCTCGACCGCCTGATGAAAGATCACGGGGGATTCGATCATAACGGGCAGAGCCTGAGGGTCGTCGAGGTGCTTGAGGAGAGCTACCCCCAGCAACCCGGTCTCAACCTCTCCCACGAAGTGCTCGAGGGACTGAGGAAACACGACCGCACCCTCAACCATCCTGCTTTGGGAACCCATCCCAGCCCCTCCCTCGAGGCCCAGATCGCGAATATCGCCGACGAAATCGCCTACTACGGCCACGACCTCGAGGATGGACTCGCTTCGGGATTACTCCCTGAAAAGGATCTCGAGTCGCTCGATCTCTGGAAGGAAGCTTCCGAGAAGGCCTTTTCCGAATCCTCCGGCCTTCTGGCATCGGCCGGTCCCCGCACCCACCGCAAGTTCATCATTCGCTGCCTCATCAACCGGGAGGTCGAGGATCTCGTCTCCACAAGCGGTGAAGCGATCCGCTCCTCCGGGGTCTCCTCGGTCGATGACGTGCGCCGCCATCCCGTGAAGCTCATCGGCTATTCCCCGGAACTGAAATCCCGCAACGCCGAACTGCGTCGACACCTCTATGCGAATTTTTACCACCATCCGGAGGTGCAGGGCACCAATGAGACTGCCTGCCGACAGATGGAATCGGTCTATGCCGATCTTGTGAACAACCCCGCGCACCTGGGTAGCCGCAGCCTCACGCGCCTCGAAGGTGAAGGCCTCCACCGCGTCGTGGCGGACTATGTGGCGGGCATGACGGATTCATATTTGCGCTCCCGCTTCGAGGCACTTTCGTAGGTGGCTATATGGCCGCCCCTACCGCAGCCTCCTGAACCCCTGTGATCTCAGCATACTTCCGCAGGACTGCACGGAACGCGGCAACCCATGAAACTGCGCCATCTTCGCAGCCATGCGCAAGTTCCTCATCAACCATAGTCCGGCTCCCCTCCTCCAACGGAAGTGTCATCGGAGTAACTTCCGACCTGCTGACAGCATTGTTACTATGCGGACAGAGGACTCATACCAAGTCCCAATAGGAATCGGACTTAAGGAAGCGCTGATGTGTCACTGTGCTTTTTTATCTTTCCCGTACTTTCCATCAACCGCATCTCACCAAAAAAAAGAGTGTCAGGAAGCTACGGCAAGAGAGAGCTGGCTGCCGTTGCTGCATTCCTGCCCTGGCGGGGTTCACCGGTCTTTCATCCATAGCCCCTGACAAGTACAATCTACCCCTTCATGCTTATAAAACAACTCCGGAAAGGAGTTTTTGAAGCTTGAGTGAATAGATCCATACGTCTATGGATTATCACCCTTTACCCCCCGATCAATTTCTCCGAATGCAAAAAGTTCTCGTCATTGTAGTCGTTGCTCTTTCTTTGGCTGCCGCTGCCCTCGGCTATATGAACCGCAGCAAACTGCTGGAAACCAAAGCGGAGTCTGCAAGGTTTCAGGATGAATCCTCGGCCAATGCCAAGAAGGCGGAGAAAACAGCTTCCGAACTCAAAGCGGCCAACGAGAAACTGGCCATTGCCGGAACGGAAGCGGAACGGACGGCGTCCGAATTGATGGAGGCTCGCTCCCAAGTCAGCAAGACAACCAGCACCTTGACCGATGTTCAGAAACAGGTTGCCGACAAGGACTCCGCGCTTGCCCAGCAAAAATCGGACATTGAGGCCAAGGATGCTCGGATCACGGAACTTGAAAGCAAGGTCAATACGCCCGCCCAGCCCACATCCGACCCGACCGTAGAGCTTAAGAAGGAATTGGAGGAAAAGGACATCCTCACCACCGGTCTCCAGACCAAGCTAAAGGATCAGGAATCCCAACTTTCCACACTCAGGGAAAAGGAGGCGCAGCGCCGCTCGAAGTTGATGAGAAGCGGTCTGGAAGGACGCATCCTTGCGGTCAATTCGTCATGGAATTTCGTGGTCCTGAGCCTGGGGGACCGCAACGGAGTGGTGAGCAATGCCGAGATGATCATCAAGCGCGGCACCCAACGCATCGGCAAGGTCCGCATTACCTCTGTGGAACCCTCCACTTCCATCGCCGACATCGTGGCCAACAGCATCAGTGCAGGACTCACCGTTCAACCCGGGGATACCGTGATCTACATGGGCCCCGGCGAGGAAGCCGACCCCAAACTCCTCTGATGAAAATGCAACGTCTCTGCTTGGCGACAGCCATCGTGATCCTCTCCCTTCTTCCGGGCTGCCAGACCGCGCCAGAGAACAACCCCACCCCGGACAGGGCGGCCGTAAGTTCCATTCCATGGAACAGACCGGCTTCCTGGGAAGGAACGGGGGCCTTGGGCGGCTTCATGCCGCAGGGTGGACGCTGATCCGCAACACAACCTTCAGTCCACAATCCGGACCCTTTGACCGGATGCTGAAAACGTCATAATCTTGCCCGATGCGCATACTGGCCGTCGATCCATCACTTCGCGGAACAGGCATTGCGGTGCTTGAAGAGATCGGATCCAAGGTGCGGTGCCTGGAGTATTCCGTGGTGAGAAACCGGGCCAGCCTTTCTCAGGAGGCCTGCCTGATCGCCATCCATGAAGCACTCGTATTGGCCATTACCAAGCATCAGCCAACGGCTCTAGCCATCGAGAAGGTCATCTTTGTCCAAAGTTATGCCACCGCCATCGTGCTAGGTGCGGCGCGTGGCGTGGCCGTCCTGGCCGCAGCCCAAGCGGGCCTCTCCATCCACGAATATCCGCCGAAGCGGGTGAAGCAGGCTGTGGTCGGTAAGGGTGCGGCCGCCAAGGAGCAGGTCGCTTTCATGATCAGGGCACTTCTGGGTCTCACGGAAACCCCTCCGAGCGATGCCGCCGATGCAATCGCCATCGGCCTGACCCATCTGCGGACCATCTCCTCCCCGGTTCTCAAGGTCACAGCAACCCGTGCCAGATGAATCCAGTAATCTCCGCCCGATGGCTTGGTCGGATCAGCTACGAGGAGGGGCTCGAACTCCAGGAATCGCTTCTCTCCGCGAAGGTGGCCGGAGATCCCGGCAATCATCTTCTGCTACTCGAGCATGCACCGGTCTACACCATGGGACGCAGTCGAGATGAATCCAGCCTGCGCGAGGAAAGCATCCTCCCCCACCCCGTCCATCGCACCAACCGCGGTGGTCAGGCGACCTACCACGGCCCCGGTCAACTCGTGGGCTACCCCGTGCTCGATCTCTCGCTCTTCGGACGAGATCTGCACGACTACCTGCGCTTCCTCGAGGAGATCCTGATCATCCTCCTCTCCCGACACGGAATCACGGGAGGTCGCATGGAAGGGAAGACGGGAGTCTGGGTCGGTGAACGAAAGATCGCGTCACTCGGCGTCGGAGTCCGCAAATGGATCTCCATGCATGGCTTCGCGATCAACATCTGCGGCGATCTCAGTGCCTTCAACCACATCACCCCGTGCGGACTTCCAGGGGTCTCGATGACTTCACTCGAAGCGGAGGGAGCAAAGAATGTCAGTGTCGAATCATGCGCCCGTGAAGTCGCCGAAATCTTCAACGAATTACTGCACCGGAAAGTGTCTCGCGCAGAGGCGCAGAGGCGCTGAGGGGATCATAAATCAATTCAGAGGAGCCTACTCCACGATTTTTCCACAGATGGCTATCTGGAATCACTCACACTCTGTTTTAAATACAACACTGACCTCCATAGACTTGCACGCCGATTGATCCATCAATTTATTCTCCGCGCCTCTGCGGGAGATCCATCTTCCGATTTCTCAGGCCTGCAGCTTGAGGAAATTGGCTAGAAGCTCCTTGCCGTGGGTCGTCAGGATCGACTCGGGATGGAACTGGACGCCCCAGACGGGAAGTTCCCTGTGACGCAGGCCCATGATCTCGCCTTCGGCAGTTTCAGCCGTGATCTCGAGACAACCCGGGAACGTCTGCCTCTTCACCAGCAGGCTGTGATAGCGGGTCGCCTCGAAGGGATTCGGAAGCCCTGCAAAGAGATCCTCTCCGTTGTGCAGGATCGGGGAGGTCTTGCCATGCATCAGGCGTTCCGCGCGGACTACCTCACCGCCGTAGACATCCCCCATGCACTGATGACCGAGACAGACACCGAGAATAGGGAATGATCCAGCAAAACGGCGGATCACCTCGCAGCTGATGCCGGCTTCCTTCGGCGTGCATGGTCCCGGTGAAATGCAGAGACGTTCCGGAGCCATGGCTTCGATCTCCCCGATTGTGATACCGTCGTTGCGCCTGACGACGGGATCCGCACCCAACTCCCCGAAATACTGAACGAGGTTGTAGGTGAATGAGTCGTAGTTATCGATGACAAGGATCATGATGGAAGGGATGCTCGGGATGAAGTGGCTGAGGCCAACTCGACGGCACGGACGACACCCATCGCCTTGTTGACGGTCTCCTCGTACTCCGAGGCCGGATTAGAGTCGGCCACAACCCCCGCCCCGGCCTGGACATGGGCAATGCCATCCTTGAGAAGGACGGTGCGCAGGGCGATGCAGGAGTCGAGTTGGCCGTTGAAGCCGAGATAACCCACAGCACCCGCATAGGAGGCGCGGGACGTCGGTTCCATGGTGCTGATGATCTGCATCGCTCGGACCTTCGGGGAACCGCTCACCGTACCTGCCGGGAAGGTCGCCCGGAGCACATCAAGCGGGGAATGATCCCCGGAGAGGCGTCCCGTGACATTGGAGACGATGTGCATGACGTGGCTGTAACGTTCGACGGTCATGAAGTCAGTCAGGATGACGCTTCCGAATTCGGAAATCCTTCCCACATCGTTGCGCGCGAGATCGACGAGCATCAGGTGCTCTGCGCGTTCCTTCGGATCATCAAGCAGTTCAAGTCTCAGCGCCTCGTCAGCCTCCGGGGTGGAACCACGCTTACGGGTTCCTGCGATCGGACGTATCTGGACATTCCCATTGGTCACCTTGACATGCACCTCGGGGGAACTTCCGACCAGGGAGATGCCGCCGGGCAACCTCAGGCAGAACATGTAGGGAGAGGGATTAATGAACCGCAGTGCCCGGTAAAGATGAACGGGATCGTGCGCATACGGCAGGGAGAAGCGCTGGGAGAGAACGATCTGGAAGATGTCCCCCGCCTTGATGAATTCCTTCGAGTCCACGACCGCCTTCTCGAAGGCTTCGCGGGTGAAATTGCTGCTCATGGGTAAGCGTTCGGCCACCGCTCCAACCGGGAACGGGTCCATGGCGGAAGGGTACGCCAGCTTGACAAGCATCCGGTTGATGCGGCCCATGGCCTCCCGACGGGATTCCGCAACCCCGAGTTCTCCGGGGAAGGCGCAAGCCACCACCTTGATACGACGGTTTTTGTGGTCGAAGAGCACCACGGTGTCGGCGATGAGGAAAACCATGTCGGGAAGGCCCAGATCATCCCTGGGATGGGATCCAACCGTCGGCTCGAAGCGGCGCACGGCATCGTAGCCCAGATACCCCACAGCCCCACCGGTAAACCCCGGCAACTCCGGATGGATGGGGCACCGATAACGGGCCATGAGAGCCTCGAGTTCCCGGAGGGGGTCGGCGGCGCTCCAAGACTTGGTGAGACCGTTGCGGTCGGTCAGCGTGACCGTATCGCCCTGAGAGGAGATCATCGCCCGCGAACCGCAACCGACAAAAGAGTAACGCCCTACCAGATCGCTTTGCTCGGCTGACTCGAGAAGGAACGAAGTCTCTTCCGAAGAGAGCTTCGAGAGAAGGGAGAGCGGCGTCTCGCTGTCCGCCACAAGCTCGACCCAAACGGGTACGACGGGATACTCCGCCGCCTCGCGGGCGAAATCATCCTCCGGGGGAAGGACTCCCTGGAGCTTGAATTCATCCTCTGACTCTCTCTGGCTCATCGTGAAAGGGTGCTGTCGGAACGATTGCTCGGCAATGAGGAAATCAACTCTTGCCTTGCTTGAAGCGTGCAATCTCACGATCGGTCTCCCGCTGCTCGACGCGCTTCTTGAGATCCTGACGCTGATCCGCCGCATGCTTGCCCCTGCCGAGGCCGATCTCGACCTTCACCCGTCCCTTCTTCCAGTACATTCGCAGGACCGGCAAGGCCAGGCCCTTGCGCTGTGTCTGCTCGAGCATCCGGGTGATCTCCACCTTGTTGAGGAGGAGAAGCCTCGGGCGCTTCGGGTCGTGGGTCTCATGACTGGCCTTCTCATAGATCTGTATCGTGGCGTCGTGAAGAACCACGCCGCGCTTCTCTACTTTCGCATAGCAGCCGAGCAGATCCACACGGCCTGCCCTGAGCGACTTAACCTCGGTACCGAGGAGCGAAATCCCGGCCTCGAACGTCTCAAGGATCTGATAATCCCTGAAGGCCTTCCGATTGGTGACGATGTCAGAGGCCATGCTGCGGCGGGTTTCCGGATACCCGGCACACCCCGAACCTGCTCTTCAGTGGAATGAAAGTCTAGGCTGCCTGTTCGGCCTCGAGACTGATGGAAGCCTCGGCGGTAAGCTTTCCGGCGGCGACCTCGGCCAGGGCGATGTCCGCAAGACCCATCTGCAGATCGACCTCGATCATCGGACGACTGCCTGCGGAGAGTTCGCGCAGACGCCTGCTGACGATATTGATGAGCTGCTGCTTGTTGGGGACGACCTTGGCGGCCTCTTCGATGTGGTGGGTTTTCATGAGATCAGGGTCAGGGATAAGCGAAAATGTGGTGGAGCATTATGCGGTGGGGTGACCGGCTTGACAAGCCCCCTCACGTCGGCCCCCTGACGACAGCCATGATTGCCAAAAGAGACTGCTCCTGTTTCTCTGCTTGTACAAAATTCATCCTGACCATGGGCCTTTTCACTCCACGCTTCCTGAAGGATGCCCGCTTCCTTTCCGAAGCGGCCACCAAAACCCTCCACCACCACCGGGATCTCCTCCGGCAGGATCAGATCGCCACCCTTCAGGGACGGATCGCCTCACTTGATGCCGGCATCGCTGCACGGGACGAAACCGCGATTAACGGACTGACCCGGGATCTCGATGTCGCTTTTTCCAACGTGATTCCGGTGAAGGCCCACGCCGCATGGGCCGAGAACATTGAGGCGATCGTCGTCGCCGTTTCGCTTGCCATAGGGTTCCAGGCATATTTTCTCAAGCCCTTCAAGATCCCCACCGGGTCCATGCAGCCGACCCTCTACGGAATGACAGGGCATCCTTCCAAGGACCCCCTCCCCGGCCCGCTGTCCAGGGCGCTTGATTTCACCCGACTGGGCCGCACCCACCTCGACGTCCGGGCATCGGCAAGGGAGCAGGTACTGGCCGTCAACGAACGCCCCCCATTACTTAACTTCTTCACCTTCACCGATGTGGTCACATCGGCGGGGCGCCACAGGATCTTCGCTCCGAAGGATGTCTTGGTGCGTGACTTCGGCATCCTCCCCGGCAGGATTTACGAGTCGGGTGAATCCATTGTCCACGGATACATCCAGGCGGGAGATCAGGTCTTTGTCGATCGCATGACCTACCAGTTCCGGAGTCCTGCCCTCTCCAATGTCTTCGTCTTCAGGACAACCGGCATCCGCCGCATCGAGATGAACCTCGATCCGGCACTCGGATCGCAGTTCTACATCAAGCGCCTAGCCGGACTCTCCGGAGAGACGCTCAGGATCGATCCTCCGCGCCTCTTCATCGACGACTCTCCCGCGCAGGAAGCTCCCTTCAGGCGGGTCATGAGCTGCAAGGATGGCTACAGGGGATATTCCAACGGGAGTGATTTCGGACCGACCTTCCCGTATCTAGGATCACCGAAGGAGAGCTTCACGGTTCCTTCCCATGCCTACTTCGCCCTTGGCGACAACAGCTACAACTCCAGCGACAGCCGTTACTGGGGCATCGTACCAGAGCGGAATGTGATCGGACGCGGATTCTTCGTCTACTGGCCCTTCTCGGATCGCTGGGGATTTATCAGGTAAACGGGAGACTATTAGAGCGTTTTAAGTAAAGATGTGGCCGTAGATTTGGGGGCGCCATGGGGTGATCATCAAGGAGCAAGCGAGCGGCTGTTTTCTTTGTGCTACTGCCCGTGCGATGCGACACTGCTGAGTGCCCTATGCCGCCCCAAAGAATGGCTATAGAATTATTTAAAACGCTCTAGGGCCTGTTAAGATTAAAATGGCGGGATGGCGCGAGGAGGAGATGAGGTGCAGGACAAGACGCGAAAGAGGGAGTGTAGTCACAGCACTACAAGACCGAAAGAGCAACGCTGACCCTGCGCTTCTGCAACCCTCGCCTTTTGGGTGGGGTTGTTTTGGGGGGTTGGTTTG
>CANKJN010000047.1 GCA_947482345.1 Spartobacteria bacterium
CACTTAGTGTGGTCGAGCCGCTCCCCACAGTGATTGATCCATTGCCCAGGGAACTGAAGACCAATCCCCCGTTCAAGTTGTAGCTCGCCGCGGTCAGGGTGCCATTGGTGAGAGTGCCTCCATTGAGGTGGAGCGTCCCGATTGTATCGTTGCCTTCCGTGCCGAGATTGAGCATTCCTCCATTGCTAATGCTTACGGAGGCTGTATTGGCCAAGCGGTCGTTCCCATCAAGGGTGAGCGATCCACTGGTGATGGTGACATTGGTCGAGGCCGCTGTTCCGCTCAGGGTGCTGCTACCCCCCACGGTCAGGGATCCTGCCCCGAGATTACCCGAAACCGTTCCTCCGTTGAGCGCGTAGGTTGCCGCCGTCAGGGTGCCGCTTCCGGAGAGCAGTCCTGAGGTGATGGTCAACGATGCCGCTGTATTATTGGTATCCACGGAGAGTTCGCCACCGGAAACGCTGACGGCATTGGCCGAGGAAACTGCATTACTCGAGGCAAGGCCCAGCTTGCCGGCAGTCACTGCCACCGACCCGCTGAAGGAATTGGAACCCGAGAGGGTTGCTGTCCCCGTTCCACTCTTGGTCAGGGATCCGTTACCGGTCACCGATCCGGAAATGGTCGAATTAAACGCCCCATCCACGGTCAGGGTGGAGTTGTTAGAGAGCTGAATCCCAGAATAACTGATGCTGTTGGAAGCGGCATTGACGGTCGCGTTGTTGGTAAAGCCCAGCCCCGGGGAGATCGTCTGATTGTTCGCTGAGTTGTTGGTGATACCGCCTGAGATGTTCAGGGTCTGGCCGGGATTCGTGCCCGTTAGGGTGAAAGATCCAGCCCCGTTGCTGAAGGTCAGGCTGGAGAGGTTGGTGACTGCATCATTCGTAATCGTTCCTCCCGAGGCTCCCGTGATCCCGACGGCAAAGCCGTTGGAGGCTACCTGATTGCTTAACCAGTTGTTCGTCGCGCTCCACTCACCGGATGCACCCGTCCAGTTCCAGGGTCCGTTGTAACTTCCGCCACCTCCCCGATCTCCCAAAACAGAGACCACTCCGTTGCTGGAGATAGTGTAGTACTGCGCAAGCCTTGTGGCCGCTGTGGCAGTCGTGCTGTAGAAATCGAGGTCGGTTCTAACCCCTGCTTCTATCGTTGAATTGTAGACACCAAAATCAGTTGGCTTGGCCACTTCATTAGCCCAAGTATTCGCACCAGTACCTGTTACGACGCCATTTCCGAGAATGCCAGTGGAGGAACCCGTGGAGGGATTATTGGGAATGGCCTGATTGTAGTTGTTACCCATGCCCGTGTAAGCGGTCCATGCACCGGCTGACTGTGCTACATTCCTGGTAATTGGTGCATTTACACGATCATAGGGGGTCGAGCTATAGATAGGGAGTTTTGAGGAATCTATACCAAAAATACCCCAAGTAACTTCGTTACGAGTGTGCCAATCACCACCAAAGACAGTGCTGAGCGCAGAACCGAGATCAACAACTTGCTGTGCAGGTGCCCCTGGAGCAAGTATGGTCAAGTTGGTGAAATTACCGAGATTGATGAGGTAACTGTTGCCAACCCCCGTACCGCCCGAGGCTCGGAACCCCATGAAGATATTACCTGCGGTGTAGGATAATGGGGTCTGCGCCAGAGCGCCGGTGGTAACCGAAAATCCCACGATGGCGAGTGCGGCGAAGATGGTTTTTTTCATGAGTAGTCGGATTTTTTGGAGTGACGGCGAGGGTCTGCTAGGATTTTGCGAGGCGAAGACGAGGTGTTAAGGAAGACGAGTTGGGAGAAGACTTCCTCACTGCTCAACAGGGTAAGCAGCCCTTTGCTTCAGGACCATGATCCACGCCTTGGGGGCAATCTTTTGGGCATTTTGGGCATTTTGGGCATTCTGAGGATTTCCAATTCATCGCCTGAAATCATGAAGGGGAGAACCCGCAAGGGAAAGTCCTCCCATGTAACGAAATTGTCACAGAAAAGCCCTTGGCACCCACCACAAGACAAAACAAAAAATCTCCCATGAATAGAGCTTCCCTTACACTCCTACTCACTCTCTCACTGTTCATCGTTGCCCCCCGTGAAGTCCTCTCAGGAGCCAATACGAACAACACGAGTACGAAAAAGTCCGCGACCGAACTTGCCGAAGAGCAATTCCTCCAAGGAAAGGCATACGCCACAGGGAAGGGGGGGGATCAGTCCTGGGAAAAGGCGTTCCACTGCTATCTCAAGGCCGCCGAGTCTGGACATACCAAGGCCATGGTGAATCTTGGCCTACTCTATCTTGAGGGGAAGGGAACGCCCAAGGATGAGAAGATGGCCTATTACTGGATCCACAAGGCATCCTCTCTGAGTGATCCACGGGCCATCGGACTGGAGGGTTACCTGCTCTGCGAAGGGCGAGGTTGCATGATCGCCCCATCCCTCGGCCAACCCCTGCTTGAGAAAGGGGCCTCGCTGGGAGACCCCTTCTCCCAAGCCATGCTGGGAGAGAGGTTGCTCAAGTCACGTGAGAAAGAACCCGAAGCTATCGCATGGCTAGAGAATGCCGCCGGATCCGGTAATGGGAAGGCGTGCCTGCTGCTCGGCGATTTCTTCATGGAGAAGAAAACGGACAAGGACCGAACCATCGCCTCCGGATGGTATGTGAAGGGTGCCTGGCTGGGACACCCGGGTTGCCAGTATGAGTATTCCAGAATCCTCCTTGCCTCCAAGGGAGCGTCCTCATGCTACCCATGGGCCAAGCTGTCGAAGGAAAGAGGGGTTCCTGCTGCGAACGGAATCTATTGGGAATGCTGCAATGCGCTGTCCCGGCAACAACGATCCATGGGGGAGGAAGAGGCGGAAAACATCCGCCGTTTACTGCCCCAATGAGGCGGGAGTTGGGGTGCCGGCCGCACGCTCCTGATTGGGAACTGCCCCCACGTTGTATGCATCGATCGTCTGCCTACGAATAAATTCCCCGTAGGTGGACCATCCGTGCTTTGCCCGGTAGAGATCCTCCGCAGAAGCCTGCCTGACGACTCCCGCCTTACGGGCACCGGCGTTCTGGGAAGCGGGATCCGTGCTTACTTCTGAAACGGTGGGAGAAACGGAAGAGGCCGGAGTTTCCGAAGGGGAGCCTGACATCCCCAACGATCCAGCCACAGCACCTCCAGTCACAGCACCCCCAGTTACAGCACCTCCAGTCACAGCACCTCCAGTCACAGCACCCCCAGTTACAGCACCTCCAGTCACAGCACCTCCAGTCACAGCACCTCCAGTCACAGCACCTCCAGTCACAGCACCTCCAGTCACAGCACCTCCAGTCACAGCACCCCCAGTCACCGCGCCATTGTTCGCGACCTTATTACCCGACGGGTTTGCAACCAAGCCGCCTGAGTTAACATCCCTCACGGCAGATGGCGCCAGAGCAGGAACTGCAGGCGGACTCAGTGTTGAAGATTGCACGGATCGGGTCACTGTTTGGTTGCGAGAGAGAGCGCCTCCCCCCGTTTGGCCGAGACCGGGAGAGATGCGTTCCACGGGATACCCTGCGGCCTTCACGGGACGAGAGTCGGGACTCCCAGGCAACTCTCCGGAGTCACATCGATCGCGTGCGACCCCCATGGCACCGGAAGCTGGCGCCACCATGTTCCGTTCCGCCATCGAATCGCCTGAATCAATCGGAGCCGGGCGACCGCTCCCCGCCTGCCCTCGGATAGTCCCAGGGTCGGAAGAGGAATGTGGCAGACCTCTCACGTCAGAGTGATCGCCCTCGGACAAGTGACGAGATTCCAGACAGAGAACAAGGGAGATGAAGGCCACCCCCAGGATAAGCAGGCAGAGAGACCAACGAGCCTGTTTCCAAACAGGCATGCATGACCGGTTCATGACATGATCATTATTCCAGACGCGGGTTATGCCAATCACTGAAAATAGCCACGGAAATGACTTTGGATCTGGAGATGTTGAACTGTTACTATGAGGACTGAGGGGGATGTTCGAATCACAAAAAACTGTTCCCGGATGATCTGAATCTTGGTGGTTATGATTTTGTGGGCTTGAAATGCCCCTTTTTTAACCTGTTAACGATTCAGCTTTTTAACCCGAGCAACCCGACCAATCACTGTGTACGCTCTAGACCTATTGTCATGCTTTCATTTGCAAAATCCGAAATAAACACACCACGCAGCAAGGGCAAAAAAAAGGCGGGTCAGCTTTCGCCGACCCGCCCTCCTTTGATTCTCAGTTACAGATTAGTAATTGGCATAGATGTATAGACCATCACCGTTACGACCAACCCTCATGTCATTGTATCCGACATTGGGGGTGACGGTTGCGGTGGAGGCATTCTGAAGAGAAGAGCCGATTGATGCTGCAACGCTCTTGGCCAACACACTGGCATCGGGGTTCTCGTAGAGGTGCTCATAGGTCCAGAAGGTGTAGCTACCGTTGGCGATATTGGATGTGGTGCTGTCAACACCGTTGTAGGTCAACTTCTTAAGGCCGTTTGCAGTATGGCTGTTCGCATCGGAGATGCCGGAGTATCCGATCAGGAAGTTGTTGGCGTATACGCTGCTCGCGCCGCCAACTTTGAGGGCTGCACCGGCACCCAGCGTGTTGGTCATGAATCCTGCCACAGTTCCACCAGAGCTATATCCACTGTTACCGGTATCTGCGAAGACACCATTGATCGTCTCGGAGGGGTAGAGTTGGATGTTGGTCGAGCTATTGTACCGGTACTGCTGGGGAAGGCTGTTTGCACCGAAACCACACTCTCCAAAGGTAGCAAGACGGGTTCCGGAATCACTATTACGGCCGATGAGGTAAACGCCCTTGTTCTCGTCAATGGGGTTTCCGGTGAAGATAGCCACGGGGGCATTGCCCAAGTTGAGAATGCTCTGTGCATGCATTGAAGTGACATTGGTGATCGGGCAGTTCGTGCTAGCAACCCAGCAGAAGGTGACCACACCGACGATGCCATCCCCTTCGTCATGACCGACAAGCGTAGCGTAAGTTGTGCCATTGAAATCACCATTGAAGAGGGAAGTCCCCTGATAGGTGTCGGAGAATGCCAGATCGGCAGGCTTCGAGATGGTCGTTCCTGAGTTCGTGCCACTGGCATTGGTTCCCCAGAAGGTGTTGTTCACCGCTTTGGCGCCGGTACGGGGACTTGCGGCAGACTGGATACCACCCTCGGAACCGGACCATGCAACACTGATGTAGTGGATCGATCCACTATTGGAGAAGGAGCCAACAAGTCTGGTGGCACTGCCAAATGAGGTGTTGTTGGAGGCTGTGATTGAACCGCCATTTGCCGTGCAGTAGTTTCTGATGGCGGTGTTGGCGACAGAACGGAACGCTGTGGCTCCGCTCATGTAGATGGTCTCGGCGGAGGCCGATCCGATGCTGGCAACGGCCGTGATGGCCAGAAGCGACTTGATGATGGTTTTCATAATAATATGTATTTTGGTTTTTGTTGTCTTGAACTGACGATGTAGTGATAGGGAATTAAGCGGCGTTCTTGCGACGGTAGGCCACGATCAGGAGAAGAGCGGCAAAACCAAGGAGAGCGTAGGTCGAGGGCTCTGGTACCACGGAGATCACGCCCGAGCCGGAAATATTGAACTGAGTAAGCCTGGTGGCCGCTGTGGCAGTCGTGCTGTAGAACTCGAGGTCAGTGTTAACTCCTGCTTCTATCGTTGAATTGTAGACACCAAAATCAGCTGCATCGTTAATGTTTTTCCACCATGTGTTGGGTCCCGTTCCCGTTACGACGCCATTTCCGAGGACACCAATGTTACCTGCGTAGGTTCCATTGGCTATGGCCTGATTGTAGTTGGCACCCATGCCGGTGTAAGCGGTCCATGCACCGGCTGACTGTGCTACATTCCTGGTAATTGGTGCATTTGCACGATCATCGCTGGTCGAGCTGTAGATAGGGAGTTTTGAGGAATCTATACCAAAAATACCCCAGGTAACCGTGTTGCTAGCATACCAATTGCTGCCGTACACAGTTACGAGTTGGGAGCCGACATCGAACAATTCCGCAGCTGATTGTCCTCCACTGAGAATCGGGAAATTCCCATAATTACCGAGGTTGAGAACATAGCTTTTATCAGCTCCGGTTGCGCCTACATTAGCGCGGAATCCGATAAAGATATTGCCGGCGGTGTAGCTGATAGGAGCATTATTGGTGTCGTAAAGAGGGGCCGCTACCGCGTTATTGAGAGCCATCGAGCCGGTCACGGCAATCAGGGCTGCGAGGATGGTTTTTTTCATTGGTTTTTTAGTTTTTGGAGTTTCTGTGCTGTTTAATTTGTCTTACTCGTTTTTTGTTCTTTTTGACGACTGTTTTTTGTCTTTTGAGTTCGCTGTCTTGATGCCTGTCGTTTTTTACGGTTTTTGTCGGTTGCCTTGTTAGGGGTTGGGACTTCGCGGTGAAATTTGGTTTGGGTGATTCTTTTGCCTTTGCGCTTTTTTCCGTTGCGTCACCGTTGCCGGTTTCGCATCTGATGATCAGCGGGCTCTAGTGGCCCTTGGAGGCTTATGATATCAGGGTTTGCAGGTGATCGGTTCGGGATTTGGTTTTCTGAACTGAGGAGAGAATGCCATTCCCACCCCCAATTGTCATCATCCTTGATGTTACGATTCCGTCACCGAAAATACCGCAAAGAATGCGGCATATTGATCTTTTGCCCAGTCGATGCTCGAACCAAGCCCGAGTTCAGCCAACTAAGCGCCATTATATTTTAACCCAAAAATGCAGGCCCTAGAGGAGGGAACTTTTCAGATATGTGCCCAAAACCTAAGGAAGCGATGCTTCACTAAATCTCATGGTCAGCTTGCTGGGTGGTCTTTATCGCGATTTGTGAATCATCGGGATAATACCAACCACCATCAGAAATGACACTCTACGGCTGGTTTTTTTGGGCTGTAGCAGTACCGTTATGCTGGGTTCACCCTTGTTTCGAATTCAGTTCCACTGATCTCTCCATTCAGAAACTCCAAGGCCAGACGGACATGGGTCTGGACGTTGATTTCGCCGTAGTCCTGCTGGCGTTGAAGCACCGCGACGCTTCCCGGGCTACCGAGGCGAGCCAGTGCAACCGGCACCTGGGCCAGGGCGGGGAAGAAATCCGTGCCACGCGCCATGATCCGTTCCAGCGGTGCCACGGCTCTGGCATCGCCCAAGCGGCCCAAGGCAATGACCAGCGCCTGGGTGAGGCGGTAACGCTTTGTCCCCTCCACCGGGTCGATCGTGGTGTCCGGCGCGTGGTCAGCATCCGCCATCAACGCCTGATTCATCTTGGACTCGCTCCAACTCCGGCTCAGGCCCGGATTTGGTGGTTTGGACGCTTCCTCTTCGAGCAGGTGCAGAAGGGCCGGAACAGCGCTCTGCACATCGAACTGGCCGGCCACGTCGGCGGCAGCCAGTTGCAGTCGCCAGTCGCCCGATTTCAAGCACTCGTCCAGTCGCTTGTCGAGATCGTCCGGGAGTTGGTCGGCCAACCGGTAGATGTCTTCCGCTGTTTGCAGGGTGGAGTCAGCGGCTGCGGCCGCCGGCACGATCCAATCCACCAGGCGGTCGCCCGGTCCGCCCCGACGCCCCATGGCGTGACCGTTGACATAGCAGTCGCGCGCCTCGTCGAAGCGGAAGCTGAGCTTCAGGCCGGGAACGGACGACGAGACTTGAAGCACGCTCCCCGCGTTCACCAACACCAGGCCGCCGCGCAGGCGGACGATCACATGGGTGTTGGCAGGAAGCAGACCGAAGCGCAGTCCGGCGTCGGAAACGGAAAGATCCACGGGCAGGTTGGATTTCACCGTGATGCCCGATTCGGGAAATTCGGCGCGGCAAACCCCGGCCAGCGCCAGATCGCCATCCGCTGAGAGAAGGGCATGGCGGGCATCGGTGCGTCCCCCACCCCACGCAACCGTCTCTCGATTTCCCAGCAGAACCCGGTGTTGCCGTTCGCCGACTTGGACGAGCCATTGATCGTTGCCGACGGCGCTCAGGTTCGCCGGTTTCAGGGGCAGCGGGCGATGAAGGGTGACCGGGCCGCAGAGAGATTCGCCATGGAAAGAGGTGACCCGCAGCTCGACTTGATTCTCGCCGGTGCGGCAGGCCGGGCCGATGTCATACATCTGGGCGTAGTCGCTGGTCTTCCCCTCAAGCTCACTGTCAGTCTGGGGATAGAGTGGCGCCACATCGACGCCATTGACGCTGACCCGCAAGGAGAGTGTTGCGGAGGGAATGCGTAGACACAGAGGCTGGGCGGCAGCATCCGTCAGAGTGAAAGTACGGCGGAAGAGAAATCCGGTTCCCGAGGGCCATTCGTCATCCAGATAGAAGGCCGAGAGGTTCACTCCACTGCGGGATTCGCCAGCGGCTTCCAGTGTCCACTCGGCGGATAGATCCTCGCCCTCATCGAGCTGACTCTGGATCACCATGCCCATGAGCAGGCGGGCTGCGGTGGTCGGCTCCTGAAGCTGATATTCCAGGCGCGTGGAGGCGTTGCAAGGGGCTTTGGGAAATCCCGCCACCGGGGTCAGGGCCCAATGCCCGGTCTGACCCGGCAGGAAATCGAGTTGCAGCAGTCCGCCGATGTCCGCTCGGACACGGCCATCGGCCTGGGACGCCTCCGGCCAGGTGAAGGCCTGCCAAGTGAGCCGGTGGGGGGTCTCCGAGGCCCAGTCATCGAGGCAGAGAACAATCTCCCCGTCCACCAGCGCGGAGATGCGCGTGACCTTTGTCACGTCATAGCGGTCGCGGTAATAGTCGGCCGAGTCGCTTTCGATCACCTGCAGGCGACCGGCGTCATGGACAGCCAGGCCCTTGCCTTCCACGGATCGGAGCGGGACATACCAGTTCTCGCCATCCACCACCAGGGAGTTGCTGTCGCCAATGCCGCCCGCCACGGCGTGACGCAGGGTGCAGGTGAGCCCTTCGGGGGTTTCAGGCTGGCCAAGGTAGCGACGCAAGCCCTGCACGAGACCCTCCGGCAGGTAGTGCCGCAACGCCGTCTCGTCAAGATGCAACAACCCGTCAGGCAGAGTCGGCATTCCGTCCAGGAGTAGCGGTAGGCCCCGCGACTGCAGGTCGATCGCGTTGGGATTCACATTACTGCGACCATTGTGTGGCGCGCCGCCGCAGGGATCCCAATACTGGAAGAGGCGAGTCTGGGTGCGGGCATCCTGCAATGCACCGGCCGTGGCCGGCTTCATCCAGGCGTGGAACGGACAGGCGGGTGCCGGTTCCAACTTCTCGGGCCACCAGACCAGCGTCCAGAGGCGGTCATCAAACTCCCAGGCGATATGACTCGAGGGATACCAAGTGTGGGCGTCGCGGATCAATGCCAGCGCCTCGCGATCACCATCGCGCTGGGCCAGGTAGGCCAGCGGAGAGCGGACGGCAAAGGGATAGGCTCCGTAGGCATCCCAGCCGGGTAGCAATCCCGCAGGTCCGACCAGATCGCGCGCCATGATCAGCCAATCGCGTAACGGGCTGAAGGAAGGGGCCTGCCCCCGTTGGAACATGGGAATGCCTGCGGTCTCCTCAACAAAGGCGCCTGCCAAGGTCAGGAGCGGCATCACCACCAGCATCTGGTAGGTGCTCCCTTCGCCCGAGTAACAACTGTGCGGAAGACGGCCAAACTGGTCGAGGAGCCACTCCATGCCGACGGCATGAATCCGTCTGGCCTGGGCGCTGTCGCCGCGGCGCACGCCGAGCACATGACCGGTCACAGCCGCGCCGAAGGCGTTGGAGAAAATCTGGTTGTCGAACATCCGGGCGCGTCCCTGCAACTGCCGCATGGGCACTTGGGCGGCAAAGTCGAGCGCGGCAGCGCGGAACGCCTCATCCTCCTCGGGGGTCAGCAGGTCGGTGTCCGCGATCCAGTCGTAGAGTGCCAGAAGACGCCCCAACGGCGCGGAGGCGGTGTGGGTGTGAAATTGCACTTCCTTGGTCAGCAGGCCGGCATCCTTGGTATTCGTGAAACGCAGTAAGAGATCGCGGGCAGGCCGCCGATACACCTCCTCGCCGGTAACAACAAAGGCGAGCACATTGCTGGAGGAGAACCAGAACGGATTCTGCCGGGCGAGCAACCGCAGATGCCGCCAGTAGGTGGCGAGAGGTTCCGACGGATGAAGGAGCTTGGCTTGCAGGGCGGCGCGGGTCTGGCCCGCCATCAGCAGTTGGTGTTCGCCACTCATAAAACAAATTCCTTTCTGAGAAAATGGGTATTCAGACAATTAGGGAACCGCTGATTAAATCGCATAGAGGCCGTTGCGGGAAGCCGTAGCGGATGCGAAGCAACGACCGGGCAAGCCATGGGCCGCGGGCAAGGCGGCTTGGCACGAGCATCCCCGCAGCGGGCTGTAAGTGCCAAGCCAACGCAGCCCCCGGCCGGTTATCTCCGCAACCCGCAGGGCTAAAGCCATTTGTCGATTTTTGCGGCGTTGCTCGCTCGAGCAAGACCGCTGCGGGTATCGCCCAGCGCTCGCGCCTTCAAAAATCAGCAAATGGCATTCAGCGGCCTTCATGGGATTTAATCAGCGCTTCCTTAGGTGTTTTTGATTCAGATGTAGACAAAGGATTTGCGGATGCCATGGGGTAGTGGGCAAGGATAAAGCGAAGCGGCTGTAGTTTGACGCCACTTGCCTCCCGGCAAGCGGTGGCGCTCTCCGGGCTACGAATCTGGCGGCAGGGTCTCCGTTTCCTCGGTCTCCAACTCCTTTCTGATGAGCCGCTCCAAGTATTCGGACGGAGTCACCCCTTCCGACTTCGCGAGGTTTTCAAGAACCTCGCGAAGTTGAGGATCAAGGAGTGCTTGGACTTGTGCGGCTGCTTTGGTCAAACGGTCACGGGCCTCCACCCGCCCCGGCCGTCGGAGCAGCCGGTGACCCGGCCATCCTTGGCCATGACGAAGAGGTGGATCCAGCCGTTGGCCACGAGGTTGGCGACGTCCTTGTGCTTGGCGAGCACCTTGTCGATCGACTCCGCAGGCGCTTCCACGATGACGGCGAGCCGGAGCGGTTCGTGCCTCCATTCCCGGCCGTCGTGCACCGACTGGAAGGGGAGGCCCGTCTTGAGGTCGCCGCCGTTCCCCTCGTGGACCCCGAGCAGGCCGGCCACGTTGTGGATCACCTTGTCGCCGGAGCCGAAGATCCTGTTGTCGACGGTGGAGCCGAAGTACTGGAGGTTGATCCAGCTCGCCACGACCACCGGGGCGATGAGGAGCAGTTCCAGGGTCGCCTCGCCATCGTCGAGATCGTGCCGGTAGTCATGCAGGAAGACCCTGCCACCGAGATCGAGACCCCGCGTCCGCTCCCTGGGGGCGGCGATGAAGGCGTGGTTGCCGGCAAGTCCCCACTCGGGCCGGACCTGCGCCCAGTCCCGGCTCCGCGCGGCCACCTCGCCGTCGAGATCCACCGCGACCGGATCAAGACCGAGGAGCGGTGCCCTCTCCCTCCGGGAGATCCCTCCGGCCAGCTGGAGATCCGCCGCGAGCGAGTTGACCGGCTTCCGGTGCGAGGCGGGCACCGAGTCGAGGCCGAAGAGCGTCACCTCGTCGGTGGTCGTGTTGTGAAGGCCGGCCAGAAAGAGCGTCTCTTCCGGAATCACGATTCCCTGCTCAAGGAGCCCTTTCCGGACCACGGGATCGTTGAGGATCTCGGCGGCGGTCCTTGCATTGGCCTCGCCGGTGTGGCCGCCGCAGGCGCCGCAGTCGAGACTCGAGCCGTAGGGATTGTTCTCCGTCATGCTCCCGTGGCCGCAGAGGAGGACCAGCTTGGAAAGGCCGCCCTTGGCCAGACCCATGTGCCGGAGCGCACCGGCGGCCAGCGTTACCCGGGTCTCGGGCGGGAGGACCGAGACATCGACATCGCAGCCGCAGCCCAGCTCGGGATGCGAGTGACCCGTCAGGTCCCGGATCATCCGGCCGAGGAAACCGAGCCCGAGTGTCTCGACAAAGACGAAGCTCGAGACGGCGGAGTTCTTGAAGGACTTCCAGGCCCCGGCAAACCGCTTGTGCCGCGCGATCACTCCGAGTTCAGCCCGGGAGCCGTGCGAGGGAATCTTCGCGGCTGGGGTCAGGAGTACCGGGCACTGCGGGGTGCCGCTTGTCTCGCCCGCAGGCACCGCCTCGATCGGGAATCCGAAGAAGCCGGCGAACCCGATCGTCTTTCCGGACGGGGCCACCTGTTCAAGCGCCCTCCGGAAGACCTCCGACCGGACATCGATGCAGAAGACCGCCTGGAAGTCGGGAGCCTCTCCCGCTTTGCCTCCTCCCAGGGAAGCGAGCTGGCCGAAGAGCTTCCGCCGGGTGGCGATCTCATGGGCCCGCTGCCAGAGGAACTGGGGAGTAGGCGCCGCGTGGGTGCTCGCCGGGGCCTCCGCGTGGCCGGTCGGGGCGGTGAAGGCCACCGCTGGGAAGGCGTTCTGGAGCGCACACTCGTAGACCAGCCTGATGGCGAGCAGATGCCGCAGGGTGTCGTCCTGTTCGCCGTACAGTCTTTTTTCATGGGCGAGGAACTTCAGGTGACCGGCCCATCCGCCGATGCCGAGCAGCAGGGAGTGGAAGACCTCCGTTGCCGCGGACTCTTCAAGACCCAGGGCGGTGGCCGCCCTGTCGATCTCGTGGGCAGGATCGTCCCCGAGGCCCCGGACGAATTCCCTCCAGCCCCTCAGGCCCGCCGTCTCGGGGTTCCTGTCGAGCGAGGCGGCCTGCCGCCAGGCAGCGAAGAGCGGCACGCCCTTCCAGGGGAATCCCCAGAGCGCCTGACCGCCGTCGTAGTAGGCCGTGCACCATTTGGAAATCTCCTCGGTCACGAAGGCACCCCACCGGGCTCCGCCCTCCGCGTCGATCCGTGCGCTCGGGAGATCGGCCGAAGGAAGCGGCAGCGCCCACGCGTCGTCCTGAAGTCCGGCCACGAGTTCCTCCGGAGTGAGCCGTGCATCCGCTTCGCCGATCGCCCTCCGCAGATCCTCCGCGGTGATCTTCCCGGCCCCGTGGAGTTCCCGGTAGAAGGAGGGGGGGAGTGCCAGGGGCGTGCCGGCATTCCGGGCGAGCACCCCGGCGGCCTTGGTGAAGGGCATGTCGGAGAGCCCGACAAAGGGATTCACGGCGACGAACCGCGAGAGCGGCCAGAGCGGCGCGATGCGGCCCAAGGCCTCGTCGGCCTGGGTACTGAACGTGTGGGAGGGGATCGTGGAAGCGCTGGAGTGCATGGTGGTGAGGATTAGAGTGGGCGTGAAAGTGGGTTGAGGGTCTTTTGGAGAGGTCGAGTGAGTGAGAGGGTCAGGATTTCCGGGCGCGGGGCGGCCAGATCGAGGCGATCAGGCGGTTAGCGGCGGTGTTGACGTAGAATCCGTTGTAGGCGTGGACGAAGAGGGTGCGGCCCGCCGCCGTCGAGGCCCATGTCGGGGGAAGGAAGGCCCGGAGAGCCAGCAGCATGAAGGAGAGGGCCGTGAGCAGGGCGATCGGCCAGGCCATTGTGAAGGTGGGGGCAGCGGCGACAGAGTCGCCGAGCAGATGCCGCGTCCCCTCGTGGAGGGCGACCGAGAGGAGGCCGACGCCGGCAGCGACAGCGAGTCCCGAGAGGAATCCGATGGCACCGGACGAGGTCGACCACCAGTGCCAGAGGAGCTGGGCTAGGGCCACGGCCAGGATCAGACCGAGACCGAAGCGGCCCGAGTCCTCCCATGGGGCGCTTCCGGAGAGGCAGGAGAGAAGGGCGACCAGACCGCCTGCCGCCGCGAAGGCCGCGAGCGCCCCGAGAAGGCCCCGGTAGCTCCGCGCGGGCGGGGAACCGGCCGACCGCGACGCGGCAATCACGCTTCCCGAGGAGAGGAAGGCGTGGGCCTTGTAGAGCGAGTGGGCCGCGATGTGAAGCAGGGCCAGGGCGAAGGCCCCGAGGCCGCACTGCAGCATCATGAATCCCATCTGCGCGACCGTGGAGAAGGCGAGTGTCCGCTTCACGCTCGTCTGGGTGATCATGACAAGTGAGCCGAAGAGGGCGGTGAACCCGCCGACCGCCGCGAGGAGTTCTAGCGCCTTGGGGGCTTGGGCCATGAGCGGGCTGAACCGGATGATGAGGAAGCCGCCCGCGTTGATGATGCCCGCATGCATGAGGGCGGAGACTGGCGTGGGGGTCTCCATCGTGTCGGGAAGCCATCCGTGGAAGGGGAACTGGGCCGACTTCAGGACCGCCGCCACCACCAAGAGGAGGGCGATCGTCTGGAGAGGCGCCTCCTCCCGGGAAGCTCCGGCAAAGAGCGCGGCGTAGTCAAGGGTCCCGAAGGCGCGCCAGGCGAACCAGAGCGCGACAAGGAGGGCGATGTCACCAAGCCTGCTGAAGAGGAATTTTTTCCGGGCCGCCATCAGGGCGGCGGGTCTGTCAGGATAGAAGGTGAGTAGCTTGTGCAGGGCCATGCTGACACCCATCCAGGCGAGGACGAAGAGGGCAAGGTTTCCGGAGACCACGAGCAGCAGCACGCATCCGGCGGTCACCGAGAGCCACTTGAAGAAGCGACCCTGGTCGGGGTTGCCGCCGAGGTAGTTGGCGGAGAAGCGGATCACGGCGACCGCAAGGAAGGCGGCCAGCACCAGCATCACCGCGGAGACCGCGTCGAAGTAGGAGGAGAGCGCGAGCGGCCCCCACGAGCACGCCGTGAATTTCAGCGGATGAGCCCCGAGCGCCAGCGCCCCGGCCGAGAGGAGCGCGAGCAGGAGGGAGAGCAGGCCCAGGAACTGGGCGGCCTTGCCGGTTGCCGCGGGCCGTGCGTTGGCGATTCCCCGGGGAAGGAGCAGCGCGGCCAGCAGGGGAAGCGGTGCGAGAAGCGGGAGGAAGTCTGCGGATTGGAGCAATGCAAGGAGTTGATTCATGGGCGCATCCTACCGACTTTCATTCTTGTTGATCCAATAGATGATTTTTAATAGATCGTTTGATTAACTCAAACATCCCGTGTCCTTCCTCAACTACCACCACCTCCGCTACTTCCGCGCGATCGCGCAGACGGGCAACCTGACCCGCGCGGCTGAGCACCTGAACATCTCCCCCTCAGCGCTGAGCATCCAGCTGGGACAGCTCGAGGAGAGCCTCGGCCAGGAACTCTTCGAGCGGCGGAAGAAGCGGCTCGAACTCACGGAGGCGGGCAGGCTCGCCCTGGACTATGCCGAGACGATCTTCCGCAGCGGCGAGGAGCTGCTCGACGCCCTCAAGCACCGCGTCCCGAAGCAGCGCCAGATCCTCCGCGTCGGAGCGGTGGCCACTCTTTCCCGCAACTTCCAGCTCGAACTGCTGCGGCCGTTCCTGGCTCGGCCCGACGTCGAGCTCGTCCTGCGGACCGGGGCCCTGCGCGATCTGCTCGGGATGCTCGAAGCCCATGCGGTCGACATCGTCCTCTCCAACCTGCCGGTTCCCCGCGATGCCGAAACCGATCTCCGGAGCCACCTCCTCGACGAGCAAGAGGTGAGTCTGGTCGCCCACCGGAAGAACGCGCGCTTCCGTTTTCCGGAGTCGCTGGAGGGGATGCCGATGGTCCTGCCGACTCTCGAGAGCAGTATCCGGGGACCCTTCGACCTGCTGCTCGAGCAGCACGGGGTGCGCCCGCAGATCGTCGCGGAGGTGACCGACATGGCGATGATGCGACTGCTGGCGCGCGAGGCCGAGGCGGTGACGCTGGTGCCGAGGGTCGTGGTCCGTGACGAACTCCGCGCGGGAACGCTCGTGGAGCTCCACCGCATCAGGCGGATCCGGGAGAGCTTCTACGCGATCACGCCGGCGCGCCAGTTTCCCAACCCGCTGGTGAAGGAGCTACTGGGAGGCCACCGTCCGGAAAAGGCCCGGACTCCGAAACGGAAAAAGGCGGGGACCTGAGTCCCCGCCTTTTCGCGGAGGTCTTTGTGAAAAGCCCGTTCGGTGACGAACCAAATCGTCCTGCTGCTGCCGTCAGCCTGTGCGTGCTAGAACGCCTAGACAGCCTAGACCGCCTTATCGCCGGTCTCGTCGGTGCGGATGCGGATCGCGTTCTCCACGGGGAGGACGAAGACCTTGCCGTCGCCGATCTTGCCGGTCTTGGCGGTCTTGACGATCGCACCGACGGCGCCCTCGACGGCGCCGTCGGCCACGACGATCTCGAGCTTGATCTTGGGCAGGAAGTCGACGGTGTACTCGCTGCCGCGGTAGATCTCGGTGTGACCCTTCTGGCGGCCGAAGCCCTTGACCTCGGTCACCGTCATGCCCTCGATGCCCAGCTCGCTGAGGGCGTCCTTGACCTCCTCCAGCTTGAAGGGCTTGATGATTGCTTCGATTTTTTTCATGGGTGTTGGTGGGTGTGGGTTGGACCTTCCTGGGATTAGTGGTTGTAGCCCTCCTCACCGTGATCGGTGATGTCGAGACCCTGGTGTTCCGCCTCGACCGAAGGACGGAGGCCGATGACCAGCTTGACGATGAAGGTGATGATGATGGTTCCGATCACCGCGAGGGCGATGGTGATTCCGGCGGCCTTGGCCTGCGCCACCAGAAGCGAGTGGGACTCGATGGCGGCCTTCAGCCCGTTCTTGGCGGCGTAGGCGTCGCTGACGAGGTTGCCGTTCACGGCGGGGTTGACCAGGACACCCGTGATAAGGGCTCCGAGCGTTCCGCCGACACCGTGGATGCCGAAGGTGTCGAGCGCGTCATCGTACTTGAAGATCCCCTTGAGGACGGTGACGGCGAAGTAAGGGACGACACCGGCGACCACGCCGATGATCGCGGCACCCGTGGAATCCACGAATCCGCAGGCCGGGGTGATGACCACGAGGCCGGCCACGGCACCCGAGCACATGCCAAGCACACTGGGCTTGCCCTTGAGGATGAACTCGAGCAGGGGCCAGACGAAGGCGGCGATGGCGGTCGCGATCGTGGTGGTAAGGAAGGCGTTGGCGGCGATGCTGTCGGCGGCCAGCGCGCTGCCGGCGTTGAAGCCGTACCAGCCGACCCAGAGAAGGCCGGTGCCGATCATGGTGAGCACGAGGCTGTGGGGAGGCATGGGCTCCTTGCCGTGTCCGACGCGCTTGCCGAGCAGGAGGCAGAGGATGAGGGCGCTCCAGCCCGATGACATGTGAACCACGGTGCCGCCGGCGAAGTCGATCGCGGGGATCTTGGCATCGGCGTTCCAGACACCGTTCATGAGACCGGTAGCGCCCCAGACCATGTGGGCGAGCGGGAAGTAGACGAGGAACATCCAGAGGCCGACGAAGGCCATCAGGGCGGTGAACTTGAGGCGCTCGGCCGTGGCACCGAAGATGAGGGCCGGGGTGATGATCGCGAAGGTCAACTGGAAGATGCAGAAGACATTCTGCGGGATCCAGTAGGCGTAGCTGGTGTTGGGGGCCGAATCGATCCCCTTGAGGAAGAAGAACTCGGTGCCTCCGATGAAGGGGCTGGCGAAGTTCGTTCCGAAGACCAGGCTGTAGCCGACCGCCCACCAGATGATGGTGACCAGACCGGTGATGCCCAGGCACATGGCGAGCATCGAAAGGACGTTCTTGGAGCGGACCAGACCTCCGTAGAAGAGGGCCAGACCGGGCAGGGTCATCAGGAGCACCAGGGCCGCCGAGACCATCATCCAGGCCGTGTGGCCGGCGATGGCGACCGGGGCGATGTTCGTCGCGGTCGGGTCACCGTTGGTTAGGGCCGCCTGCAGGTAGGCAGTCTGGGCCTTCAACGGGGCATCCGCGAAAGCGATCGGGGTGGGTGCCGGCGCGGCATCCTCTGCATGGAGGGTGGAAGTGACGGCGCCGAGGATCGCCAGTGAGGCGACCGCCGCGAGCAACCGGAGCACGGAGGTGGTTTTTTTCTTCATAGGGTTGGTGTGGGTTGTGGCGCCCGGTGAGGGGCGGTTAAGACATGGAAGCAACCTCCGTGCCAACTTTTTCAAAGGCCCTGATTATGGCTTGGAGCTGCATTGGTCTGCTCTTGCCGTAGGTTTCACTACGGCTGCGTTTGCCCGCCTTACCCCCATCCCAATCAGAGCCTTTGGCGTGAAAGGGGGCACTTTTGGCGATTTTTAGCCTCTTAAGAGTCGAGAGGGGGTATATGGCGGTTTTTATCCACCCTGAAACATCAATGGGGCCGAGACTTTTGCCTAATGCAAGTGAAGCCGACTCGAGGAACGGCTACTTGGGGAACCGAGTGGAGTCTTCTTTGGGCATCCTAAGATTCCTGCGGTGTTGGAATGAGAGCCCAACAAAAAGACAGCCGAAGACGACGGAAGTCAGGAACCAGAGACCCAGGCAGGCGAGGATGTTTTTGAGGATTTCAAACATGGGCGGGAAAGGAAGAGTTCACGAAAGGCTTAGTTTTCTGGCGACTATGCTAGGGCCTGTTAAGATTAAAATGGCGGGATGGCGCGAGGAGGAGATGAGGTGCAGGACAAGGCGCGAAAGAGGGAGTGTAGTCACAGCACTACAAGACCGAAAGAGCAACGCTGACCCTGCGCATCA
>CANKJN010000048.1 GCA_947482345.1 Spartobacteria bacterium
CCTATGTCCAAGGACTTCGAGACAGGGGCAAACCCTACAAATGCGCCATCGTCGCGGCCATGCGCAAGCTCCTCATCCACCTCCAATGCCTCATCAAAAAATCACAACTCGCACCTTGCTAAAAACCACAGTTGCTCTGCGTCTCTGCGGGGAAATCCTTCCTCTTATGCGACCAACGAATCGAGGTAGGCCGAGGGCTCGTAGTTCTCGATCAGCACCTCGTTCTGATCACCGCGCTTCATCCGGACCTGCTTCACGAGGATTTCCGGGGTCTTGTGCGGGGCGAAGAGGATGTCGTCGTGGGTGGCGTGGCTCTTCTCGGCGAACATCGAGGGAACCAGATGCCCTCCGAGATGGTCACTACGGCCGGTGGCGACATGGATGGTGCCACGGACCTTCTCATCCTGGATGTCGCGTCCGCTGACAGGAAGAAGCTGCGTGCCGAGTCCGAGTTCTCCGAGTTCTCCGGTGACGGGATCCGAGGCGAGCTTGGCATTGTGGGTGGCGACGGTGGCGGCATTCCCCTTGATGAGTTCAGCCGTCACGATGCGTCCGCCTCTGACGGTCATGAGCCCGAGCGTGCCGTCCTCGTATTTGTGGGGGAAGGCACCCTCGGCGCCCTCGGGGACAAAGTAGACTTCACCCGCAGGCAGATTCGCGACATCGGGCTCATCGCCGAGGCAGAGACCGTGGCTCTTCTGGGCCTCCTGGCCATTGAGGAGGAGGCGAAGCACATGGTCCTTCCCCTCGCATCCGAACTCGATCTCGATCCAGTCGGCCTTGGTGACTCCTTGGCGGAGTTTCTCGGCTTCGACGCTCACATCATTGTAATCAACGGCGAGGCCGCTTGAGAGGATGACCTCGTTCACACCGTGAAGCGTGGCACCTCGGAAGCCATGCTGCTTGGCAAAGGCCGTCAGCGGTGCGGTTGCTGAGAAGGTCGAAATGCAGAGAATGATGTCGTAGTTGGGGTAGACATCCTTGGAGAGACTGACCTGCTTGCCGGAGGGATCGTAGGCCTCGTCGGGAAGGTCCAGGTTGCTGCCTCCGGTCAGTTTGTAGGCGAAGATCTCCCCTCCCTTGAGCCCCATCTTGGCGAGGATTTCCGAGTTGAGAGGCTTGTGGAACGACTCCACGGCGTGTTTCTGGATCGTGAGCGCGGGATTCTTCAGGAAAGCGAAATCCTTGATGTCGGCCGGATTCTCCAGATCGATCAGGATGCAGAGGCGTTGACCGGGCTTCGGACCGAAGGTGGTCGTGAGCAGGCGCTCGAGGCTGAAGGGAGGAAAGGTGCGGGCCGCGATCTGCTGGGCGATGGGTAGGGTCATTTGGAAAGAATGCATGGTAAGCGATCAATTATGAAGAAGGAAAAAAAGGGTGACAAGATAGTCACTTTGCTTAGATGGGCTGGCTTGTAAGTTCGCCGCGAAGGGATCATGCAGGAGACCTATGAAACCCCTAAGCAACCTCTGTTTCGTCCTGGGCCTCGCCTCCGTCCTCGCCTCCATCGCCATCTGGTATTATGCCGGTGGAAAGGATGCCACGTTCGAAGCCCGCACCCACGGCGAACTCTTCGGGATCTTCGTCGGCCTCTGGGCCCCTACCTTCCTGATCCTCTCCAACCGCATTGCGCGGTATGTTGAATCAAAGTAGTTCCCTTCAGATTCCAATCACGAAAAGGCCGGGTCATTGACCCGGCCTTTTCATTTGCTCAAGCTACGTTGTGGATTCCACCCATTATCAACGCATCCGCCTCTGGTCAGGCATCACCTCCATTGGAGCCAATCTGGCCCTGATCTGGGGGCTCGCCCTCAGTGCGTCGTGGTGGGCGAGTGAAGTCCGTGGTGCTTTAGCGGTCTCGGCGGTCCTTGTTGCCGCAGCGACGGTGGCGACCATAGCCAATCTTCCTTTTGACATGCTATCCGGACATGCCGTGGAGTACGCAGTCGGTCGCACGGGCCAATCCGCCAGCCGCTGGTTGTTGGATTGGATTCGCGGCCGTTTTGTGACGTTGACCGGACTCTGGATCGGAATGGTTTACTTTTCGGCAATCAATCAAGCCCCCGGCTATGCAGCGGCGTCTCTGATCCTTGTCGCAGGATTAGCGGTCATCCTTTTGTTTTTACTCGTTCCTGCCGGATATCCTGCCCCCAAGGGATCATCCCATGAGATGTTTGAAAAGAACATGGCTTCGGAGTCAGTTTCCTTGGCTGTGAAATCCAGACCGGTGCGATGGTTCGATCTCGGCGATCACGAAACCGTGAACGGCTGCATCACTCCCCGTGGTTTCCTTTCGCTCTCCACCACGGTCGCTGAATGGCTTACGCCTCGCGAGGCGGCTCTCATGGTGGCCCGTGAGGAGTATTACCGCAGGTCGGGGGCGTGGATCCTGATCTTGGTCATCGTGGCGGTCTGGACACTGCTGGGAATTCTGTTGGCATCTCTCCTGCCATGGGTGAATACGGTGCAGGCGGGGCTGAATGGAGCAGCCGTCATGACGACCTGGTGCTTTCTGGCCCTCTTCGTCTGGCCAACACTGAATAGGTTCTGGATGCGGCGGGCCGATTCCTTCCTGGCCTTACTGGCGACTCCGAGGGAAGTCCGCGATCTCTTGTCCAAGATCGAACGGCTCAACGCCACGGACATCGCCCTCTCTCCTGCCAAGACAGCGGTCTTTCATCCCATCCCTCCTCTTCAGGAAAGGCTTTCCAATTTGGACCAACGCTCATGAACCAGATTCCCCGCCTGCTTTTCTTTGTCACCCGTTGGTTCGGGAACGCCATCGGGACTTCGCTTCACTGTCATGTCGGGAAGCCTCGTTTCTGGAATCACCCACCGAACTGGTCTTGAGTCGGCATCGGACATCCCTATTCAACGAGTCCGATCGACCACTTCTGCAGCGAGATGGGGTAGTGGAGTATGCACCTTTGCTTTTTACTCGCGCTGAGTCGGAGGACCTTTTCAGCCAATTGCTGGCCACGACTCCTTGGCAGCAGGATGAGGTCGTGATTTTCGGCCAGAGGAGAATCCTCTCCCGCAAGGTTGCGTGGATGGGTGATGCCGGTTTCACCTATTCCTACTCGGGCACCAGCAAGACTGCCTCCCCATGGAGTCCTGCACTACGGCTCATCAGAGAGCGTGTCGAGCAGCAGTGCGCCCATCGCTTTAACTCCTGCCTGTTGAATCTCTACCATGACGGCTCCGAGGGGATGGGGTGGCACAGCGATGACGAGAAGACCCTCGGTCGAAATCCCGTGATCGCCTCCGTGAGCCTTGGAGCGGAAAGGATCTTCAAGCTGAAGCACCGCAAGTCCGGGGAGGTCGTCTCCGTGCTCCTGGAAGATGGCAGCCTACTGGTGATGAAAGGGGAGACCCAGCATCACTGGGTTCATACGATGCCCAAGACCAAGAAAGTCAATACGCCCCGGATCAACCTGACTTTCCGGACATTTCTCGACTGATGAAATTCCATGAAGGTTAATATCCATGCCGATCAGATCTCGCTGGTGATCCGGCTTGCCTGGGAAGACCGGACCACGTTTGAGGAAATAAAAACACGCACCGGCCTGGCTGAGCATGAGGTGATCGACATCATGCGCCGGGAACTCAAGCCCTCCAGTTTTGCCATGTGGCGCAAGCGAGTTGCGGGTCGGGTCACGAAACACCGCAAGCTTCTCGAGAGGCGCCTCAAATCCCCAGGCCGAACTTTCAGCGAATCGGAGGAAGATGACATCGAGGCCGATGAACCCGAATCAAACGATCCGCGTTGAATCGGCCGCAGACTTCTACTTCTAAACAAACTGCCGTAGGACGATGGGAATCTGCTCCTTGAACCTGAAGAATCCATGCGTGGCATGAGGCCAGAGGGCATCATCCCAGTCTCTTCGTAATCTCCGCACGGCCACTCCCTCCTGCTTCAGGAGAGAGAGCAAGGGATCCATGATCTGCCGAGTAGGCCCCACCGTGGCTCCCATCATGCTGACGGTAGTAGTTCCACCAACATGATGGCCCTGCAGGAGCCTGCTCACGTTTTCGCGCTGTGTCTCCATCGTCCCGCTCAGGAGCGTCACCGACGAGTAGCCCGATGCCACCAGTCGTTCCTTGGTTGATTCCAGAGCCTCCCGTTTGAAGGTCATCACATTGCTTGAGATCCTTGCAGTGGCGTCGGCAGTATCAATCAGAATCACTCCCGACACATCGGCCCTCGGGACACACCAACTCTCCGGATAGAGATCCTCCTCGGTGACAAGCAGAACCGTTTTCTCTCCGGGCACATGAGTCTCTCGCGCAGGAAGCAGCTGTGGTTTCGGAATGGAATGATCCGTAGGAATCGGCGGGGTCTCTGTTACCAGGAGTCCAAAGGGGGCATAACGCCCCTCCGTGTATCGCTCAATATTCTCTGCGCTCGCCACATAGACCTTCCCTGGTGTCTGCAGGCCGCACACCCAGCGCCAAGAGAGGGTATTGGAGGCTGCATCTCCATCAAGTAGATGCCGCAGGAAGAAGTCGGCACCAAGTTGCCACGGCAGGCGTAGCGTATGAATCCAGATACTCGCAAACCACATTCGGACATGGTTGTGAAGGTAGCCGGTCTCACGCAGCTCCTTGACCCAGTCATCCAGACATTCCATGCCCGTTTCTCCAGACTCGGCAGCTTGGACTTGGCCAAGGAAATCAGTTTCTGTCTCCAGTCTCTCACGCAGGGCTTCGAGATCCTCGCGATAGTGGAGCCAGATTTCTGGTCTCATCTCCAGCCATCCCTTCCAATAGGTGCGCCAGCAGACCTCCTGCAGGAACTTTTCCGCCGCCTCGTAGGGGTGCCGCTGCAGGACGGCGCAAGCGATCTCCTCCTCGGTGATGAGTCGATGGCGGACATAGGGAGAGAGCCCGGAAACCGTGCCGGGTACGTGGTTGCGACGCTCGGCATAGTCCCTTCCCGCGAAAGGTAAAAACCCACCCAGACGCCTTAGGCCCTCCTCTCGCGTTGGTTGTGGTCTCGTCATCGCGGGAGCGTCATAAGAAATCGCTCCGGCACCCCGTTAACCGCACCGAGGATACTCCCGACAACAGCGCCCCGGTGGCAGTTGTCTCCGCCGACCATGGCATTGGCGATGATGCCCGCCGGGAAGTCGCGGTGGTATTTCCAGACCAGATAGAGCGATGCCGGCATGGCGTCGGCGATGTAGCAGGCAGGACTGAAGCGGGAACCGATCACGTGCTCGTCAGGTTGGTGGAGCCATGAGTCGGATTTCTTTCCAGAGATCCAATCCCCAGCCTCGCGGCGGAGGACATCATGTACCGACTCACCGAGCGAGACTCCCCAGAGTACACGCACCAGTGTATCAGCCGCACGGAGGACATTGGCATGGGCATGAGTCAATCCGACATGCTCCTTCACGACGGATCGTAACTCAGGCAAACCCATTCCCTCCAAGGCAGCACAGAGAGCGGGTACGGTGGCCAGCCCCCCGATATGCTCATCGCTGATTCCACACTTCCGAGGTTTCTTTCCCTGAGCGTAGCGGGTGAAGAATGCCCGGTGATACTCCTCGACGTAGGTGTCGCGGTGCCACCCAGGCTCAAGCATTCGCGCGATGTAGCGCTCGAGCCATGCGTCGGCGTCATAGCCGCCGCGCTCCCGCACGAAGGCGTAGAGTTCCCGTGCCAGCTTGAAATTGAGCGTGTTCTCCCCGGCCTTCAGGAACTGATGGTAGTGGATCCCGCGCTCTCCCCAGTACTGTGCCTGCTCCCGCAGGATGTCTCCCTTCTCGTTGAGGGCATGATACTCGGAACGCCAGAGGATGCTCCCGGAGTGCGGATTTTTTGGCTCAAGGTAGCGATCCACGGTGCCGTATTCCCGTCGAAGTGCCACCGTGTCGTAGTACCAATGAACCGGCATGGCCAGCGCATCGGCGGCAAGTGAGCCGAGGAAGGCCTGTTCCCAAAGATTACCGGGCTCTTCGGTCATGACGCGATCCTCACGTGCTTATCCATGAAGGAAGCTCGACCTTCACCCTGGCGCGCAGACGCCCGAGCAGGCTGTAGAGTCCGAAGAAGGCGCGGTTCACATAGATCGTGTCGGGTGAGCCCCGCTGACCGCGCATCGTCCGCAGATGGTCGGCCTTGCGGTTCTCTTCCCCGAGGTCGTAAATCGACTTCAGGAACGCAGGATCCCCGAAATCAAAGGTGCCTTCACGGAAGGGACGCGCCAGCAGCTCCAGCCAGATCATGCAGAGGGAGGTGATCGCTTCGATCTGCTCCGCACCATCATCAGGCAGGATCACATCGAGATCGCGAAGGGCTTCCCTCAGGAGTTCCGGGTCGCGCTCCAACCGGGGATCGAGGAAGCGGAACTGCTTCCGGTAAAACTCCCGGGAGATCTTCTTGGTGCAGCCGAAATCGAGCACCCAGAGCTCCCCCTCCTTCACGAGGAAATTCCCGGGATGAGGATCGGCGTGGAAGACCAGCAGGTCATGCACCTGATGGGCGTAGAAATCCCAGAGGGCCTGCCCGATCCTGTCGCGTTCCCGCTGGGTTTCCTCCCCGTCGGCGAAGCGGTCGAGCGGCATCCCGTCGATCCAGTCGGAGGAGAGAATCCTGCCAGTGGAGAGTTCCGGGTGGTAGGTAGGGAAGCGGACCCCCTTGAGATGGGCGGAGGCCGCGGTCAGCTCCACGGAGCGCTCCAACTCGTGCCTGTAGTCGGTTTCCTCGAGCAGGCGAGTCTCTACCTCGCGGAAGTAGGAATCCACATCCGCCTCCCGGAGACCGAGGATACGGAGTGCAATCGGCTTCACGACGGCGAGATCGCTCTTCAGGCTGCGCGCCACGCCGGGATACTGGACCTTGACCGCATACTCGCGTCCTTTCCGTCTGGCCCGGTGCACCTGGCCGATGGAGGCCCCGTGGGAGGCCTTCTTCTCGAAATGATCGAAGAGTTCCTCGGGGGCTTTCCCGAATTCCCGCCTAAAGGTCTGCGCAACCAGCGGGTAAGAGAGAGGCGGCACGGAGGACTGCGCCTGCGCGAACTGGCGGGCGTAGGCCGCGGGGAGGAGGTTTTTGTCGATGCTGAGCATCTGGGCCAGCTTGAGTGGTCCTCCCTTAAGCTTGCTGAAGGTGTCGTAGACGGTCTCGGCATTCTTCGCATCGAGTTCCTCGCGGAGTCGTCGTCGGCTCGGCTCGTCCTTCCCGCCGACCATGGCGCGGCCGTAGTGCTTCAGGTAGTTGACCCCGACACGGGCCCCGGCACCGCCGAGCGCGGCCATGCGTCCCACCGCGCCTGAGCGGATGGTTTCCTGTTCCTTCTTTTCTGATTTGGTGCCCTTCAGGGACCCGGAATTTTTCACGGGGTCACTTCCCATTTCCGGAGCAACCGCTCCAGGGGTTGCCGGGGAGCAGGAAGCGGAGCAGGTCAGCGGCGGAGTCAAGTGCCTGGGAGCGGAAGAGATCGAAGGCAAGGGTCACCGTCTTCTCGATGAACGCATCGGTCCGCTCGAAACCCTCGCTCTCATCCTTGAGGTACTGGTCGATCACCCAGCGCAGGTGGACGTAGAGGATTCCGGGATAGAGCGCGGTGAGGCCGCGGCGCTCGGCGATCTCACCTGAGGAGGTGCCGTGGTCGATGAGCCGACGGGCGAACTCCAGGAACTCCCCGCGCATTCCTTCCATGGCTCCCGGATGCGAGAGAGGGGAGATGTCGTGAAAGCGCTCCAGCAGGAGCGAGCGGCGTTCGTTGGCCGACTGGGTCAGCGCAAAGAGGAACGCCAGGTAGCGCTCCCGCGCGGCAAACTCCTCCCAGTCGTCGCCCTCCTCCACGGCGGAGATGATTCCCGAGATCCAGCCGCGCCAGAAGGCCTTCTCCACGGCATGGAGCGAGGGGAAGTGCTTGAAGAAAACCGCTTCGGTGATGCCGAGTCCCTTGCAGAAGCGGGCGACCGATCGGGGCGGCCCGCCTTCCTCCGACCAATGGGTGGCGAAGGCTTTGAGGATGGAATCGCGGACTTTCTGGGAATCCTTGCCGGAAGCCTGGGATCCCCCCTTGTTGGAACGCTTGGTTGCCATTGATCTGAACCTTACTCCATGGGCCAAGAATGAGCAATCAACCTGTCGGCTTTGAGCGGTTTAGGATGGAGGCAGTAGTGCTGAAATCCCGAGGAACTTCATTTTCACACTCCAACCGTCGGGGCTACATTCCGGTGACGTATGAACCACCGAGGTGACGCCATGGAGGTCCGGCTCAGGAACGGGATTCACCTTCCCGGATGCGGTCTCTGGCTTGATCCGAAGCGGAAGGCTCCCATCGGGGTTGTCTCCCACGCCCACAGTGACCATGCGGGGTGGCATGAGGTCACCATTGCCACTCCTGCAACCATGGATCTGATGAGGGCGAGGAAGCCGCCTCCGGCAGGCATCACTCTTGTCGAGTTGCCTTACCGCGAGATCTTCACGACGGATCGGGCCAGGATCACCCTGATCCCGGCGGGACATGTGTTCGGATCAGCCCAGGTGCTGGTCGAGACGGAAGAGGGAAGCCTGCTCTACACGGGTGACTTCAAGAGGGGTGAGAGCCTTACCTGCGAGGCGGCCGCATCGGTGAGGGCGGGGACGCTAGTGACGGAGTGCACCTTTGGTCGCAGCCGGTATGCCTTTCCTCCGATCGAGGAGACACGGAAGAGGATCGTCGGGTTCTGCAACAGGGTTCTGATTGAAGGGGAGACGCCGGTCCTGCTGGCCTACTCGCTTGGAAAGGCCCAGGAACTCATGGCGATCCTTTCCAGGGAGGGCATCAGTCCCGTGATCCATGAATCCGTCGCCGCAATGAGCGCAGTCTACGCCAAGCACGGGGTGGATCTCGGCTCCCACATGGTCTGGAACGGCCGGAACCACGGGGGGAGGGTGATGATCATTCCTCCGAACGCACGCAGGCGTCTCGCCGCGCTTGGAAACATCCGGAGTGCGGTCTTGAGCGGTTGGGCGCTGAATGCGGATGCCGTTTACCGCTACGGATGTGACGAGGCATTCCCGCTCTCCGATCATGCTGATCATGGCGAACTCATCGAGCACGTCGAGGAGGTGTGTGCGCGCCGCGTCTACACGGTGCACGGCTTCACCGAGGAATTTGCCGGTGACTTGAGATACCTGGGGATGGATGCACTCGCTCTGGGTGGAGGAAATCAATTGGAACTCCTGCGCTGAGAAATTTGGTTCCTCGCTTTTTGGAGTGGGCGGCAAGGAGGCCGATTCGATGCAGGGCGACCTCCTTGGCCCGGATCACAAGCGAGGGGAATTCCCTTTCATTATCAAGCGGGATGCACTTAGTTGGGTTCATGGACTTACTCCGTATTATACTCCAGGTCGTGGTGGGTCTCGGGATTTTGAATGTGTGGCTCATCCGCGCCAACTGGTCGACCGGATACCGTGGCGGAGAGGCCAAGACCCTGAAGGAGGAGTTTGCCACCTATGGACTGCCCGGATGGTTTTACTATCTGGTCGGAACCTTGAAGATCGTTTGTGCTCTCGCCCTGTTGGCCGGGATTTGGATTCCTCTTCTGGCGACGCTCGGAGCCTCCGGGATGGCGGTGCTGATGGCGGGAGCCTTTTCCATGCACCTGAAAGTGAAGGACCCCTTCAAGAAAGCAATCCCATCACTTGCCATGCTCGCCATGGCTCTTGTGATCGCCTTCCTGTAAAAACCCTCTCTCGCTAGTAAGCGAAGAGCACCAGATAACCGTTCAGCAAAAAGTAGAGAATCGCGGGCGTGGTCTTGAGGAATCCATCCTGGATTTTGATTCGCACCAGGATTGCAAGAAACATCATCAGGGCAAGGCCGCCGGCCCCTACTTTGCCAAGAAATGGCGACCACATTCCGGCAATCAGAGCCAGGGAACCGAAGATCTGAAGCAGCCCGATAAATTTGCGTAGCGGCGATAATCCAAAACGGACGAACTCCCTTTGAAGATGTCGGGAGGTGAAGCAGCCTGCCCCATAGGCCAAAAATGAAAGAGCCGAGAACAGTAGGATCGCGTTGTTCAATCACATCAAACTAGGGACAAGGGGCGCATTCACCTAAAACAATCTCTTGGGAACCCTTCTTTTTCCAATACTTCGAGGGCACGAGGGTATTGAGGAGGCGGATCATTGATCCCCGTCAGTACACCTTGGGTTATTTCTGGTCGTTGGCTCCAAGATCCAGCTCCAACTGAGGGTGACCGGCTTTCGGTGCGCTCTTCGGCCCGTTCGATCGCATGATCCGCCAGAGTGATCCGGGCGGGACGATGGCGGCGGGGTAGCCGTGGCGGCTTATCTCCGCTGGTAGATGGATCGCGTCTCCGGAAAGGTTGCGGAGTTCGGGAACCCACCTGCGAATAAATTCCCCGGAGGGATCCTTCTCGAGCGACTGCTTGATCGGATTGTAGATCCGTGGAGGGGAGCCGTAGGTGGTGCCCGACTGCATCTGAAGCTGGCTGTAGTGGATGCCCGGTTCGTAATCGAGAAAGGTGCGTGCCAGATGCGGGGCGAAGCGACGCCAGTCGAGGTTCAGCGCGTAGGAGGCGAAGGAAACGAGCATGGCCCGCGCCCGGAAGTTGATCCATTTTGTCTCATTGAGCGAGCGCATGCAGGCATCGACGAAGGGGTAGCCCGTCATGCCTGCCGCCCAGCGCTCATAAGCGACCTCATCCCATCCGCGCAGGGTCTCCCTCGAGGGATTGATGCAGCGGAATTCCATCCACGGCAGCGACTCGAATTTCTGCAGAAAATGATCCCGCCAGCGAAGCCGTCGGTGGAAGCTGTTGCGGTGCATCATGCTCCCGTGCGGAGGACGGGGCTCACGGGCCATCGCCGCCTGGGCGGCCCGTTTTGTGGAGAGACTGCCCCAGGTGAGATGCGGGGAGAGTCGAGAGCACGACTCGTGGGCATGAAGAGGGCTTCCCATTTCCACGCGGTATCCGGCGTGCAGGAGACAACGCTCGTTCAGAAAACTTTCCAGCAGCCCGAGAGCCAGACCCTCGCCGCCGCATTGACGCGTGATGGTCACCGGTGTCGAGAGATCAGGGGCGGTGAACTGCGGCGGCAGGGTGGAAGGGGCGCTCCAGAACCGAGGAGTCGTTGCCTGCAATTCTGAAATCCACTCTCTCCAGAACGACTGGTGTTCCGGCTTCTCCGGCGGCCTGTTACGGCCACGGACCACGGCATTCTGAAGATATTCCCGCACCGGGATGGCTCGTTCCCTGCAAAGCCAAAGCACGCGCTTATCCCGCTCATAGGTCCAGCCGTTGCCCGTCTCCTGATGGCAGAGGAGTTCCGCGACCCCGTAGTGATCAAAGAGGGATTCCAACACAATCTCCGCGGAGGGAGCCTCCGCGATCAGCAACGGGCAGTTGATTTTTTCCAGGTTCGTCGCAAGGTCCCGCAGGCATTCCGCCACAAATCCCCATTGATCGGGCGAGGCCTTTTCGGTGGCCCAGTAGTCCGTCTCACGGACATAGAGAGCGAGGGCTTTTTCTCCTGTGGCACACCGCCGCGAAGCCTCGGCCAGCGGGGCATGATCGTGGAGGCGCAGATCCCTCTTTAGCCAGACCAGATGAACCCGCTCCCGAGTGCTCATGATTACTCGCGACGGATTCGCTTCAACGCAGCCTTGCAGGCTTCGCTGCAGCAGGTGATGGATTCCCAGTCGCGCTCCCATTTTTTCCTCCACGCAAAGGGCCGGTTGCAGTGCAGGCAGATCTTCTCCGGAAGATCGGACTTGCGGACCGCTTTTCCCTCGCGGCGCATGACGACGGGATCAGGCCTCCAGCGCGGCCTGCACGCTATCCCAGAGACGCGCACGGCTCGCAAGGGCGGCCTTTGCGGCATCGATGGCCTCCGCAAGCCTTGCCGGATCATCGCCGCAGAGCGTGGCCACAAGACGGAGCGCGGCGGGCCCATGCTCGTCGCCGTCGAGTTCGGCATGACGCTTGAGATAATAATGGAAGATCGGCGCCCGATCGTCACCGATGCCTAGTTTCGCGAGAAGGGAGTTGAACATGCCGGGTATCACGTTCTCGCGGCCGAAGGAGAAGGAGGCCGCGACGCAGTGGGCTTTGCCTTCGCGCAGCAGGGCAAAGGTATCCCTCATGAAGGCCCGGGAGGGCTCGGGAACCATCGGGGCATCAAGTGCGGCATCAAGGCCCCGTGATCGGACGACCTCGAGAAACCCGGTGATCGGGGCGGTGTCGGCCCCGACTTCGCGCATCGCCATGAGGTAGAGGTCGAAGTGACTGGCATGGGTGCTCTCCGACCGGTGTGATTTCGGTAGCTTGTCAGACTCCTCGCCGGTCACGATATCGTTGATCAAGCGCACCAGATCTCCGTGCGGCCGCGGCATCCAGGGCCAGGTGGCCGGTGCCAGTTCGGCCTGAAGGAACTTCAGCAGGGACATGAAGTCCCAGACGGGAAACACATGATGCTCCATGAAGGTACGGAGCTGGGCTTCCGACTGAACGGCGCCAAAGAGGGGGTGACTCTCGACGGCCTCGAGGGAGGGCTTCAATGTATCGGCAAGATGCTGCTCGGTGGAGGTCAGGTTCTTATCCATCAACTCATCCTAACACCCCCGTCCAGAGGGGTCTTCAACAGGAGCCGACGTTTATTTCTCAACGGGGCCGTCGGGATGCACGGGTTGGGGGCCGCGGCCCTCGATGAAGACATCCATCTGCTGGCCGACATACACGGGGACTATACTCTGATCGAATTGGTAGATGACCTGCAGGACGCGGGTGTCGACACGCTCGCTGCTGTCGCCGGTCAGCGATTTCTTGGTGGTGACATAGGGCTCGATCCGGACAAAGCGTAGCGGGATGGGGTCGGAACGCATCCCCTTGATGAAGGCGATGGCGGCGGCCCCCGGATGGACGCGTGAGGCGCTGTCCTCGTCCACGTCCGCACGGAGTTGGAGGTGCCGGGTTTCGCCAAGGAGGAGGGAGGGATTGTTCACGTCGGTGGGGGGAATCGAGGCATACTCCCCGGCCCGGAAATCCACTCTCAGGATGTCCCCGTCGCGAGGAGCACGGACTGTCAGCAGATCCAGGTTCACCTCGGCCTGAGTCAACTGCGCGCGGGCCAGAAGGAGTTCTGCGCGGGTGGAGCCGAGGGTCGATTCCGCCGACTGTAGCTCGAAATACTTCCTCCTCTGCACATCCTCGCTGATCACCCGCTGGGAGAGGAGTCGGTCGGCGCGGGCTAGGTCGTCCTTCTTGTCCTCGACCCGGACCTCGGACTCCTTCACCCGAGCTTCCAGCAGCGCAACCTGTGCCTTCTGGTTGGCGATCCGGCTTTCGGCGTCGCGGCTGTCCTGGCGGAAGAGCGGGTCCCCTTTGTTCACGCGGTCGCCGACCTTCACGCAGACCTCGGAGATCAGGCCGGGGAGATTCGGCGCGATGCGCACATTCTCATCGATCCCCTCTACCATGCCCCGCGCCCCGATCGAGTCGGCATAGGGGGCATGGGACGGGGCGACCAGCGGCGCAGGAGCGGGTTGGGGCTTCTTCAGGCGTAGCACGAGCGCGGTGACCGCGATGATGCCCAGCAGGGCAAGGAAGATGGAGAGGCGTTTAACCATGATGAAACTCGGCTGCGGGACAGCTTCTGACGACCCTGCCATCTTCCATCTCCGCGATCCAATCGGCGAAGGAAAAAATGCGGCTATCGTGGGTGACGACGATGACGCAGCGGTCGGGGCGGCAGGCACTCTTTTTGAGCAACTCAAGGGCGTGGAGTCCGGTCTTCGCGTCGAGAGAGGCGGTCGGCTCATCGCAGATGATCAGCTTGGGATCGTGAACCAGGGCACGGGAGATGGCGACCCGCTGCTGCTGGCCGCCCGAAAGCTGCTTAGGAAAGGAGTTGAGGCGGTTGCCGAGGCCGACCTCTGCAAGGATGGACGCCGCTTTCTCCTCCGCCTTCCGGTAGTTCCATCCCTGCAGGATGAGGGGGATGGAGACGTTCTCCATCACGCTGAGTGTCGGAATGAGATTGAACTGCTGGAAGATGAACCCGACGTTCTTGCTACGGAATCCCGTGATCTCGGCGACGCTCATGCCTCCGAGGTCGTGGCCAAAGACGCTGATCGTTCCCGAGTCGATGGCCAGTGTCCCGCAGATAACGCTCAGGAGGGTGGTCTTTCCGCAACCCGAGGGGCCGACGATCATTGTGAGTTCGCCGCATCTGGCCTCGAAGGAAACGTCACGCAGGGCATAGGTTGGGGTGTCACCGTTTGGAAAGATCTTCGTAACGTTACGGACTGCCACAGCCAAGGAATCCGCGCCTGCTCTCGATGCATCGTGAGGGTTCATTTGAAGACGACGGCTGGCTCAAGCTTTGCGATCTGGCGGAGACCGATAGCTGCTGAAAAGCAGCAGATCATGATGATGATCACTGCCACAAATGCCGGCACCTGCCACGGCATGAAAAACGGGGGTTGTTCGATTTTGAGGACCTTGTATCCGAAGATCGACGTCAAACCCACTCCGAGACCGAAGCCGACAAAGCCGACGGAAAATGATTGAAGAAAGACCATTGCGGCCAGGATCGGCATACGCGCGCCCATGGCCTTCAGCGCGGCGAGGTAGCGGAGGTTGTCGAGGATGAAGAGGTAGAAGGTCTGGCCGGCGATCGCGATGCCGACGATCACGCCCATCAGCACGACCGTGCCGAAGGAGATCGGGATGCCGGTGTTCTTGATGTACCACCGGATGGTGGCCCAGAAGAGATCATCCCGCTCGAAGGCCTGCAGTCCCGGAGCGGCACTGATGTTCTCGGCCAACTCCCTTGCAGCCACACCCGGCTTCGGCTCGACGAGCACGCAACTCATCATCTTGCGCTGCGGCTTGGCAAACTGCAGCGCACGGTCGTAGGTGGTGTAGACGTAGGGCTGCCCAAGGAAGCTCCGGTTGGCATGGCAGAGGGCGACCACACGGGCCGTCTTGTCGTTGATCTCGAAGGTCGTGCCGATGTCGATCGTGATACCCTTCTTGCGGAACTTATCGACGCCGACCTGGTCGATGATGACGGCGTCGGGCAGGCGCAGATCCTCGATCCGTCCCTTGGTGATTTCCATCGGTCTACCCACGAAGGTGGCGGTATCGAGGCCGACGAGTTGCACATTCTGGAAGGAACCGTCGCTTAATCTGGCCTGTTCGATACCAACATAGAGAGGGACGGCCCACTCTACGCCGGGCACTCCGCGCACGCGGGTGACCTCAATCTCGCGGAGCGGGATCACTTCATTGACCTGCTCCACCTTCGCATCAAAGACCCAGACCTTGGCGCCGATGTTCCGGACGGTCGCCGTGGTCCAGAGCATCAGTCCGCAGAACACCGAGGACTGCTGGGTCATCAGTAGCGAGCAGAAGGTCAGCCCGACGACGAGCATCACGTACTTCGCCCTGTCCCGGAAGAGCATGAGGAGCGCGATGCGGAGCATGGGGTGAGAGAAGGATGAAACCTGAAACTGGAGACCTGAAGAGGAGGATATGCTGAAGTTAACGCATCCAGAGGAAACTCACTTGCAGAAGATTAGGGCGAATGGACCTGTGCCTCTGCGGTTACTTCTTCTTTCAGGTTTCAAGTTTCAAGCCTCAGGTTTCCTGCTGCGCTACCGCGCAGCAATCTGCCTCTCAGCGTATTTGGCCAGCATGTCGTATTCGAGGTTCACGGGGCTGCCGGCCCGGAGGTCTCCGAGGTTGGTCTCCTGCAAGGTGTGGGGGATGATCCAGAGACCGAAGCGATCCTCGCCGAGCGAGGCGACGGTCAAGCTGACGCCATTCACGGCGATCGACCCCTTCTCGATCAGGTAACGGGCTCCGGCCTCCGGTAGCGCGATGATCAGATTGAGATCCGCCACCTTGGTTTCCGCGGAGATGACCTCGGTCGTGGTGTCGATGTGCCCCTGCACGAAGTGGCCCCCGAAGCGTCCGTCGGCACGCAGGGCGCGCTCGAGATTCACCCGGGCTCCCTGCGCGAGCCCGCCGAGATTGGTCCGGGCGAGGGTCTCTCCCAGCAGGTCGAAGCATGCCGAATCCCCATCGGTCGAGGTGACGGTGAGGCAGCAGCCGTTGACGGCCAGGCTTTCACCAAGGGAGAGCGCGGCGGCGAGCGGGGTCTCCAGCGTCAGGCGGGCGGCATCACCGCGCCGGTCAAGGGAGCGGACGCGACCGATCGATTCGACAAGTCCGGTGAACATGCGGTCAGCCTACCTCAGAAAGAGCCAGCCGACCAGCGCGAGCACGGGAAGCAGGATCGGGAGGGCGTAGCGGACGATGTAGCCGAAGAATCCCGGGGTATTTGCGCCGAACTGGGTTGCGACGCTCTTGACCATGAAGTTGGGCCCGTTGCCGATATAGGTCATGGCGCCGAAAAACACCGCGCCCATCGAGATGGCGATCAGGTGCCCGGGGTCATGGGTCGCGATCCGGAGGACATCCTGAGGATTAGCAAGCATCCCTCCCTTCAGGCCCAACTCCACGGAGAGGAAGGCCAGGTAGGTGGGGGCGTTGTCGAGGAAGGAGGAAAGGGCCCCCGTCAGGTAGTAGAAATGGAGCGGGCCCATCCCGAGGGAACCGGCCAATTCAGGGGCGTAATGCTCCAGGTAATCGAGAGCCGGCACCATCGTCGCGAAGATTCCGAGAAAGAGCCACGCCACCTCCTTGATCGGGGCGAAGGTGAAGTCGTTCTTTTGATGGGTGAGGCGGGGGGTGAGATACCAGGAGAGAAGGGCCGCCGCCACCATGAGAAGTTCCCTCCACGGACTGGGGAGAAAAACAGCGGTCAGGATGGCGCCCAGCGCCGCGAGATTCCCGAGGCCCTCGATGCCCCAGCGCTCCTCCGCAGTCGCCTCATCTCGGACGACGCGCGGGGCCCTCAGGAAGTTTTCCCGGTCAATCAGGTAAAAAATCCCGAGCAGCAACCCTGTCGCCAGCAGCCACGGCCGCCAAAGATGCTCGAGCGTCCACCAGAAGGGGACACCCTTCAGGAATCCGAGGAAAAGCGGCGGGTCGCCGATCGGGGTGAGGGCGCCGCCTACATTCGAAACGAGGAAGATGAAGAAAACGCTGTGGTATCCGGTGATCCGGTATTTGTTCATCCGGATCCAGGGGCGGATCAGCAGCATGGAGGCTCCCGTGGTGCCGATGATGCTGGCCATCACCGAACCGATCATCAGAAAGATCATGTTCCTCAAAGGAGTGGCCTCCCCGGAGACACCGATGTGAATGCCTCCCGCCACGATGAACAGCGCGGCCATGACGACGACGAAGCCGACGTATTCATGGAGCGGATCGAGCAGGCGGGCCGCGCCTCCCGGAACCGCGATATAGTACAGGACTGTCGCCCCTCCGAGGAGCGCAGACACCTTCGGGTAGTGTCTCTCCCACCAGTGTGTTGCCAGGAAGGGCATCCCCGCGATCGCAAGCAGGAGTGCCGCGAAGGGCAGCAGAAGCAGCGGGGGCGGCAGGGTGTTGTGAAGATCCGCGGCAGGCATGGCAACGCACTCTTTTTCATGGACTTCCGGCCATTCGCGAGCAAATTCAATCACCTTGAAAATTTTCCGGATGTTAAAACACCTCACGCTTCTTCCCATGTTGCTTCTTGCCGGTTGCGCCTCGGTCAGTGTGGGCAACATCAATCCCAAGGGAACGCCCCCCGGGAAACTCCCCGACAAGATCTATGTGCAGGAGTTCACCGCTCCATACGACAGCTTCCGCGTCGACCGCAGCAACCACGACCTGCTGGCTTTTGTGAAAGCGGAGCGCCGGGCCCTGGCCGTCAACATTCAGGAGCAACTCACCAAGCACATCGCCCCTGCCGAGGTTCTCCCCGCGGGGGCCTCCCTTCCCAAAGGAAACTTCTGGCTCGTCAAGGGCGTCTACGACCGGGTGAATCAAGGGAGCCGCGCCTTGAGGATCGGTGTTGGATTCGGTGCCGGAGGCACCAAGCTCGAGACCCGCGTGCAGATTCTCGATCTCTCCGGCAAGACTCCTTCCGTTTTTCTCAGCATGCTGACCACGGGAGGCTCGGGTCTTGCACCGGGTGCCTGGGCCGCATTCACTCCGGCGGGCGCCTTCTTCATCCCGGGAGCGGTTGCGAATGCGGGAGGGGCCTCCCTCGGGGGGCTATCCGTCGACCGCGTCAGGACCGCCCGCGAGATCACCGCCACCCTTTCGGAATACTGCTTCCAGAAGGGGTTGATCACCGAGCGCCGAACCCGTCGTCCCAAGAAGATTGGACTTATGCCCGCCTTTCAGCGGCCCGATTTCGTCATCCCGAAAAAGGGGCTTTAGGAAGCGTTTTTTCGCAAAAAATAGGCAGCCTGCGAGCGACCGAGTTTGATGGGGTGAAGGCGAGGCGGTTTTGTGGGCCTACCCCCGCTGGCACAACGCCATCACCGCAAACTGCACCACGACGATCCGCTCCCAGCG
>CANKJN010000049.1 GCA_947482345.1 Spartobacteria bacterium
AGACTCCACAGAACCTTCCAGCTTTTGAGTATTCATTCGTTTGAGAAGGTGCCTATCCATGAACTACTTACAGAAACCGACTTCAAAGCTTATATTCCTCACAAAAATAACCAGTTGATGCTGTGGGACTTATAACCGGACGCTTGTGAATAAGTATCCGAATGTATTTTGCAGTCTGAATGCCGATCTGATTCGGCTTTAGCAATAACTTCTGCTGTAAAGTTAGTCTGCAGGAGAAATTGTTTTCATGAAGATCACCGAGGAGCTTTTCGAGGCTTATTTAAAGTGCCCAACCAAGAGCTGGTTGAGGGCTCTCTCTGAACCAGCATCCGGTAACATCTACGCCAAGTGGGTTCAGACCCGTAGCGAATCGTATCGCCTCGAAGCTGCCAAAGAGTTGATTATAAATGAGCTCGAAATAAAAAGGGGCATTGCTCTTGATGCAACTAATATCAAGACGGATCAATGGCGATTCGCCCTCGATCTACCGGCAAGCGTGGAGATAGTCCGCAGCCGAGAGATTGAGCTTCAGATTGCTTCGCCCGAAGCGGGTCAGAGTCCTCAGACATCGACTATTCAAGTGAAAACTCGCATTCATGCCATCGAGCGCATTCCGAGCGCTGGAAGAGGCCAGTCGAACCAATTCATTCCCATCCGCTTCATCTTTCGTAACAAGCTCACCAAGGAGGACAAGTTGGAGATGGCATTTGATGCATTCGTGCTCGCTGAAATGCTCGGACGCAAAATCAACCTTGGAAAAATAATACATGGAGACAGTCATACCATGCTCAAGGTAAAAACGTCAGCACTGCACGGAGAAGTGCGGAAACACCTTCAGAAAATCACAGCTCTGCTTGAGAGCCCAACGCCGCCGGATCTTGTCCTGAACCGGCACTGCGGAGAGTGCGAGTTTCAGGAACGCTGCCGAAAGATTGCTCTCGAAAAAGACGACCTCAGTCTGTTGTCGAGCATGAGCGCGAAGGAGCGAGGAAAATTCCGCAGCAAAGGCATCTTCACAGTCACTCAACTCTCCTACACATTCCGTCCGCGCCGTCGCCGGAAGCGGCTTCGTGACAAACGGGAGAGGTATCATCACTCACTCAAGGCACTGGCGATCCGGGAAAAGAAGATTCACATCGTGGGTAGCCCCGAACTGAAGATCGAAGGCACGCCCGTTTATTTGGATGTCGAGGGGCTACCCGACCGCGATTTCTATTACCTCATCGGTCTGCGTATCGGGAGCGGTGACTCTGCAATACAACACAGTCTTTGGGCGGACACCGTTTTGGACGAGGGAAATATCTGGCACGAATTTCTTGCCATTCTAAAAACCGTCGAGCAGCCAATACTGATTCACTACGGAAGCTACGAAACCAACTTTCTGAAAGTGATGAAGGACCGTCACGGAGGCCTTCAGGTTGAATCGTGCGTCTCAAAAACCATTGGCTGTGCCATCAATCTTAACTCGGTGATGTTTGCTATAATATACTTCCCCACACTATCGAACGGACTGAAGGAGATTGCCCGACACCTGAACTTCGAATGGTCGGACGTGGAAGCGTCGGGCATGGCTTCTATTGCATGGCGTGAGGAATGGGAAAAATATAACTCGGTCATTATCAAGCAGAGATTGGTTGTCTACAACGCGGACGATTGTACTGCACTGGCCCAACTCAGCGGTCGTATTAGCAAGTTTATGGCGAATTCTGACAAATCAAGCTGTTCATCGGGCGTTGTAACCGCGGATTCTCTACCGCGCAATTTCCCCTGTACTTTCAAGGCGAATAAATTTTTGTTTGCAGAGTTTGAGCAAATCAACAGGGCCGCTTATTGGGACTATCAGCGCGAACGGGTGTTGGTAAAATCCAGCGAACGCCTGAAGAAAAATGTTCGGAAGATCCGTACGAAAAAGAAACTGAAACCCCATGCGAATAAAACTGTGGAGTGGCCCGGGCCAACAACTTGCCCGAAATGCAGAGAAGTCAAAATCTATAAACATCAGTCCTCATGTAAGACCGTGGTTGATGTCCGCTTCGGCATTGCAAGCATCAAGCGATGGGTGACAAAATATCTATTTCACCGATACAGATGTCCGACGTGCCGAGCTGTTTTCCATAATCCGGAATGCGCATGGAGCGCTGAAAAATATGGACCGAACCTCCGGTCTTTTTGCGTCTATCAAAACATTGAACTGAGAGTTCCACAGGAACGAATCGCTGCATTTCTTAACAAGATCCTTGGATTTAACTTATCACGAGGGAAAGTTAACAAATTCAAGGGGAGTGCTGCCTGCTACTACGAATCAACATATGAAGCATTGCTGGAGTCAATAGCCGCTGGGACTTTGGTTCACGCGGACGAGACCAAAGTAAATATAAGAGGGCAGGATGGCTACATCTGGGTTTTCACTAACCTTGAACAAGCTGTATATCTATATTCCCCGTCGAGAGAGGGGGAGCTGGTGCAACATGTCTTGAAGGATTTTAATGGGGTGCTCGTTTCAGACTTTTACTCGGCATATGATTCAATGAAATGCGCTCAACAGAAATGCCTAATCCACCTCATTCGCGACTTAAATGACGAGCTATTGAAGGAGTCATTTAATATAGAGTTCAAGGAACTGGTTGGGGAAGTAGCGGCATTGCTGAAGCCAATGATCGAGACAATTGATCGCTTTGGGCTAAAAATGCGATATTTATGCAAACACAAAACCGAAGCGGAGCGGTTCTTCAAGTGGTTGTCACGCCGAGATTATCAAAGTAATTCCGCTTTAAAGTGCAAGCAACGTTTAGAAAAAAATCGTCAGACCCTGTTCACATTTCTCGAACACGACGATGTTCCTTGGAACAACAACAATGCGGAGCACGCTGTCAAAGCATTTGCACTGTTGCGTCGGGATTTTGATGGAGTTACTACCGAGAAGGGAGTCAAAGAATACTTGATTCTCCTCAGCGTCTGCCAATCTTGTAAATGCATGGGTGTGGACTTTCTGGATTTCCTCCGTTCTGGCGAAAAAGACATTCATGCCTTCGCGGAAAGCCGACGCCGAGGGGGGGATGAAAGGGGGAAAGTTGGCTTTTCGTGAACTACCTTATAATGAAGCATAAGCAAACGGATTTGATCTCAGGCACTGAAGTCTTTTGAGCACCATCAAGTAACCACTATTTCCCAATGCCCCTCTAACCTAACAGCATTGACGCCCCTTACTTTGCCTCAGCATCTCCCGATGCATTGATGCCGCTTCCCTCCCGGGAAGCTGCGGCACCCTTCGGGCAGCGACAGAGTCGCAGTCTTCCGCACACCCTCCCAGGTGTTTGGTTCGTCCCTTTCGGGACTGTCCCGGCAGATGCGGGACAGGCTACGCCGTGACACCCGTCACTCGGCGATCGGGAAGCTGGGTCGCCCGCTTGGTTCATCCGCCGCATGCAGATGACTACAACTCGACCTTCCCATGGCCTTGTTTCAGCGGCTTGGTTCCCGATCAGTCTCCTTATAGTCCAACAGTCTAAACCGCTAACAGCCTTTCATTCCCCCGCCCTCAGCCCCCCTACTCCGGCTCCATGATCTTGAGCTTCGGGAAGTAGGTGCGGTAGTAGCCCCGGTCGCGGGTCATGAGGCGGTCTGCATGGCGAGCGGCGTGGGCTCCAACCATGAAGTCGGCAAGCATCCGCGGCTTCGGCTCCTTGCTGCGTGACCTGTAGGCGATGTAGGCCTGCCCGGCGTGGGGGGCATCCTCCAGGGTGAAGTCGATCACTCTCAGTCCCATCTCGCGTAGACATTTTTCCTGTTGGGTTGCCGAGGAGAAATGTCCGGCGATTTCGGCCGCGACGATCGGGGAAATGATCAGAGCCCCTTCCTGACGAGCCTCATCCATTGCACGGATGGCGGGATCGGTGAATCGGGAAGGGCTCCCGATCACATCGATCAGGATGTTGGAGTCAATCGCCGTGATCATTACCCTGGGGAATTCAGCGGCTCCACGAACAACAAGAAAGACCCGAACCACAGAAGGACAACGGCACCCCCTTTCGTGATTTTTCGTGATTTTCGTGGTTCATGTTTTGCCTCAATCCCTAATCCACATCCCCGGAGGGAACCTTGCCGCGGAGGAGATCCATGGCCTCTGCACTATCCGCGTATGGGAGCTTCCGCTTTCCGGCCACGCCCTTGAACTTGGCAAAGAAACTGGTCTCCTTGGCCTTGGTGGCGAGGAAGGTGCCGGAGGGCCCCAAGCGGATGTCGATGCGAGTGCCGGGCGCCAGTCCCAGGGCCTCTCGGATCTCAATGGGAACCGTGATCTGTCCCTTGCTACTGATTGTGGTGGTCATTTCCTTTACAATACAGGTAAAGCGCAGTAAGTAAAGCATGGTTCAAATCATCAGCACGTCCCCACAACCGATACCATCCCATGCTTAACCGCTCCTCAGTGATCGTCCGGCCGAAGCAACCCTTCCTCGACTGGGTCAACTCCTATGATGGAACCCGCATCTCACCACTGGAGGTTGACCGTGATCAAACCGTCTATCTGATTCCCGAGTACCTCAATGACCTTGATGCCCATCAGGTGCTCAAGCGCGTCTATGAGACCATCTTCGAACTGGAACTGGAAGGGTGGTGCCTGGATGACGAGAAGTGGCCCTCCATCAGGACCCTTGGAGTGTTCTTGGAATGGTTCACCGTGGAATTCCACTCCATGGTGATCGATCTCTCCGGTGATCCGCTTGTTGATGACTACGCTTGAGAGGTTCACTTTCCGCTCCTTGCCCTCTATGGCGGAACCGGCGTTCCTTGCATTGCTCTTTGGACTATTGGTCACAAATCTGTCGGCTCAGACGGATGCCAACAAGCAGGTGTATAACTTTTGCGTTCAGCATCAGGGGCAGAAGGTAGGAGATGGCATTTGCAAGACTCTGGTGGATGAGGCTCTTCAATCAGCCAGACAAGAGCAGAGTCATCGTTTGGGGCGAGAAGTCTGGCGTATCGCCTCAACATCGCGCGGGGTTGTGATCTCCGGCGATTACAAAAAGGTCCTTCCCGGAGACATCATCTATTTCCATGATATTTTTCCCGACCGGTACCGTTACAAAGGATCTTCGGACGCATCCCCCTTGCAGGAGCGCCCACGGTCGAATCACATCGGTGTCGTCGATAGCATCACTCTCGATGGGGTGCGTTACTTCAATCAGAACGCAGGCTCTCAGAAGGTGGTGAAGAGCGACTATTTCTCCTTCAACGATAACCTCGAGGTCGTCGATTACGTGGCTGTCTTTCGTCCCTAGCTGCACAAGCTAGAGACTCGTTCGGACCTTCAACTTTGCTCGACCCTCGATTGACGGCACTTTGTTCCTGCAAAGCGGTGCCGCCCTTTCAGGGCTGTTCGCTGTGCTCGCAGTCTGCCGCGTCACCTCCCGGTGACTTGGCTCTCGACTTTGGTCTTTGCCTAACACACGCCTTCGCCCAGCTATTTCCAGGCTGCCGCAAGAGCTGCCTCGACGATCTCGCACTCGGGACGCTTTTGCTTGCGAGCGCGGTTCTTGATTGCGCGGATGATGGTTGAGGACAGGCGCGTGGTGTATTGCACGCGTCCGCCGGACTTGCGTCCTGCACCGGACCGGGCGCCACCCCACTTCGCCTTTTTCATGTCGAAGTAGTCGAGGACATCTTCCCCGGCGTCAAAGCGTGATTCGAGGTTCTCAGTGGTGGTCTTGGTCTTTTTCATGGTAGGCATGTTTTTCGTTCTCCCGACTGCGCCGGGCACTGATGAGGCGGATGGTCTCCCCTCGCGTGGTGAAGATGACGGTCCAGAATTTCTCGCCGATCTTGCCGACGGCGATCTTCCGTGACTCTCCGGGTTGGGTGCTTTCCGCTTCCAGAACTCTTCCATCCCAGAGCACGCAGGCTTTCGCCAAGGAGATACCGTGCTTGACGCGGTTGATCCTGTTCTTGGCTTCGTCCCACTCAAACTTCACGTGTCTTCACTCTTCCATGACTGATCTTGATAAACAAGGGTGTTTATCAAGCGCTGTGTCTCCTCCCTACTAATTGCGATGGCGGAGAAGAAACGTGGGGGTTCCTCCACCGCATCGTACAACTTCGGAATGTCGGGGCGGATGGATTTTTTTGGGGGCGGTTGTGGCAGACTACCGATTTTCGTTCATGCAGCTGCTGAGAGGCCGGGTTCAGAAAAACGGATATAAATGGATATATTGAACGGGAGCCTAATCTTTTATTCCTTTGTATCATGGTGAGAACTGAAACCTGATAAATGGGTTGAATTGGATATATTAAAGGCATAGTCTGCTTTAATTGATGGCGACGCTTATTCCAGAAATCTCGCCGGAGATGCTCAAGCTCATTGCGGAGATTGAGGAATTCCGTGGGCGATGGGGCGCCCATTCATTCACCCTTCGGAACCACTCTTCCGAGTCCCTGGAGCAGATGCGCCGCCTCGCAACGATCTCGAGCATCGGCGCCTCCACAAGAATCGCGGGGTCCACTATCTCGGATCAGGAGGTAGCCACCCTGCTTGCGGATCCCGAGAGGAGACCTCTTTCCAGCCAGGATGAGGAGGAGGTGGCGGGATATGCCGACGCGATCCATCTGGTCTTGGACTCATGGGATTCCCTCTCGGTGAGTGAGGAGCATCTGCGGCAACTGCACTCAGTGCTTCTTCAATATTCCAGCATGGCTGAAGTTCATCAACTCAGGGGAGAGTACAAGAGGATTTCCAATCATGTGGCCGTGGTGGATGAATCGGGGGCGCCGACGGGAACGATCCTTGAGACCTCCAGCCGGGCTGAAACCCCGCGCAAGATGGAGCGCCTGCTCGCATGGCACGCGGAGGCGGAGCGCTCAGGGGAGCTTCACCCCCTGCTGGTCACGGGAATGTTCATCGCTTGGTTTCTGGCCATCCATCCCTTTGATGAGGGGAACGGGCGACTCTCGCGGATCCTGACGACGCTGCTCCTGCTGCGCGCGGGATATGCCCATTTCACCTATGCCAGCCTTGAGCAGATCATCGAGGGAAGCATGGCTTTCCATGATGCCGCGCTGCGGAAAACCCAGCAGACTCTGAACTCCCCGTTGCCCGACTGGGGTTCATGGCTTCTCTTCTTCCTGCGTTCGCTGGCGCGCCAGAAGGATCAGTTGATGGCGCGGATGGAGGCTAGCGAGAAGGTGCTTCCCGAGCTGACGGAGTTGGCGTCGCGTCTGATCCGACTCCTTGGCGATGTGCCGGCTCTCTCGGTCGCCGCGGCCGTGCAGGCCACCGGGGCCAACCGCAACACCATCAAGGCAACCCTGCGAAATCTCGCGGCACGTGAACTCCTCGTCGCCAGGGGCAAAGGCCGCGGCGCCCACTATACTTTGTCCTCCCGATGAAAAATCTGTGCTCCTTGATCCGACTCATCTCTTTGATCTTCAGAGTTTGGGTTACACTCTTTTCCATCCAGCCATTCCCAATTTCACCAATTCCCCGATACTCATGATGACCGGTCTGATCACGGCCTTCGGCCTTGGCTTTCTCTATTTCATCAGCGCCATTCCCGCCGGTGTGGCGGCTCATGCCCCGGTCTGGGCGGCGGCTTTAGCCGCATGGCTCGGCTATTCGGTTGGCGGACTTGTGGTACTCATGGCCGGCGCTCCCCTCCGCGGCTGGATCACACGGAAGCTGAAAATCAATCAAACGCCCGATCCGACGAAGCTCTTCTGGAGGGTTTGGCATCGCTTCGGCATCTGGGGCCTGGGCTTGGTCGCTCCCGTCACCGTCGGACCGCAGGCAACGGCGGTGATTGCGCTGGCCCTCGGTGAATCACCGCGTCGCATCCAGCTGGCGATCTCGCTCGGAGTCGCCCCCTGGGCCGTTGTGCTGGGGGCGCTTACCGCCGCCGGGCTGAATGCCTTGAAGTAACACGCAGCGGCAGCAGGAGCTGCTCGGCTGGAATAGAAGAGGCGCGACGGCTGAGCAGAGAGGCAGAGAAGAGGTTCAGGAGTGTTTTCATGAACTGATCCTAACAGCAGTCATGGACATAGAGCGTCCTATGCCAAAAGCAATCGTCACCAACTTCTAAAGTTTTCTCAGCAGGTCGTAGGAATAAATTCCCGTGGCGTGACCGTCGGCCCATCGCAAGAGGAGAGCGTAGCCGCCGACAAATTCGTACGATTTCAGCTCGAAGCTGCCCTGCTTGTAATTCCGAGCAGGGGCATCACCGCGACCCATGACGTCGGGTTCGCCGTTGCAGACGGCGCAGGGGCAGGCGCGGCGCAGTTTCTCGAGCGACAGGAACTGCTCGAGACTATCACTCCAGGAGAGAGCCAGTTCGTTGCCGAACGGAGCCACCGCCGTGAGCTGAATGTGATCCTGCATTGGATGATTTCACGCCAAGGACGCAAAGATCGCAACGGGGAAAGAGCTCTGCCGAAATTGCGTCATGCCGGATTTAAGAGAAGCCCAACGTCATGTCTGAGGTTATCTGTTCCGATTGCACCATCTCCTCCTCGCGGCCTTTGCGACCTTTGCGTGAGCAAAAATCCTAACAGTCTAACAGACTTCAGTCTAAACACCTGCTCTCCTCAGCTCTTCAGCAGCGTCATCGCGGCCTTCTGGGCGTGGAGGCGGTTCTCAGCCTGCTGGAAGATCGCGCCGGCATTCCGCTCGAACACCTCCGAGGTGATCTCCTTGCCCCTGTAGGCCGGCAGGCAATGGAGAACGTGCGCCTTCGGAGCGGCGGCTTTCACCACGCTGTCGTTGATCTGATAGGGAGCGAACTGGGCGGCGCGATGCACGGCCTCGTCTTCCTTCCCCATACTGACCCAGACATCAGTGTAGAGGATGTCGGCGCCGTGCGCAGCCTCCTCGGGATCACCGGTGATGGTGACGGCAGCGCCGGCTCTTTCCAGAAGTTCGGTAGGCGGGCGGTAGAGGTCGGGGCATGCGAGGCGCAGCTCGAAGCCGAGACGAGCGGCAGCCCAGATCCAGGAACGCCCCATGTTGCAGTCGGCATCGCCGATGAAGGCGACCTTCACTCCCTCGAGCGAACCGCGCAGCTCCTCGATCGTGAGAAGATCCGCCAGAATCTGGCAGGGATGCTCCTCGTCGGTGAGGGCGTTGATGGTCGGGATGCCGGAGAGTTGGGCAAAGATCTCGATGTCGGACTGCTTGAAGGTGCGGATCACCGCGCCGTGGATCATCCTTCCGAGCACGCGCGCGGTATCCTCGATCGGCTCGCCTCGGCCAAGCTGGATCTCACTGGAGGAGAGGAAGAGGGCATCGCCGCCAAGCTCACGGATGCCGACCTCGAAGCTGACGCGCGTCCTGGTGGAGGATTTCGAGAAGAGGAGGCCCCAGCACTCGCCCGCCAGCGGCTTGAGGGCCTCTTGGCCGCGGGTGGCCTTGAGCCTCTTGGCTAGGTCGACGATTGCCAGAATCTCGGCGGCCGTGAGCGACTCGATGGAGAGAAGATGGTTCATGGGAAAGAGCGATCTATGGATGAACAGGGGACGGATGCCAAGTGAAGAGGCGCGGAAAGGTATTCAGGCTATAGGGAATAGGTGATGGGAAAACGAAAAAGATGCGAAAGAGACTCAACACTTTCATCTTCGGTGTTGGGTTTGATCTTTCTCTCCGGCCCCTGAGCGAGAAATAGCTCTAACCAAGGCCGCCCATGCTGACATACTTCATGGTGAGGTAGTCCTCGATCCCGTGACGGGATCCTTCCCGGCCGTAACCCGATTCCTTGATGCCGCCGAAGGGCGCGGCTGCATTCGAGAGAGTGCCGGTGTTCACGCCGACTATGCCGTATTCCAAGGCGCCGGCGACGCGCCAGACACGGGATAGATCCCTGCTGTAGAAATAGGCGGCAAGGCCCGCGTCGGTCGCATTGGCCAACCTGATAGCCTCCTCGTCGGTGCTGAAGGTGAAGATCGGGATCACGGGGCCGAAGATCTCGACACAGGCAACTTCCATTCCGGTCGTGCAGCCGGTGAGGATGGTGGGTTCGAAGAATGTGCCGCCAAGTGCGTGGCGCTTGCCGCCCGCAGGGATCGTGGCCCCCTTGGAAACGGCATCGCCGATCACCCGCTCGACTTTCGCCACCGCCGCCTCGTTGATCAGCGGTCCCTGATCGACTCCATCCACGGTGCCGGGCCCGACCATCAGACCTTCCACCGCCGGGAGCAGAAGTTCCGTGAAGCGTTCGGCCACCGAGCGGTGAAGCAGGATGCGATTCGCACAGATGCAGGTCTGTCCGCTGGCACGGAACTTGGAAGCCATCAACCCCTCGACGGCGGCCTTCAGGTCGGCATCCTCAAAGACGAGGAAAGGTGCATTCCCCCCCAACTCCATCGTCACGCGCTTCACGGTGGAGGCCGAGGCGGCGATGAGCTTCTTCCCGACGGCCGTGGAGCCGGTGAAGCTGAGCTTCCTGATGAGCGGACTGCGCGTGAATTCGGGCCCGATGACGGAGGCCTCCCCCGTGAGAACCGAGAAAAGTCCCGCGGGCAGTCCGGCACGAAGCGCCAGTTCGGCAAGTGCGAGGGCCGAGAAGGGTGTCTGCGGAGCCGGCTTCACGAGCATGGCACAGCCTGCGGCAAGCGCCGGGGCGACCTTCCGGGTGATCATCGCGATGGGGAAGTTCCACGGGGTGATCGCCGCGCAGAGGCCGACGGGTTCCTTCATCACCAGCACACGCTTGTCAGCGGATGGGCCGGGAATGATCTCCCCCTCGATGCGCACGGCCTCGGCCGCAAACCAATCGATGTAGGAAGCCCCGTAGGCAACCTCGCCGCGAGCCTCCGCGAGCGGCTTTCCCTGCTCAGCCGTCAGGATGGCTGCCAGATCGTCGGTGTTGGCCGTGATCAGCTCGAACCATCGCCTCAGGATTGCTGAACGCCGCGCGGCCGTTTCCCTGCTCCAGGATGCCATCGCCTGATGGGCGGCCCCGATGGCTTCGACGACCTCGCGCGCCGAGAGCGCCGGAACGCTGCCCAGCGGAAGTCCATCCGCCGGATCACGGACTTCCAGCGCCGAACCGTCGGAGGCGTTTTTCCAGACACCGGAGGCATAGGCCTGCTCTTTGAAGAGGGAGGGATCCCGAAGACGCGCATTCATACCCTCCCGTTATCACTCCGGAGTGGAGGGGGCGAGCCCAACCTGCGAGGATGACTGCATGAGGGTGTTCCGACCAGTCCCGCGGCGATGAGCGAAAAAATGTTCGGCTCCGGCATCGCCCCTCTCCGTCAGCCCGAGTTCCGCGATCTCTGGATCGCGAACTTCCTCTCCAATCTCGGCACCATCATGCACGGTGCCGCGGCGGCCTGGCTGATGACGACGCTGACCGATTCCCCGCTCCTGATCGGCCTTGTCCAGACGGCGGCAAGCCTACCCGCCTTCCTGCTGGGTCTGGCGGGCGGCGCCCTGACCGATCTGACCAACCGCCGTCGCCTGCTGGTCGGTGCCCAGCTCTGGATGATGGCCACGGCAGCTCTCATGGCGGGGATGGCCTGGAGCGGAAAGCTGCGCCCTGTGGAATTGCTGATCCTGTTGCTTCTCCTGGGGATCGGCTCCGCGATCCATCTTCCCGGCTGGCAGACCCTCCTTCAGGATCTCGTGAGCCGGGACAAGATGGCCGCGGCCGTCTCGCTCAACAGCATCAGCTTCAACCTCGCCCGCGCAATCGGCCCTGCCCTCGGCGGCTTGCTGGTGGGAGCGCTCGGTGCTGCGTGGGTCTTCGCGCTGAACGCACTCTCCTTCTGCGCCGTCCTGGCGGGACTGCGCCGCATCCCGGAACATTTGATCGTGCAGTCGCGGGGAAAAGCCACGCCGGCGGCAGTGTTTCGCTCGCTGGCGGAGGGGTGGAATTTCCTCCGCAACTCACCCCGGATCGGCGGCATCCTCCTGCGTTCCGGCTTCTTCATGCTGAGCGGCTCGGGTGTCTGGGCGTTGCTGCCGATCGTGGCTCGCGATCATCTCGGCACGGGGGCCGCGGGTTACGGTCTCCTGCTCAGCTCCTTCGGTGGCGGATCGGTGATCGGTGCGCTCTTTGTGCCGGGCCTGCGCCGCCGCTTCCCCATCGATGTCACGGTGGCTGTCTGCCTGCTCCTCTTTTCGTCATGCGTGGTGGTGGTCGGCGCGGGGAGAAGTGTTCCCGTGGTCGCCTCCGCGATGCTGCTTGGCGGGCTCTTCTGGATCGTGGTGGCTGTGAATCACAACGTCTCGGTCCAGATCGCCTCCCCGGATTGGGTGCGCGGCAGAACCATCTCGTTCTACCTGATCACCTTCCAGGGATCGCTTGCGGCCGGCAGTTGGCTCGCCGGATGGGTCGCTGATCGGGCGGGCATCGGCACGGCCGTCTCACTCAGCGGGATCCTCTGCGCTTGCGGAGTGTTCCTGATACCGTTCTTCCCGCTGACTGACGGAAAAACCAAAAGCTGAAAACCAAAGAGAGATCGTTCCGGAACGGAAGCCATCCGAGCCAGAAAAACCGGCGCGTGCTATGCCCTGATCACGGCATTCTTCTCATCGAGCAGAATCACCGAGGGCTTGTGCCCGGCGGCTTCCTCCTCATCAAGCCATGCATACGACATGATGGTAAGGCGGTCGCCGATCTTGCCGAGGTGGGCGGTGGCGCCGTTCAGTTCGATGGCTCCCGAGCCATGGGGCCCATAGATCACGTAGGTCTCGAACCGCTCGCCGTTCCCCATGTTTCCCACGAGGATTTTCTCGTAGGGGCGGAGGCCGACCCGCTCCGCAAGGTCGGAGGCGATGGTGAGGCTCCCCTCGTAATCGACGGAAGCTCCCGTCACGGCGGCACGGTGGATCTTGGACTTGAGCAGGCAGATGGTCATCGGAGAGCCAAAGAAACTACGCCCCGCAGGGGCCTCCGTGCCAGATTTTTCAGTCTCGGGAGACCGCCTCGTCCTCAACTGCGGCACTCTCAGGCGCCACCTTGTCGAAGGCCCCGCAGACAGCAAGGGTCTTCAGGATCTCGCCTGAGGGGCTGAACTTAAGAAGCTTGATGCGGCCGTCGGTCTCCTCCACGAGAGCCGTGAGGCTCTCGACCCAGTCGCCGGTATTGTAATAATCGAGACCCTTGATCTTCCGGATCGCGGCGGTGTGGATGTGGCCGCAGATGATCCCTTGGGCTTTGGCATCGGAGGCAAAGTGCACCATCGACTCTTCAAAGCCGCCGATGAAGTTCACCACGTTCTTCACGCTGCTTTTGACATAGGCGCTCAGCGACCAGTGGCCACGGCCAAACAGCCTGCGCAGGAAGTTGACCGGCGTGTTGAGCCTTAGCAGCAGCTGGTAACCGATGTCCCCCACATGGGCCAGCCAGCCCATGTTCTGGACGACCGTGTCGAGCTCGTGCCCGTGGGCCACCAGCAGACGGCGTCCGTCGACCGTGGTGTGGAAGGCGCGTGGCTGGATATGGACATTCGCGTAGTCACCGGTGAAATCGGTGATCCTCTCGTCGTGGTTGCCGGGGATGTAGATGATTTTCGACCCTTTGCGGCCCTTGCGGAGGATTTTCTGGATGACGTCGCTGTGATCCTGCGTCCAGAACACACCACGCTTCATCGCCCAGATATCGATCAGATCTCCCACGACGTAGAGGGTGTCGCAGTCGAATGTGCGCAGGAATCCGAGCAACGCTCCGGCTTGGCTTCCCCGCGTGCCAAGATGCACGTCGGAGATCCAGACGCTCCTGTAATGGATGGTGGCCTCGTCCTGCACAGTTTTTCTGTAAGTCCCGACGCCCCGATCTCCAAGACCCGCGATGTCACGTTTTCGTCACAATTGCCCCGGTTTCGGAAACAAGGTGGATTGGGTTCACCGCTGATTTCAGCAAGCGGTTCCCTCGGTGTAAATCTGGATCAAATGCCTTCAGCCTTCAGCCTTCAGCCTTCAGCCTAAACGCCTCTCCTTGCCATTTTCATCTACTGTTAATGGCGAGGAGCCTCGGATTGCCCCGCCTCCGCACCCGTGTCATGATCTTACTATGCCTCAGGAACAAGCAACGGAGCCCCTCTTCTCGGACGAATTGCTCTGGTATTGCGTCAAGACCAAGCCGAAGCAGGAGGGAGTGGCATCGCGCCTCCTGCGCAGTGAACTCGGGATCGAGGTTTTCTGCCCCAAGATCCGCTTCAAGCGCGCACGCGCCACCGGAGTTGCCTGGGTCAACGAGGCGATGTTTCCCGGATACCTCTTTGCACGCTTTGTCTATCCGGCGCTTTACCGCCGGATCGCCGCGACCAGCGGCGTGGCGAGGACTCTCTCCTTCGGCGGCCGTCCATGCATCCTCGAAGAGCGGATCATCACGGATCTGCGGGCCCACGTGGCCGACGGTGAGACCGTCGAGATCGCCTGCGAACTCAAGGAAGGCGAGGAGGTCAAGGTGGTCGAGGGACCGTTCCTCGGCGTTCGTGCACTGGTCACCCGCGTCCTTCCGGCCCGCGACCGCGTGGCGATCCTGCTGAACCTACTGGGTCAGGAAAGGGAGATCGAGGTGGCCGCCTCCGCACTCCTCCCCGACGTGAAGCACCCGCTGGCGGGGTAAAAGGAGAAACCTGAAAGCTGAGAGCTGAAAGTTTCCTACCCGTTTTTCCGTGATGCTCGCTCGGGGAAGACCGCTGCGGGTATTGACTCGCTCGTCCTCCCTCCTTGGCCAACGGAAAAATCCCCGCCAACGCGGCTCTCCCGAGTTTTTCGAAAGTCCCTTAACCCTCCAAGGAAGCGGTTACTTCTTCAGCAGGTCGCGGATTTCGGTGAGAAGCTCCTCGGACTTGCTGGGAGCTGCGGGAGCCGCAGCCGCTGCGGCTGCATCCTGCTTGCGCCGCAGCGTATTGATGGCCTTCACAAGGGCGAAGACGCAGGCGCTGACGATGATGAACTCGATGATGGTGTTGATGAAGTTGCCGTAGGCCATGATCGGAGCGCCGTCCTGCTGGGCTGCCGCCAGTGTGGCGTAGTGCTTTCCATTGAGCGGAAGATAGAAGTCCTTGAAGTTCACTCCCTTCATCAGAAGCCCGATGGGAGGCATGATGACGTCATTGACCAGGGAGGTGACGATCTTTCCGAAGGCCGCTCCCATGATGACGCCGATCGCCAGATCGACGACATTTCCACGCGAGATGAATTCCTGAAATTCGCGGAGGATCTTTGAGGAGGATTGAACGACGGCTTTCGGTTCGGGGATCATGTGAAAAGAGTGAAGGCTAAAGGCTGAAGGCTGAAGAAAAAAATCCTACCGCGAGAAAACTGAGGATTACCGGGTATTAGGGGAGCGCTGGATCAGTTCCACCTCATAACCCTCCGGGGCGTCGATGAAGGCAATGATCGATCCGGAGGAGGTGTGGTGTGGACCGTCGCTCAGGGGGTAGCCTTTTGCCGCGGCTTCCTCGGCAAAGGCCTTCAGATCCGTGACCTCAAAGGCGAGGTGCGTGAGGTCGGGTCCGACCTGGACGGGGCCGCTGGCATTGTATTCGCAGATCTCGATTTCCTCGTCACTGCCGGGAGCCTTGAGAAACACGAGCTTGGATCCGCGGCCGCTCTCGCTTCGGCGGATCTCCTTGAGGCCGAGAACATCGCGGTAAAAGGAAACGGTTCTCTCGAGATCCTGGACGCGGTAACGGGTGTGGAGGAGTTTGGTGATCACACACGAAGGATGAAACCTGAAACTTGAAACCTGAAGGCAAAAGATCCGCGTCGGCGGCGAATCTGTGGGAACATCCTTGTTTCCAGCGGGGATCTTTTCCACCCTGTGAAGGTCATGTCGTTTCTTGACTCCGTCTACGCTAAGCTGCGCCGCCATCCCAAGCGGATTGTTTTTCCCGATGGGAATGATCCGCGCGTGATCCGCGCGGCAAGGATGTTTCATGAACTGGGTCTTGGCGTCGCCGTTCTTGTCGGGAAGCGCGACGAGATCCGAGGCATCGCCGAAGCGAATGGCGTGTCGCTGGAGAGGGTCGCGATCGTTGATCCCGAGACATCCTCCGAGATGCCGCGTTTTCTGGCGCTGGCGTCGAAGTTGGAGCGCTATCAAGGCATTCAGCCGGGCGACCTGCGGGGCCTGCTCTCCACGCCGAATTACTTCGCGGCGATGATGCTTCAGCTCGGGCTTGCCGACGGATTGGTCGGCGGCGTAGGTGCGTACGCATCGGCGCTTTTCAGGCCGCTTCTTCAGCTGGTGAAGCCGCTGCCGAATGCTCCGGTGATCTCCAGTTCCATGATAGTGGAGGTGCCGCGGTCGGAATACGGCGACAACGGGGTTCTCTTCTTCGCCGATTGCGGCGTGGTTCCGGAACCGACGGTCGATCAACTCGCCTCGATCGGCGTCCAGACCGGGCTTCTTGCCCGGCAGGTTTTCGGGAAGACACCGAGGATCGCCTTCCTGAGCTTTTCCACCCACGGCAGTTCCGCCCATCCCTCCGCGATGAAGATGGCCGCGGCTGCGGCCCAGGCCAGGGAGCTGGCCATCAGGATCGGCGGGACCGACGCGCTCGACCACCCGATGGAAATCGACGGGGAGCTTCAGGGGGACACAGCCATCGTTCCCGCAGTCGCGGCCATCAAGGTGCCCGACAGCCTGGTGGCCGGAAAAGCCAATGTCCTGATTTTTCCGGATCTGGATTCCGGCAACATCGCAGTGAAGCTCGTTCAATATCTGGCGGGAGCGCGCGTTTACGGCCAGATTGTGAACGGCCTTTCCCGTCCCGCCGCGAGAATCTCCCGAGGCACGCTTAGCGAGGACATCGCGGCCGTGGCCGCCATCATCGGTCTGCAGGCCATCGAATATCGGAAACTCTATCCTCTGGATGAGATTGAGCTGTAGACAATCACTCACCTTCAGGAGGTGGCACGGGTTCACAAACAGGTGTCCGACCTGAATAGTTACCTCCTAATGATATGTTTCTCTGGCACGTAATTTTCTGAGTGTTCGAGTTTGGTAAACCAGCTTGTCGTGGATCTGGCAACCATCTCAGGGGCTTGGCTATAAACCGCGAAACAATCCGTACTATTCTCGCCTTCTCTAGGAAAACTAAAGTAGCCATCAATTACTGTATCTCCATCTAAGACCATTACTGTCCGTAAACTCAACTTGCCAGTTGTATCGATGTAGGTGGGTATTCCAGCGGTCGCAAGTATTGAAGCCGCCTGACAGAAATTTTCTGTTTTATTCGACTTGTCCAAAATCACCTTCACATCCACGCCACGCTTTTTCGCATTTAAAAGAGCGCGCCCAACAGAATTAAACGACATTGTGTAGCACTGCACCAAAATGGATTTTTTCACTTGGTCTAAAGCCTGAACGGCTTTTGTGGGATCTGTATCCATAGATTTTATACACAGCCATCCCATAGAGGAGGCAAGTGGAAGGTAAAAGTGGTTGGGATAAAGTGGTGATGGACGGGGAGATTTTAACCTGCCACATGGCAGGGATATGCAAAAACAACCCCGCCCATCGGTAGGCA
>CANKJN010000050.1 GCA_947482345.1 Spartobacteria bacterium
GTAGAGGATCGCATTGAGGATCGATAGATGATCATAGCGCAACTTCCCTCGTGGCTTCGGAAAACAATGCTCTATGCGCTCGTACTGCTCAGGGGTGATTTCCATCATCTTACCCTATCACCACTTCCTGTGGTTTCTAGCCTTTTATCTTAACATGCCCTAGAGCATTCTCCGCGCCTCTGCGCGAGTCATTCCCATGACCCGTTGTCTCGGAGCGCGGGGGGAATCCCGCCAACATCTGATTCCACCATTTACTCTAATTAACTGAGTTTCTTATATTGCTATATATCATGGCATTACGCACAGATAATAAGAAACTTGTTGCGGATTCAATAAAAAGATAAATAGTGCATTCAATAAGAAATGAAGACGCATACCCGATTGGCCAAAGCTCTGGATGCCGCCCTGAAGGCAGCACGCGAACAAGTCGTGCGAGGACGGGATTTGCCGGCAGGGGTACGCACCTTTCTGATCCAACAGGGATGCCTGCTGGAGATCATGAAGGGTTGGTATTTTCTGGTGCCTCCCCATGCGCCACGTGGCGAGACGGCTCTGTGGCATGGGAATTTCTGGGCTTTCCTGAGTCTGTATCTTGAGGACCGGGTGGGGAATGATTATTGCCTGAGTCCTGAAATCTCCCTGGATCTCCAGAGCGGTGAGACGGCAACGCCGGTGCAGGCAGCAGCCATTCTGGCGCGAGGCGGGAACAATACGGTCACGCTCCGGTTTGCGGAAACCAATATCTCCTGTTCCTTGCTGACCTATACCGGAAAGCTCCCGGCACAACGCTCCAGCTATCGGGGATTGAACCTGATGCCTGTCGGCTATGCGTTGGCACGGGTCTCCCCCACCTATTTCCGGACCAACCGGCCACAGGCTGAGGTTCTCCTGCGCACAACTTCAGCGGCGGAACTAGCTTCCGGAATCATCGAGGCAGATAACGAGGCGGGGTCCATGAGGATCCTTGGTGGACTGGAGACGTTGGGTTTCATGGAAAAGGCCGATCAGGTCAGGGGACTCATCGCCCTCACGGGCTGGAAAAAGGGGATTAACCCTTTTCCTGATGGCCAACCGCTGCTTTCGAGCAGCCTCCTTCCCAAGAGCCCTTATGCGGATCGGATCCGGCTTCTCTGGGAGCAACTGCGCCCCATGGTCGTGGAGCACTTTCCTTCATCTGCTGGAAAAACCAATGCCAAGAGCTATCTGGACAAGGCTCATCATCTCTACAGGTACGACGCCTATCACTCGCTCTCCATCGAGGGTTTTCAGGTCACTCCGGAACTCGTGTCACGCATTGCGGCGGGAAATGATTCGGATGATCCTTTGCTGAAGGAGGAGAACAACCGGCTCGCGGCCAAAGGATACAGCATGGCCCATGAGGCTGTGCTTCAAAGCATCGGCAAGATCTTCAACGGGAAGGGCCCGGGAAAGACAGTCGAGTCAGATCTTCCGTACTGGTATTCGGAACTGCACAAGCCCTTTGTACAGGTCGGGCGACTCTCGACGGCCGATGTGGCGGGGTATCGCGAGAAGCCTGTCTATATCAGGGGATCAAGCCATGTGCCGCCGGCACCGGGGCTTGGCATCATCGACGGCATGGAGGCTTTCCATGAGGCCCTGTCCTCGGAGCCGGAACCCTCGGTGCGGGCGATCCTCGGACATTTCCTATTCGTCTACATCCATCCCTTTTCCGATGGAAATGGACGGATTGGGAGATTCCTCATGAATGCCATGCTGGCTTCCGGCGGTTACCCTTGGACGATTTTACGCGTCACTCGCAGGCAAACCTACATGGAGGCCCTCGAAGAGGCCTCCGTCCGCCGCAATATTGTTCCCTTCACCAAGTTTGTGGCCGAGGAAATGGCGGTCGATTGGTCTCCGGAGTTGGCTGAAGCGGAGCGGTTGAAGAAGTGAGTCAGGCTGCTCATCAACTCTCACCGCCTTGGCTAGCCCGGCCGTTGCTTCCCAGCCGTTACGGATCCCTGTGCCTGAATCCTCTCTCCGCGCCTCTGCGTTTGCTTGCCCGGCCGTTGCTACGCATCCGTTACGGCTGCGGGAGTTTTTCCCGAGACTCGGAATCAGAACTCAGGGCTGACCTTGGCCAACTCCGCGAAGACTGAGCCGATGAAGACATCGACCTCGGCGCGGAGCGGGAGACGCCGCGCGTCATCGCTCATCCAGACGCGCCCGGAGCGGAACTTCCTGTGAGGGGCAAGTCTGCCGGTATTCGGCCTGCGTGTCTCGATTGTCTGGATCCGGATGGTGAAGCGGATGGCGGGGGTCTTCTTTCCCAGGATGGTCAGCGTATCGCGCCCGGCAACCGTCAGGTCGACGAGGTAGGGATTCTGATCGGGAAATACGGTGAGCCTCAGCCGGTCGCCGTTGCGGAGCGGTTGACTCCGGACGAAGAGCATCGCGGCGAAGAGATCCCTCACCCCCGGAAGCCGCGTGAAGGTCCAGGGCTTCGGCTCCCAAACGAAGCGGTGGCAGGCCAGCACGCTCTCATCGCCAAAGACCGCCTCGCTGAGCAGATCTCCCTTGGCAACCTCCTCGTCGATCCGGAACCAGGAAGGCACGCCCCCGTCATCCCCTGCTTCCCCCACATAGATTGCCTGGTAGTTCCAGAGTTTACGGATCAGGCTGTTGGGGCCGCCCTTGGCCACTACCCTTAACTGATCCGGAGCCGATCCGCGCGCGACCTCGACCGTGGCGCCACCCGCACCGACACCCTCCCAACCGAAGCGGTAGGTTGCGCGGAAGGGAGCAATCGTGGGGAAAGGAGCTTCCGCCGGAGCTGTCAGCGTCTTCTCAAAAGCGGCATAAGGCGAGGCATCGGCTCCGAGCCTCGCTGCCTGGGCAACGATCAGGAATGCGATCGCCGCCCCCGCGAGCGTCAGGGGCGCTTTTCGGATGACGCCGGGGATGCGATCGGTAGCAGCGATGTGACGGTGTCGGAGGGAATCCATCCAGTCTGGCCGGGACCTGCCGTAACATACCACCACGCGCCGTTGCGCGACAGCACGTTGATCAGGGTGCCTGGGGCGACGGTTCCGGAAGGGGTCCCGCTGTCGGCCGGGGTGGCGCGGAGAGTCGGGGCGGCCTTGGAGATGACGACGGCCTGATCGGCTGCGATCCGGCGGGGATCGATGAGGGTGCCGAACACGGAGGCCCCGTGCCCCGCGATCAGGATGACGAGGGCCAGCGCGATGAGCCCTTTCCTGCGGGAACCTTGGAAGAGCAGGACCACAAAGAGAAGCGTCCCGATCCAACCCACCGCCGCGCCGATGATGATGAGGCTGTCGGGATGGACAACGGTCCAGACCCGCGGTTTCCAATCATCGGGAACGGAAAGACCGAGCGTTCCCATGACGGCGGCAAGTTGACGCCGCGCAGGGGAGAAGCCGGGATCAAGCAGCAGGGCACGGCGGAAGGAGAGCGAGGCGGCGGCGTTCTCCCCGGTCTTCTCCTCGGCAAGACCGCGGTTGTACCAGAGTTCGGGGGACCCCGATTTCAGGAACGACGGGTCGGTCAGCAGCGAGCGGTAGCGGGCGAGGGCATCAAGCGGATGGCCGGAGCGGAGCGCTTCGGCCGCCGAAGAGGCCTGCTCGGGAGTTCCGGCGCGGAGCGGTGAAACAGAAGCCGGGATCCCCATGGCGAGGGCGGCAACGGCGACGATGACGGAATGCAACGGCGACATGCGGTTCATTTGACGAGTTCGCGGAGGGTTTGCAGCAACTGTTCCCTCTCAGGTTGCGGGAGCGGAAGGGAACCGCCGGATCCGTACTTCAGGGCATCGCGGCGTCGGGAGAGCGAGGCGATCGCCGCGTCGCGTTCCTCCGAGGGGGCAGCGACCAGTCCGGCATACTCGACGGCGGCATCGTAGGAAGAGGCGGCGTCGAGTTCATTGGCATTGAGCGAGGACCAGAGGTGGGCAATCCGGCGACGACGGCGCGAGGCGGCGGTCCCGCCGCGAGCCTGCAGGTCGCGCAGGTAGAGAATGCCCGCAAGCGCCAGCGTCGCCACGATCATGGCCGCCGCGGCAATGAGAAATTCGGAACGATGGACGGGGGTGCTCCAGGGACGCAACGTGATCCCGGGAATCGGATCCCCCTCCTTGACGGCGGCGACATCCTTGCCGGAAGCGGTTGCCGCGGCATTCGCGGGCGCCTTGGAGGCAGACGAGGTGGCCGAGGCAGAGGAGGTGGCCGTGTTCGTCGGAGCTCCCGGCGAGGCATCCACCGGAAGCGGCTTGGTGGAAAGGGTCACGTACTTCGCCGTCGACGGATCGAAGTAGGAGAACTCGGATCCGGGCGAGGATTGCCTGGCCTCCTGGGCGATGAGCGTGAAATCAAACGACTTCACCCCCGTGTAGGCGAAGCCATCCGAACTGCCGGAGCTGTCGAACTTGTCGGTCGGGGGATAGCTGCGCCAACCCTCCGTGCCAGTGAGCACGGGGGCCCCCATCCCGTTGAAGTTCCCCTTGCCACCGATCTTGACGGTGAGCGTGACGGGATCGCCCGGCGCGGGCCTTGGATTCTGGACCACGGCATCAAGGTCAAACTGACCCACCGCACCGGCGAAGGAGGAGGGACGCCCTTCCTTGGGAAGCGGGAGGATCTCGAGATGGAGAGGCGCGGTTTTCACCGCGACATCCTTGCTCTGGGTGAAGGGGGACTGCCCTCCCATCAACTGTCGGAAGACCGGATCGTCGAAGCCGGGAGGAAGGGCGCCCGGCATCTGGATCTGACTGTCAATCTTGGCGGGAGGGATGTCGATCACGCCCGGTTTCACGGCGGAGAGAAGCGTCCGGAAGGTCAGGACATTGTATTCGATGCCGTCCCGCTCCTCGCGGCTCTCCTTGGGATCGGGGAAGCGCTCGACCAGGATCCCCTCGCTCCCGAAGTCGACCTTGCCCCTAATCTGCACGGGATAGCGGGCATCGAAGTAGTAGCGGATCTCCACGGGAACCATCTCCCCGGCATAGAGACTCCTCTTCGGGCAGTTGATCTCACCGAAGGCAATCCTCCCGGAGGCCGGGGGCTGCTGCGGCCGGGGAATCCTGGCTCCGGGTTGTTGAGGATAAGCGGGGGCGGGAGGAATCACCTGCGGGGCGGGAATGTAGGGAGTGGGGGTGGCGGCGGTGCCGGCCGGCCGGTCCTGCACGGTCAGGCGGAGCGCGGGTGTCCTGAATTGGCGCCCACCCGCAGACACAGGGACGGAGGGGATCGTGAAGTTGCCGGCCTGCATCGGCAGGATGGCGTAGCTGTAGAGCACCGAGGAGGAGACCTTGAAGTTCACCATCTGCACCTGGGTGGACTGTCCGGTCAACCGGATCTGAAGACCCTCCACGGGAAGCTCCTGGGGAACCTCGGCACCCTGGGCACCGTTCACACGGACCTGAAGCTCCACCATCTCGCCAACCGCCACCTCGGGGCGGGAAAGCTCCGAGGTCACCGTGACATCCGCCGAGGCGCACCTCACCATGGCGAGGCCGAGCAGGGCGGCCAGGGTGAGAAAACAGGATCCGGAGAAGGAGCGGGTCATCGTTCTGATCCTACCAGTCGCGGATCGGTTGTTCCACCGCGCGGTTTTGGTGATTGAGCACATGCTGCTCCTCATCCTGAAGCGAGCGGAGAAGGGCGCGGGCCTGGTTGGGTGACATCTTCCCATCCTTTCCCTCCTCGGCTTCCGCTGCGGCATCGGCACCCTGCTCCTCTTTCTTGTCACCCTTCTCACCGCCGCCGAGTGCACCTTCCTTTTTGGGAGGGGCGGAGGGTGCGGGTGTCGGCTTCGCTCCCTGATTGGCAGGTTGCTGCTTCTGCTGATCCCCCTTTTGCTGGTCTGCTTTCTGCTGCTGGCCTTGCTGGGACTGCTGATCCTTCTGCTGGTCCTTGGAGGCGCCACCCTTTCCCTGATCGGGAGAGGGTGAAGGGGCGGGCGTCGGGGTGGATTGTCCCTGCTGGCCCTTGCTCTCCTCCTTGCCATCCTGACCCTGCTGTTGCTGGTCGTTCTTTTGCTGCTGATCCTTGTTCTGGTCCTGCTTCTCCTTTTGATCCTGTTTGTCTTTCTGATCGTTGGAATCTTTTTGATCCTTCTGATCATTCTGACCCTGACCGCCACCTTGCGATTGGTCACTCTGCTGCTGATCCTTGTTCTGGTCCTTCTGATCTTTCTGATCCTTCTTCTTATCCTTGTCGTTTTTCTTCTGCTGTTCCTGCTTCTTCTTCAGCTCCTCGATCAACTTGCGGACGATTTCCCGGTTTTCCTTGGCACGGGTATTGCCGGAATCCGACTTCAACACGGTCTCGTAGTGCTGGAGGGCGTTCTTCCAGTCCGCCAGCTTCGCCTCGGTCTCCTGCGCCGCCTCGCCGGTGCGGACCAGCGCATTGGCCAGGTTGTAGGTTGCATCATCACGGATCTTCAGCTTTGCGGAGGTCATCGCCTCGGAGAAATACCCGGCAGCTTTCTTGTAGTCCCCGGCCTTGTAGGCGGCGGCTCCGGCGTCGAACCTGATCTCCTGCGCCGCGGCCCCTTTCTCAAGGCGGTTCTCGAAGTCCTTCAACGCCCCCTGGTAGTTCCCCTCCCGGTAATCGGTGAGACCCGATGCCGACACGTTCCCGATGGAACCACCGCAAAGGAGTGCAAGGATGAGAAGAGGCACTGCACTCCGTAGGCGGCGCCCCTCGCCCAGCAGGGACCAGATGGTAAGGCAGATCAGCGCCGCAGTGACGGGCCATGCGTAACGCTCGATCGGCTTGCGCGAACTGAGCGTCCCGCTCTCCTGCTCCTCCATCGGGACGATTCCCTTCTCGTAGATGGCCTTCGCCGCATCCTGACCGTAGGCCTGATAAAAGCCGCCCGTTTCCTTGGCAATCTCCGCCAACCGCGAGGAATCGAGCTTCGAGGTGACGGGCCTTCCACTCTCATCACGCACAAAATCATTCCGGCCGTTCTCGGTGCGCACGGGGATGAGTGATCCGGAGGGGGAGCCGAATCCGATCGTGAAGACCCTGATTCCGGCGGCGGCGGCCTCCTTGGCCGCCTCGACTCCGCTCGCCTCGAGATCCTCGCCATCGGTCATCAGCACGAGTGCGCGACTCATCCCCTCCCCCTTGCCAAAGGCCGCGATCGCCATCCGGATCGCCGAAGCGATGTCGGTGCCCCCCTTGGGAATGGTGTTCGTGTCGAGATCCTCGAGCGAGGTGAGCACGGCCCCCTTGTCGAGGGTCAGCGGCGCCTGCAGGAAGGCCTCCCCGGCGAAGGCGATCAGGCCGACGCGGTCCCCCTTGAGATAAGCCAGAAGATCCTGCGCGATCAACTTGGCGCGCCCCAGACGCGTGGGGGCGGTGTCGGTCGAGAGCATGCTGCGGGAGGTGTCGATCGCGATGATCACGTCGCGGCCCTTCGACTTGATCTCGAGTTCCTTGTAACCGAGTCGCGGCTTCGCCAACCCGACGATGACCAGGGCGATGGCACCCAGCAGGAGGCCCGTCCGGAGATTCCGCTTCAGCGGGCTGACCTGGCCGGTGAGTTGCTGTTGGAGGCGCGGCGCAACGATCCTGGCCAGCAGCGGCCCGCGCCGGCGCGCGGCATCGACGAAGAACCAGAGGAGCGGGAGGAGCAGCAGCAGCGCCCAGAGCCATCCGGGGGAACCGGCCCGCAGGTCGTCGTCGAGTGATGTCAAAAGCAGCGGATGCATCGGGGTGAATCAGGGAAGGCGGCGCCAGAGGGTCTGGGAGAGAAGCGCCTCGGCTCCCAGCAGGAGGAGCGCGAGGCCGAGGAGCCAGGGGAAGAAGTCGCGGTACTCGGCGGTCTTCTCGACCTCGATCTTCGTCTTCTCGAGGCGGTCGATCTCCTTGAACGTGGCGTCCATGGAGCGGGTGTCGGCGGCACGGAAGTATTTCCCGTCACCGATCTTCGCGATCTGATCGAGCAGCTTCTCGTCGAATTCAAAGACCACCTTCTGGTAGACCGTGCGGCCAAAGGGATCCTTCATCGGCACCGGGACAGGGCCGCTGCTGCCCGCGCCAATTGTGTAGATCTTGATCCCGAGCGCCTTGCCGGCCTCGGCCGCGGTGAGGGGAAGCACCTTCCCGGCGTTGTTGGCGCCGTCGGTCAGCAGGACGATCAGCTTCGTCTTGGCGTCGCGGTCCTTCAGCCGCGCCACGGCCGTGGCGAGACCCGAACCGATCGCCGTCCCGTCCTCCACGAGCCCGAGTTGGACGCGGTCGAGATTCCGAATCAGCCAGTCGTGGTCGAGCGTGAGCGGACTGACGAGGTAGGGACGCCCCGCGAAGGCGATGATCCCGATGCGGTCGTTGGGCCTCGCCTCGATGAACTCGCGGGTGACTTTCTTGACGACATCAAGGCGGTTCGACCTGGAGGAACCGATCGTGTAATCCTCCGCCGCCATCGAGCCGGAGACATCAAGCACCAGCATGATGTCGACCCCGCTTGCCTGAATCCTCTCGAGTGTGTGACCGAGTTGGGGGCGTGCCAGGGCCACGATCAGGCAGGCCATGGCCCCGTAGATCAGGGAGGAAAGGACAGCGCCCGCACGGGAACGACGCCGCTTCCCAACCGCCATGACCAGCTTCGTGGAGGAGAAGAGGATACCGGGCGTGCCGCCGATCTTGCCGCGCAGGAGGGCCAGAAGCGGCAGTACGAGCAACGCAAGCAGCACCCAGGGATGGGCGAAGGAGAAGGAGGAGCTGGAGGCGAGCAGGAGGGGGTTCATGGGGCCTCCTTGTTCACCGGTGTCTTCCCGGGAGTTTCCTGGGGAATAGCGGGCGGCGTGACCGATCCCTTCTCCGTGGCCTCACCGCTCCTGACAAACGACTCGGCCGCGACGATCAGTGCCTCGCGCTGCTCCGCCGTCGCCTCCCCCTGCGCATACTTGAGGTAATCCGACCTGTGCAGGAATTCCGCGAGCGCCTCCTGCTCGGCGGGCACGAAGCGGAGCGATCCGCGGAGGGATTCCATAAACTCCTCGGTCGTCTGACGTGGGGCGGCAAGGCCCAGCGCCTCCCCAAGGAAACGCCTCAGCACGCCGGAGACAACGACTCCGAAATCATGGTCACTCCCCTCGGAGAGCGAGGCGCGGAGCTTTTCCAGTTCACGAAGCGCGGTCTCGCGTGGCGTCAGGCGCTTCGACTTCCTGCGACCGGCAAACCACCAGAACACTCCTCCCGCGACGGCGACCGCCAGCACGACAGCGACGATGACCCAGAGCGGTCCCGTGAAGAAGGGAAGGGGGCCGACGATGTCATGGATGGGGGCGGGTGTCGGGGCGGACCCCGCACCTCCCGCTCCGGGAAGGAAGTTGATACCCGGTTGCTGGACGGGGGTGGTGGAGTTGGTCATGCCGCAAGCCTCCTTCCACGCCTGTCGAAGAAGCTGCGGAGCACGGGCAGATAGTCCCTGTCGGTCCGCAACTGCACCGTGTCGATGCCGCGCGATCCGAAGACCGTCCCGAGCTCCTTGAATCGCTCCTCCGCAAGCCGCGCGTAGTTTCCTGTGATGGCTCTTCGGGAAGTGTCGACCTCGATCTGCTCCCCGGTCTCTGGATCCTCCAGGAGGATGACTCCGACATCGGGAAGTGCCTCCTCGGCGGGATCGACGACATTGAGAGCCACCATGTCGTGTCTCTTCGCGGAGACCGTCAGCGGGCGAGTGAAATCCCCCGTGAGGAAATCCGAGATGACGAAGACCACGGCGCGGCGGGTGATCACCTTGTTCATGTACTCGAGGGCCCCGGCCAGATCGGTGCCCCGTCCCTTGGGTGAGAAGAAGAGCATCTCGCGGATGAGTCGCAGGATGTGCAACCGCCCCTTCTTTGGCGGAATGAAGAGCTCCACGCAGTCACTGAAGAGGAGCAGGCCGACCTTGTCGTTGTTGTGAATCGCACTGAAGGCCAGGATCGAAGCCACCTCGGCGGCCATCTCGCGCTTACTCTCCCTGACGCTTCCGAAGTCGCCGGAGGCACTGACATCGAGTATGATCATCACCGTCATCTCCCGCTCCTCGGTGAACTTCTTGATGTAGGGCTCCCCTGTGCGGGCCGTGACGTTCCAGTCGATCGCGCGGATCTCGTCGCCCGGCGTGTAGGGCCGGACCTCTTCGAAGTTCATCCCGCGCCCCTTGAAGACGCTCTGGTACTGGCCGGCGAACGACGACTCCACGAGCCGCCGCGTGCGGAGTTCGAGGAGGCGGATCTTGCGGAGAATCTCGTGGGTATCGTTCATCGGTGCTTCTGAAAAGGGTTCTCCCAGTAACGGCCAAGCCGGTCGCGGGCTGATCCTTTAGGGATCTTTTAGGGAACCGGCAGACCCTCGAAGACGCGCCTGACGATCTCCTCGGATGTGATCGACTCGGCCTCGGCCTCGTAGCTGACCGCCACACGGTGCCGGAGCACCTCGGTGCCGACCGACTTGACGTCGTGCGGGGTGACATAGCCGCGACCATTGAGGAAGGCGTGGGCCTTGGCGGCGAGGGTCAGGTAGATCGTGGCGCGAGGGGAGGCGCCGTAACGGATCAGGCCGTCGAGCTTGAGGTTGTAGTTGCCGGGCTCGCGGGTCGCCCAGACCAGATCAACGATGTAGTCCTTCACCCGGTCGTCGACGTAGATCGAGTTCACCACGGTGCGGGCCTCGAGGATCTGCTCCTTGCTGACCAAGGGGTCGACATGAAGCTTCGGCGAGGAGGTCGCCATCGCGTCGAGGATGGAGCGCTCCTCGCTGCGGGTCGGGTAACCGACCACCACCTTGAGCATGAACCGGTCGAGCTGGGCCTCGGGGAGGGGGTAGGTCCCCTCCTGCTCGAGCGGGTTCTGAGTGGCGAGAACGAGGAAGGGATCGGGAAGCTTGAAGGTCTCGTCACTGATCGTCACTTGCCGCTCCTGCATCGCCTCGAGCAAAGCGCTCTGGACCTTGGCCGGGGCGCGGTTGATCTCGTCGGCCAGGATCAGGTTGGCGAAGATGGGCCCCTTGCGGGTGGTGAAGACCCCCTCGCGAGGATTGTAGATCAGGGTGCCGACCAGATCCGCAGGGAGAAGGTCGGGCGTGAACTGGATGCGGGCGAAATCCGCATGGATGCAGGAGGAGAGGGTGCGGACGGTCAGGGTCTTGGCCAGGCCGGGCACACCCTCGAGGAGAACGTGGCCGTTGCCGAGAAGACCGATCAGGAGACTTCGGACGAGTCCCTGCTGGCCTACCACGACGCGGCTCATCTCCTGGGTGAGGGGCTTCACCCAGGTATTGGTCTCCTGGACACGACGGTCGAGTTCTTGGACGGATGGGTTCATAAAGTCTGTTTTGGAAATGACGGGGAATCGGGAATCGGTGCCGCCGACGTCTTTATCGGCCGCAGATTTTCAGACACAAGGAAGGCCACGACGTTCAATTTTTGTCAACGCGCGCCGCGTCTCACGATGCGTCCACGCAGCAGGAGGGCCCGATCCCTCGCGGTGCACCCCTCCCCCAGGAGGGTGGCGTGACCCATCTTGCGGCCCGGCTTAGCACCCTTCTTTCCGTAGAGATGCAGGAAGAGCCCGGACTCGCGCAGGAGGAGCTCCCAGTCTGGCTCCCCTCCCGACCAGAGGTCGCCGAGGAGATTGATCATCACGCCCGGGGAGCGCAGTTCCACGGGGCCGAGTGGCAGTCCGCAGACCGCCCGGACATGCTGGGCAAACTGGCTGGTCATCGAGGTCTCGAGGGTGTGGTGACCGGAGTTGTGGGGACGCGGCGCCAGCTCGTTGACCATGAGCGATCCGTCGGGGAGGACGAAGAGTTCGACTGTGATCAGGCCGATTGCGCCGAGCTTTTCGGTGATGGCTGTGGCGATTTCGCGGGCCTTCGCGGCGACGGTCTCGTCCAGGGGGGCGGGTGCCAGCGTGACATCGAGGATGCCGTTGCGGTGGATATTGGCCTGGACCGGGAAGCAGGAGGTCTCCCCGTCGGCCGAGCGGGCACAGATCACCGAGGCCTCGGAGTCGAAGGAGATGCGTTGTTCCAGGACGGCTCGGGGAGAGCCGAGCATGGCCCAGATGACCTCCGTGTTATCGCCGGGGGAGAGGCTGATCTGCCCCTTGCCATCGTAACCGAGCGCTGCGGTCTTGAGGATCGAGGGGGCGTTTAGCTCCGCGATGCCCGTGGCAAGCTCCGCGGCCGAGGTGATCACCCGGAAGGGGGCGACGGGGAAGCCGTTGTTCCTGAGGAACTCCTTCTCAAGCACCCGGTCCTGGCAGATACGTACCACGGAAGAGGAAGGGCGCACCGGCACGCGGGTCTCCAGATATTCCAAGGCCTCGACCGGGATGTTCTCGAACTCGACCGTGACCACATCCGTGTTCATCGCGAAGCGGGCGAGGGCGTCGCGGTCGTCAAAGGGAGCCACGATCGTCAGATCGGCGCAGGAGGAGGCGGGGCCGTCCTTGACCTCGTCGTAGATCACGACCGTGTAGCCCATGCTCTTGGCGGCCATGGCGGACATCCGGCCGAGTTGACCGCTTCCGAGAATGCCAATTGTCGCGCCCGGAACAATGGGGCCCGGGGCTTGGGGGAATTTCCCTTCCGGAGCGGACTGCGCCCCGTTACTCTTCTCTGCTTCGCTGTTACTCATGGATCGTCTGCTCTATCTTCTGGCTTTGTCTGTTGTGACGGGGATCCGTTTGCTCCCCATCACGGTGTGCTTCGTGCTGGGGCAGGCAATCGGTCTCCTTGTCTGGGTGATTCTGCCCGGCTACCGCCGACTCTCCAAACAGAATCTCCGCATCGCCTTCGGCCCCGGGTTGACCGGCGGGAAGGCCTCCCTGATCACCCTGAGGCACTTCCTCAACCTCGGCGCCAACATCGTCTGCTCGGTGAAGATCCCCGCCCTGAGCGAGAAGCAGCTCCGCTCCCGGCTCACCTTTGACCAGGAGCAGAACTGGGAGGACTGGATCGTCGGGAAGAAGGCCGGTGAACGCGGCTCCGTCGCCGCCCTGAGCCATTTCGGAAACTGGGAGATCAACGCACAGATCGCCGAGTTCGTGAAGCCCCGCCGCGCCGGATGCGTCTACCAAGCCCTGCGCAACCCCCACATGGATGAACTGGTCAACCGCGACCGCCGCAGCCGCGGCGTCTCCACCTTCGACCGCAAGCGCGAGATGCAGGGAGCGGCCTCCCTACTCAAGGAGGGAGGGGTCGTCGGCGTCCTCATCGACCAGCATGCCGGGAACGCCGGGATCTGGATGCCGCTCTTCGGAAAACTTGCCTCCACCTCGCCGCTCGCGGCCAGCCTAGCTCAGAGGACCGGATCACTGCTCGCCATGGTGAGCGTCCGGACCGTAGGGCTTGCTCGCTGGGTCATCCACACCAGCGACCCCGTGCCGACCGAGGGGCGTGAGATTTCCGAGATCACCATGGATCTCAATCACCTTCTCGAACGCGAGATCCGACGCTCACCCGCCGACTGGTTCTGGGTTCACAACCGCTGGAAGGTCCCCCACCCCAATTTCCTGATCAGCGACTCCAAGCGCGGCATCCACCTTCCAGCGGAGACCGCCCCCTCCGCCCTCCATCCCTTCCGCCTGCTAGTCCGCTCGCCGAACTGGCTGGGCGACGCCTGCATGGCGGCTCCCGCGATCCGCGCCATCAAGGCTGGACGACCCGACATGCACCTTGCCCTCCTCGCGCCAGCCAAGCTTGCCCCGCTCTGGCGCGAGATGCCCGAAGTGGACGAGGTGCTGGAGATCCCGCCGAGCTCCTCTCCCCGCAAGGTCGCCCGGATCATCAAGTCCTCCGGCAGATACGACGCCGCCATCCTCCTGCCGAACTCCGTGCGCAGCGCCCTGGAGGTCTGGCTCGCCCGCATCCCCCGCCGTGTCGGACGCGACATCCACCGCGGACGCCGCTTCCTCAACCAGACGATGCCCTCCGTCCGGCAGCTCCACCCGATCCTCCATCAGTCCGACGAACTGCTTGCGATGGTCCGGCGCCTCGGGGCACCCGAACTGCCTCCTCGAACCCCTCGCCCCACTCCCGGAGGCCCACTCCGGATCGCCCTCTGCCCCGGTGCGGAATACGGTACCGCCAAGCGCTGGCCCTTGGAGAACTACCGCGCCGCCATGGAGAAGATCTCCAAGGATCACGACCTCACCTGGGTCATCGTCGGCACCGCCAAGGAAGCATCCCTCGGCGAGAGACTGGCTCAAGGATTCCCCGGCAAGGTTGAGAACCTCTGCGGCAAGACCACCCTTCCGGAGCTCATCACCGAGCTCAAAGGCTCCACCCTGCTCCTCACCAACGACACCGGGACCATGCACCTGGCCGATCTCCTCGGCGTGCCGGTCGTGGCGATCTTCGGCTCCACCGAACCGGCCCTCACCGGCCCCAGAGGAGAGACAAACCCTCCCCACAAGATCCTCCGGCGCAAGGTCGAGTGCAGCCCCTGCTACCTCCGCGAGTGCCCCATCGACTTCCGATGCATGAACGAACTCACCGTGGAGATAGTGGCGGAGGCAGTGCAGGAATCGCTCCAAGCGATTCCGCAAGGGGTTTAGGCTGAAGGCTGTTAGACTGTTAGGTCAGAGACTAATCACTAGCAAACATAATGGCTTTTGTTGCCCGCCCCATTACCGATAACCCATCCCTTTTAGCACCCCTTCAGCCTTCAGCCTTTAGCCTTTCACTTTTGACCATCCACTTTATCCCCTTCATCCCTGTGAATCTTCTCCTCTTTTTCCCATGCTAAACATCCGCAAACTCAAGAAAACCATCGGCGGCCGCACCCTCTTCGAGGAGGCCGACATGCAGGTCAACTACGGCGAGCGCGTCGCCCTCGTCGGCCCCAACGGCGCCGGCAAATCGACCCTCTTCTCCCTCCTCCTGAAGAAGGACGAGGCTGATGCCGGAAGCATCGAGCGGGACGAGTGGACTATGATCGGCCACCTCGCCCAGGAGGGCGAGGCCACCGGCGAGGAGACCGTGCTCGATGTGGCGACCGGCCGCGCCGGCGAACTTCCGGCCCTTGAGAAACGCCTTCACGAACTCGAGCAGGAAGGGACCGTCGACACGCCCGAATACAGCGAGGCCTCCGCGAAGCATGCCGCCCTGAGCGATCCCAAGGTCGAGGCCAAGGCCAAGAAGATCCTCACCGGCCTCGGCTACAAACAGGAAGACTTCGACCGGAAGGCCAAGGAACTGAGCGGCGGCTGGGTCATGCGCGCCCATCTGGCACGCCTGCTTGTCATGGAGCCCGATCTCCTGCTCCTTGATGAACCGACCAACCACCTCGATCTCGTCTCCCTGCTCTGGCTCCAGAATTATCTGAAGACCTACTCCGGCGCCGTCCTGCTGATCTCCCACGACCGCCAGTTCATGGATGAGATCATCCAGACCGTCTACGAGATCGCCGACGGACGGCTCCACTCCTACTCGGGCAACTACACCGCCTTCCTTGAGGAACGCGAGGCCCGCTACGAGCGTCAGAACGCCGCCTACAAGAACCAGCAGAAGGAGATCACCGCGCTCCGTGAGTTCTACGACCGCTTCCGACAAGTCGCCTCCAAGGCCTCCCAAGCGATGAGCAAGCTCAAGCAGATCGAGCGGATGGAGCTTATCGAGAAGCCCGAGGCTCCACGCAAGCCGTTCCGCTTCCAGATCCCGCAGCCTCCGCGCGGCGGCCAGCGCTCCGTCATCCTCGATGGGATCCACATGTCCTATCCGAGCACCCACGGGGAGCGGAAGGTCTACTCCGGGTTGGATCTCACCATCGAGCGAGGCGAGCGGACCGTCCTGGTCGGTCCCAACGGCGCCGGCAAATCAACCCTGCTCAAGATCCTCGCCGGAGTGCTCGAGTTCCAGCAGGGGAAGCGCACCGAGGGCCCCAACGCCAAGATCGGATACTTCAGCCAGCACCGCGCGGCCACCCTCGATGCCAACAAATCGATCCTCGATGAGGTCAGGGCCAGCAACGGCGAACTCTCCGAGAACGACGCCCGCGGCATCCTCGGCTCCTTCCTCTTCCGCAAGGATGACATCTACAAGAAGACCGCTGTCCTGAGCGGCGGCGAGAAGACCCGTCTCAACCTCGTGAAGTTCCTTGTCGATCCGCCGAACCTCCTGCTCATGGACGAGCCGACGACACACCTCGACATCCACACCGTCGAGTCACTCATCCTCGCGCTCGGCAACTACGAGGGAACGCTTGTCTTCATCAGCCACGACGTCCACTTCATCCGCAAACTCGCCACCAAGGTCCTCCACGTGAAGGATGGCAAGGTCACCACCCACCTCGGCGGCTACGACGACTTCCTCGAGCGCGTGGGAGCGCTTGGGAATGAGAGGGAGGCGCTGACCGCCTAGCGGCCCATGGGCCGCAGGCTGTTAGCGTTTTAGACTGTTAGGCTGTTGGGTTCGCCGGCAAAACTCATCGCCTGAACCAAACCATGATCCCGGAATCTGCATTGGGAATTGCTGAGATCATGGGAGGCTGCGTTAAAAGAGTTAAAAAGTGAAAATGTTACAACGTGGACCCGGGAGATCCCTGACCCGAGATTTGGGAGGGAAATGTCAGGGAAATCGTCGTCAAAAGATGCCTGCATGAGTTCCAATTGGCCTCGGACTACAGCCCCTTGTAACCTTTTGACGGTGTAACGCTTTTAACCCTTCCAGGAACTCACCATCCGGGTGAACCGTTCACAGCTGTCAACACGGCTCTACTGCGCAATCTGGGTTAAAGCGGCAAGAAGTTATCAGAGGATAAGGATTGACAAAGGAATCATGGAATGAATCCTATAAAAGGATATCACCGCATGTCTTATTATGAGTCAATTTGACGATTTTGTGTCGGAACACCCTGGAGATGCGGCATTAATTGGGGCCGTAATGCTACGGCAAGGGCAGGCATCACAAGCAAGGTCGCAGGCTCAGTTGCTACAGGCAACTAAGGACGTGAATGTACAATTGGCAGCGCTTAAGGAAGCAGAGGCCAAGAGGGCTTCGTTAGAAAAAAATAAATATCAGGAAGAAAAATATAATAGATTCAGATTACAATGTGTAAAATTCATGCTTGCCGATTCTATGGCGTCGATATCCGGCATCCAGATTCCAGAGTTTTCGATATTAGATACGACGGGAGAAGTGGACTTCGATAGTTGCTTTAGACTGGGGATTCTTAACTATGAAATAGCTTTTCTAAAAAAACACAGAGCATGCTTTGAAGATCTCCAAGATCTCACAACACTGAATTCTACTCACAGCCATCCCACAGGGGCATAAAGACTGAGTGCTGATTAAGTATTGAAGGGGTAGGAAGGGTGATTTTGGTTAGAAGTGGTTTTAGAATTTCTGGATTTGAAGTGCTGGGCGAGCAGTTGAGAGGGGTGCTGTCCCATAGGTTATGA
>CANKJN010000051.1 GCA_947482345.1 Spartobacteria bacterium
CTTTTTCTCTCTTGATGCCTCGAAGTACCTCAGTGGCCTCCTTGGCGTGATCTAGTTTTGCTCTCGGTCGTGCCATCCACTCAGCCAATCACATAGTCACCCTCATGTAACCCTAATTATACCATTATATCTGTCCGAATGGTATTAGGAGTTCCTTACGCACTTCATCGAGTGCCTTGCCTGCCATCTGCATGATGTGGAAGTGATCGAAGACCACCTCGGCCTTCGGGAAGAAGGTGGCCGCCGCGGCGATGAAGGCAGGCTTCATGTCCATGCTCAAGAGTTCGATCTGTTCGGGTCGGGCATTGTGTCTGGTGAGTTCCCTAGCGAAGGCCCCAATGGCCTCCGCCCCATGCCCCTCCACCATGAAGAGGAGTTCTCTGGTCTGCGCATCCGCGAAGTTGGTCACGTACCGATGGCCTCTCTTGGAGGAGGTCTCGTCGATGAGGACACGCTTGAGCTCCGACCAGTCCCTCTTGGCTTGGGCCTGCTCCACGTAGTGGGCCACCACTCTCCAGAGTCGGGTGTCATGCTCGGCCAGTAGTTCACTCGCTGCCTTCATGGGCATCTCCCGGCACACCATCATCGTCAACGCCTCAAAGAGTAGGGTAAATCCACTCCCAGCCCTCGCCCACGGCACCTCAACCAAGCGGACTCCATGTTCCGGACAGTCCACCCTCGGCACCCGGGCTTCGAGTTCACATCGGTACTGGAAGAAGTCCAAGTGCCTCCATCTCTTCACCACCGTGTCATGGGTGGGCCCGCAGGCCCCGCACTCCGGACATGCGAACCGGTGGCCAGGCTTAAAGTCGAGCTTGAGAAGGAGCTCCGGAGGAGCCCCTTCAAAACTACAACTCTTCACGCTCCATCCCTTTCCAAGTCCAAGCGCCATGGTAAAAAGTACTTCTGGGGTCATAGACCACCATTCCTAACCAACTACCCATCCTCTTCTCAACCCTTCTACCCACTCAATTCAGCGAGGAGCCAACTTTTTTAACCCAATCCCCTCTGCCTCTTCCTGGAGTTTCAAGTTTCATCCTTCTCTCTGCACTTGCATACTTCTGACCGCAATCCCCCTTGAACCATGACGTCCCGTATCCCCCTCGCTGTCACATTCCTCCTTCTGCAGGAAGTCACCCTCTTCACGGTGCGAGGCGGCGTGGATGAACGCTCTTCAACGGTGACTGGATCCAATCCGGTTCTCTCGATGAACCTGATCGGCTTCGATGCCGTCACCGGTGATCTCAGGGCACGTCATAACCTCCGCATCCCGGCGTCAGAGGTCTCCTCCATCCATTCACCCAAGCACACCTACTACCTCGTCGATCCCTTCGACACCCAGAGTCCGACTTTTTTGGCAATCAGGTCACAGGTCCCCTACTCCGTCTATGACAACTTCCTGACGAGTATCTATCAGGTCGAGGATGCAGGATCCCAGTTCTTCTATCCCTTCGACACTCACCGTGCGCGGATCCGCCTCTTTGTCGATCGCGAGGAAGGAATCGGTCCCGGGGGCAGGCCTGAACTGAAACGGCAACCCTTCACCTTTGATTATAACGTGCCGACCTTCGAGGGGTACGACGTCACCATGACCCCGATGCCGGATAACTCCCCCACCCTGCTCGATCTGGATGTCGTGTTGAAGCGCACTCTTCCGATCCGTTGCTACTCCGTCTTCATCGCCCTGCTGATGCTCCTGATTTCTGTCTCGGTCCTTCGCATGGCTCAGAAACGGATCAAGAGCACGGAGGCTCCCGAGATGGGAGAGATGGCATTCTGTGCAGCCCTGCTCTTTGCATTCCCCGCCATCCGTAATGCCCAGCCCTTCGCTCCCCCCATGGGTGTACTGAGCGACTATCTAGGATTTTTCTGGGCCGAGTCCCTTGTCGCCATCTCACTGATCATCAAACTCAACATTTGGCTCAGGCGTAAAAAGCACGACTGATACTCCGGGCCATCGGCCCTTGAGCAGCATCGTGATCAGACAAAGGGATTGATCGCGCACGGTTTTCTCTGTTGAGACACCCAGGCGCTCCAAATTATTGTGAAGTTCCTGAAGAACACCTAACGGCGTGCATGGACCTCGTCGCGGGACATCCCTTTGTTACCGAGGTGAAGTCCCTGCCTCAACCTGCCCAGAGGGGCGTCATGTGATACGCTTGCACTCGTTCCCAGAACATGATCAAGCCCTGTAATCACAAGTTCCTTGAGTGTGGAAAGTTGCCGGGCCGCCAACATCTTTGCCCTGTGTAGCATCTCCACCGGAAGATCAATGGCCGTTTTCATACCTCAACTATATATAGATACTGCTCAGATTTCTCACAAAGCCTCGTGCTCACCTCGAGAGAGGGGGGACGTTATTTTGGGATTCGGTTTCCGGCCCTAAACCGCCAGGTTTTCGGATAAGTTTTTAACCCGCTGCTTTTTTCCGGCGCAGGGTTTTAATCTTTGGAGCTACAAGTGGAGCCGTGAGCTTTTCGTAGAGGGCGAAAAGGTACTCGACCCGCTCACGATCGCTCGCGAATGGCTCCTTGCGGTAGCATTTCTCAACGGCTCGATCTAGCTGGGCATGAGCTTTGGCAAGTACCGGGGGCATGGCAACAGGGTCGTAGAGATCCGCCAAAGTGCTTGTTCCTGCAGGAGGGAGGAACATGGCACGAGCATCTAGGACTGCCTGAGCTGCCCGTTCTACTAAGGCAATTTGGTCGGTGGTTGCTTCCGGCCAAGGGTAGTTGTTGTAGACGATATCCTTAGAGTAACGATACCTGCTTTCTAACCGCCCGCAGAACTGAGAGACCCACGCCATGTGCATCTCAGACATGAGGATCCCAAAATGATACAGGGTCGTCTCTGGAAGGAAGAAACAACTATCGCTAACGATGTTCTCAGGTCCAAAGTATGCGAAAGGGATGTAACGACGATTCTCCGATGTATGCCTCGGAATGATAATGAAGTCTCCTCTGGGTTGAGCGATTTGCCTGAATAGCGTTGGATAACTCGCGTATTCCCTGGTCGTTGGTGCGTCACTCTCACTCCTAAAAACTTTGACCGCTTCAACCCTCCGTTGAACTTCGGGAAGATGCCTTAACTCCTGAGGCGTGATGTCAACGAGCCATAGACAGTAGCGAGTCTGACCGTCCATTACCTCCCTAGCCCCGAGATAAGTTTTAACGAATTTTGCCGCACCCGGCTCCGATTGAAGAAGTGCATCTTTCTCAGCCTCGGAAAGGATGAAGTTGCCCCCGTCCGTGGGTTTGCTGCCGTATTTCATACTAGGCAAATCACAGATGGGCGTGGATCTATTGGTGATGACCGTATCACTGGTCGCAATCAGATATGGCGAGATATTTGGAACTTCATGGGTTACAGGATGGTCATTTCCACCTTCGTAATCCGTGATGGTCTTGCTCGGAGTATTTTCCAATCCGAAGCCAATAATCACACAATGGACATGAGCCATACCCCTCGCCTCACTCGCCCAAGTGAATGTGCGATGGGCGAATTGAATCTTGAGGTGGTACCTGCTGAACAGCTCGTTCCAGAGGATTCCTGGCTGTTCCCCCTGCGTTATTGAGTTCGTTGATACAAAAGCACATCTGATTGATGTGCCTTGGATAAACTCAGCTGCTTTCATGTACCAGTTGCAGACGAAATCCAAGACACCCGCAGCTTGGATGTTGCGGCAAACACTATGCTGGTCAGCTTTCTGTTCAGCTGTCTGCAGATGGTGACCAATGAACGGAGGATTCCCGAGGATGTAGGAGCACTCGGACGGAGGGATGACATCTGCCCATGGGATACGGAGGGCGTTGCCGTGAACGATATTGGCGGCTTTGGTGAGAGGGAGTCTGGTGAATGACTGCCCGAAGGCGTAGCCAAGCTCAACATTGGCGACATGATCCATGAGCCACATGGCCACCCGGGCGATCTGGGCAGGGAACTCCTCGATCTCGATGCCGTAGAACTGATCGACGCTGACCTTGGTAAGATCGGCGATGTCGAGAACCGCCTGTCCTGAGGGGTGAAGCTCCTTGAGTACATCCGTTTCCAGCTTTCGAAGCTCCCGATAGGTGATGATGAGGAAGTTGCCACAACCGCAGGCAGGGTCGAAGAACTTCAGTTTGGCGATTTTCTCATGGAATTCCTCGAGCTTCTGCTGCCTCCCCGCTCTGGACCGCTCTTGATGGCGGCAAACTCCGCACGGAGGGCGTCGAGAAAGAGGGGGCGGATGAGTTTGAGGATGTTTTCCTCACTGGTGTAGTGGGCACCAAGCGCCCGTCGCTCGGCAGGCTCCATGACCCCCTGGAAGAGTGAGCCGAAGATGGCGGGGCTGATCTTGGACCAGTCAAAATCACAGCACTTGAGGAGGGCCTCCCTCATCTTGGAATCCGTGGCGGCCAGAGCGAGCCGACCAGCGAAGAGCTGTCCGTTGACGTAGGGAAGTCCTACAAGGGCTTCATCGAGAGCCTTTTGTCTACGGGGCGGTCGGAGAGTCGAGCGTCTCGAAGATCTGGGCGAGTTTGATGCCGAGATCGCTTCCGTCTTCGGAGGTGCGGTGCTGGATGATGCCCGTGAATGATTCCTGCTCGAAGACTCCGGTATCCTCTGCAAAGAGACAGAAGAGCACCCGGACGAGAAATGCTTGGAGGTCATGGTCGGGGTATCCCCCGGCCTTCATGGAGTCATAGAGCGCCCCTAGCTTCTCGACGGCCTCAACGTTGACCGGTGCCTCGAGGGAGGGGCGCTTGGGTTCGTACCCGCCAAGGAAGCCAAGGAGGGAAGCGTGATCGGCGAGGGTTTCGAGGGTGAACTTGTCCTCGTGTCCATTGTGGAGGTCGAAAATCTCGAACTTCGCGAAGTCGCTGGTGACCAAGTAGCGGGTACGTTCTGCTGGCTTGAGTCTCTCCATATAGTCCTCGGCCTGCTTCTTGGCCTCGGCGAGGTTCTTTCCCCGGCTCTTGTGCTCCACGATGACCTTTCCCTTCCAGAGGACATCGATGTATCCCCAGTTCCCATCCAGTTTTTTGATCGGATACTCAAAACGGGCGACCTGTCTGCGGTTTGTCCCGTAGCACTCAAAAAGGGCATCCCAGAAGGACTTCGCCTCGGCATCTTCATCACAGGCGTCTTTCCAACGCTCCGAGAAGGCGGCAAGCCTCGCCCGGATTTCGTTCATGGAAAGAGGAGTGCTCATGGGAAAAACAAACAGTGTCTGACGGATAATGCTCAGAGAGTCATGTGGCGAGTAGGGAATTCGCGTTTACAGCACCGATCAGTGCCTCTTATTGGGCTGCGATGATTGCATGCTACTGATCGCGAGCATTTTCCACCTTATTATCCGCTCTCCAGATCCGGTAGCGGACTTCGACGCCGTCGGGGAGATAAACCACCAGAGGCAGGCGGCTGTTGTAGCGCAGGAGTTCCGGTTCCCCTCCGAGGGTGATGAAGCGGTCAACCTTGGGCTCGTTCGGGTCCACCGCCATGAGGGTTCCAGCCATGGGGCCGAGGGATTTCAGAATGTAGCGGTCGTAGCCCCAACCCGTGATCGTTTCGGTCTCAAGCTTCCCACCAAAGAAGTAACGGTTCTGAGGATCAAGTTTCACGGCCTTACCGACAAGAAGTTGAACTTTCAGGAGTTCCTCCTCCTTCCGGGGTGGAAGCATGATCACAAAGCGACTCATCCCCTCCCCTGCAGGTGGGAAGGCCTTGAGTTCCTTGGCGGCAGAGGGACCGATCTCTCCCTCTCCCGCTATCAAGGCTGAAAGGGTGAATGCCAAAAAAATCAGGATTCGCACACTGGCACAGGATAGGAACGAAGTAATCCCTGAAACCTTTCCTGAGTTGGCTTGCTTGGCCGTTGCTTCGCATCCGTTGCATATGAGTTCCATATTTTTCACCTCGCGGATTGCTACGGAGATGACGACGGAGCTGGCTTGATCGGATCCATCCGGGCGATCCAGGCCAGGAGGAGGCCCCGTTGGGAGGAGGATGTGAACCTGATGAGCCCCTGCCTGAGCAGGGCCGCCCCCCGCAATCCATCCCCCTGCTTCTCGATCGCGCGCGCCTGCTCAAGAAGGAGGCGGAACTGGACGGCGTTATTTTTAGCCAGTGCAGCGGCATCCCTGAAGCTGGCCTCGGCCGCAGGGAGAACACCCGCGTCCATCTGGGCCGCGCCGAGAGCCTCAAGATAAAGGCTCTGCCCCCCTTGTTGCGCCCGGGCGATCAGATCAGCGGCTGACTGAAGGACATCCCCATTATGGGAAAGGATGATGCGTCTGTAGTCAGTCCAGACACTCTTGACGGGGGATGTGCCGTCGGCATCGGAAAAGCAGGCATAGGGTCGATAGAGGGGGTCGCCGACGAGAACGCTCATCCAGGAGAGGACGGGCTGAGCGGCGTAGTAGCCTTCGGCGAGATTTGCCCCCGAGAGAAGAGTCGAGGCCATGGTGCCGAAGTCAGTGGTGAAACTCAGGTAGGGTTCATAGACATTCCCCACCGATGCACCCGCCCCGTGCAGGATGAGGGGGGCTGTCCATCCCTTGAGGGGATCATGCAGGGTGACGGCGCTGAAGGAATGGAGATGCGCCGCCACAGCACCAGGCACGAACCGGAAGAAGGGATCGGCAAAGGGGCCGTCGATGTTTTCCGAGTACCAGCCGTAATAGGCGGCCGCATCGGTAATGGGAAAGCCGGCTTGGAAGGTGTCCGGAAGATCGTCGCTGATCACCGGGATGCCGTTTCTCCGCATGGCCGCTCCCGCTTCCCTGATCCAGTTGTCCCCCTGCACATACCCCGCCGAGGTGATGGAACGAAGGTCGATGTACCCCCACCCCCAAAGGCCCTCCTTCTCGGCCTTAATTCCGTTGAGGACCATGGTCTTCACCTCATCGAGGGTCGGTGCATCTAGGCGTGCGACAAAGAGCAGTGAGGGAGGAGGCTGGGGATTAAAGATGGATCGGGACGCATTGTTGCAGACGGGATTGTTAAGCACCCCGGATATCTGCGGGGAGAAGAGTGCCAGCACGGAGAGTTCGGAGTCGACCGAGGCGGCATTGATGGATCCGAAAGGTGCGGGCTGGATCCTGGAATCGCCGGGATAGTCTCCGCATTCCTTGATCTTGAGAGGGATCCCACGGATCAGGACGGCATACCTGACCTGTGAGGCGATGACGATGGAACGGTTCATCATGTCCTTGGTGACCATCCAGTACCCCCGTTTGACAAACTCGTCCCGCAAAGCCCCAGCTATCGATGCGTCGTAATCGCTCCGCGAGATTTCCTCGGTTGTCGGCGTGGCCAGTGGGATCTGATGCGTGGGGTCGATTCCCCGAGTGGTGCAGTAAAAATCAGCCAATCCCTTCGCATCGGGATCGTTGGCATTGTAGATCACCACCGTGGAGGCCGCATCCTCGGCGGGAGTCGCGGCCCGGATGCCCGCGGTCAGCAGGATGAATGCCAGAAGCGCTTTCCGGATCATGATCCCACCTTGATGGTAAGTCCGTCGTAAGCCAAGTGGCATCCGGTCGGCAGTGCACCTTCCTTCTCAGCATGGGAGACCTCGTGGCAGAGATGGATGAGGTAGGTCGCGACGGGCGCGATCGCCCGCGAGGCCTCCAGTGCCTGCTCAAAATTCATGTGGGTCGGATGTGGTGTCTCCCTCAGCGTGTCGAGAATGAGAACCTCGGCACCGTGCGCCGCCTCCACGGCCTCACCCGGCACACCGGAGCAGTCGGTGAAGTAGGCAACCAGCTTCCGTCCTCCCCGATGGAGGACATATCCCGTCGTGGTGAACCTGCCATGGGGAAGTTCCACGGGCACGATCGTCGTCTCTCCCAACTGGAAGGGGCCCGTGATCTCCTCCGGGTCGATGCGGAGGTAGTTCTTCCAGACCTGGGGTTCGTCAAAGACATAGCGAAACGTGTTCCTGAGGCCCTGCATCGTGGCCGGCGAGGCGAAGACGGGAATCTTCCTGTCATGCATCTCGCAGAACCGGCGCATGTCGTCGAACCCCATGATGTGATCGGTATGGGGATGGGTGAAGAGGGCGGCGTCGAGACGGGTGATCCCCTCCCTCAGGCACTGGACACGGAAGTCGGGAGCCGTATCGATGACGAAATGCCGGTCGGGCGTGCGGACAAGAAGCGAGGTGCGGGTGCGGTGATCCCGGGGATCCGTGGAACGGCAGACTGCACAGTCGCACCCTATGACCGGAACCCCTTGGGATGTGCCGGTTCCAAGAAAGGTGAGATCCAGTGACATTGACACCAGTGAAAAGCTGAATCCTGAAAGCTGAAAGCTGAAATCTGCCTCCCCTCTGTTTCAAGTGGGTAACCTCATGTGAAAAATCTGCAGTAACGAATGCGAAGGAACGGCCGGGCTAGCCAAGGGGATAAAAGGGATGGTCACTTCCAAGTCCTGTTTCCGAGCACTACCCGTGGCTGAGTTCAGATTGTCCGATTCAGTAGGCATGCGCTCTGCAACGCAGAGCAGGTTGCCTCTGGGATCATCTTTGCAAGCTCACTTGCAAGAGTGAGACCAAGGCCAACCGCACCGAAGTTCTGCCTAGCAGCAACTTCTGCCATGTCTTTCTTATCACTTTCATCCCCTTCATCCCTGCGCCTCTGCGCGAGTCTGTTTTTTTTGGGACAACAATTGAGCGCTTCAACTTCCCTGCCCCCGGTGGCATAGTCACCGCCATGTCGGCGATGCTCCGATCTCTCAGAATCCGAAATCTGGCCCTTGTCGAGGAGCTGGAGTGGGAGCTTGCCGCCGGTTTCACGGCGGTCACCGGTGAGACGGGCGCGGGAAAGTCGGTGATCCTCGGGGCGCTGAAGTTCCTTCTGGGAGAGCGGGCCGACCGTGGAGTCGTCAGATCCGGGGCGACTTCCGCAGGCATCGAGGCGCTCTTCACGCTGGATGAGACCTCCGAGATCGACGCGCTGCTCGAGGAATCGGGTGTCGACCCTTGCCAAGATGGCGGACTCATCCTGAAACGCACCATCGCCGCGGAGGGTGCAGGCCGGCAGTTCATCAATGGCAGCCCCTGCAATCTCTCGGTCCTCAAGGAACTGGGCACGCGGCTTGTCGACCTCCATGGCCCCCACGACCACCAGTCGCTCTTCTCGCGCCGTGAGCAGACGTTGCTCCTCGACCGCTTCAGCGAGGCACTCCCGGAACGCGAGGCCTATCTGGAATGCCGCTCTGCCATGGCCTCGGCGCGTCGCTCCCTGGAGGAACTCGACTCCACATCGGGCGGCGAGGACCGGATCGCCCAACTCCGTGAGGAAGTGGCGGAGATCACCTCGGCCGGACTTTCCGCGGGAGAGGAGGAGGATCTCAATCAACGGTACAAGGCGGCATCCAACAGCCGCCGTCTCATCGAGCTCTCGGCAACCGCCGTGGGTCGTCTGGATGACGAGGAGTTGGGTGCGACGAAGGCCTTGGCGGAAAGCGGCCGCCTGCTCCGGGATCTCGGTCGCCTCGATGACCGTGCCTCCCCCTACCTGGAGACACTGGAGCGGATCACAGGCGACATGGATTCGCTGATTTCCGATCTGCGCGACTACGCGGAGACCATCGAGGTCGATGCCGGGGAACTTCAGCAACTCGAGGAGAGGATCAATCTGCTCGCCACCCTGCGCAGGAAATACGGCCCGACCCTTGCGGATGTCATTGCGCGCGGGGAGGAATCAGGAAAGCAGCTGGAGCGTCTTTCCGGAATGACGGAACTCCGGGCCGCAGCGCTTAAAAAGCTCGAGGAGGCCTCCGCGAACATGCACAAGGCCGCCACCAAGCTGGGAGCGAAGCGCCGAGACGGGGCCAAGGCCCTCTCGAAGCGTGTCGTCGGGGAACTCACGGATCTTGGCTTCAAACAGGCAGGGTTCGAGATCAGGCTGGATGCCCAGGAGGAACCGGGTCCCGATGGCGCCGAGATGGCGGAGTTCCTCTTCGCCCCCAACCCTGGCGAGCCGGTTCAACCACTCCGTTCCATCGCCTCCAGCGGCGAGATCTCCCGCGTCATGCTGGCGCTCAAGACAGCGCTTGCCGATCAGGATAGGATCCCTCTCCTGGTCTTTGACGAGATCGATGCGAACGTCGGCGGGGAGATCGCGACCCGTGTCGCCTCCAAGATGAGCGAACTCGGTGCCGGTCATCAGGTCCTCTGCATCACCCATCTGCCGCAGGTCGCCGCGGCGGCTGCCGCCCAGTTCATGGTGATCAAGTCGGTGAAGGATGGTCGCACCGAAACAACACTCTCCCCAGTCGACGGAGAAGAGCGGATCGCCGAGATCGCCCGGATGCTGGGTGGGGTGACTGATTCGGCCAAGGCGCATGCTTCGACTCTGCTGAAGGGAGTCACGGAGCCGGCAGGTGCTTCTTCCAAGGGTTCAAAGGGTTCCAAGGCTTTAAGCGATTCCAAGGCGTCCAAGGGTGCCCGAAAATAGAGGACTGGAAAGAGGAAGTCCCGATGGCTCTTTATTATCTTCAGGAGGATGCCCCCGCAACAGGATCATCCGGTAGCAATGGAAAGAAGGGTCAACAGGGAAAGGGGGAGTCCCATGGAAGGTGGATTGCGTATGTCGGCGCCGTGCTGATTGCCGCGGCGGCTTTCCTGCAAGCCCTTGGCCTTGAGCCGGTCTCCCTGTCGCTCTCGCAAGCCCCCCGTTTCCTGCCTGAGGGGTTCCTTCCGGCCACTCCGAAAATCATCTGGCTATCGATGCAGCCCGAGTCGGGAGGATTTGTTCCGCTCGATGCCGCGATGGCCCTGCGTGGTCTCGGTAAACTGAACCCCTCGCGGATCGTGATCCTTGGAAAAGTGAACAAGGATCCCGATTCACTGACTCTCCTGGAAGGGATCCATGGCCACCTTCGGGAAAACGGAATCAGGGTCATCAAGGAGAGTCTCCCATCAGGGGAGAGTCTCTGGCGTCCCGTTCCTCTCTGCAGATACACTCCACCAGCACCGCTCATCCTCGAGAGTCCGCTGCCGAGGATTGAGGGAAAGGTAGCTCCGCAGGGAAAGGAATCCTTCCCCGCAGGTTATGGTGAATTGACCTTCCCTCTTTTCAGGGGCACTGATGCCGGCGATGTCGCCGGATCGGTCTGGTGGGAGATGCTCCTACCGTCCAAAGTCACCGGGCCGTTCTGGCTTCTCGGTGGAAGATTGCTTCTTTTTCCAAATCACGCACCCCTCCTCCTCTCCGACGGCGCCTTGAGGATCCTCCCACCCCCCTCCCCTGTCACAGTGATGCCGCTGGATCTTTTCCTCCTGCGCATTGAGGAGAAGGAGCGTGGAATGATCCGTCCCGATTTCGAGACACTCTGGGAAGGTGCAACTGTGGTATTCGGGGAGGCAGGCAAGGAAGACTTGATATCGCGTATCACCACACTCCGCGAGAACATGGCCATCGGGCGCTTGCCCCTGATTGCTCAGGCGATGATCGCGGCACTACTGATCATTGCACTCTTCGCCTCAGGCCGATACTCCCGGGCAACCCGGCTTTGCTCGGCGCTGGCACTTCTCGTGATCTCGATCGGCGCAGGAACCGTCGCGCTACACCATGGGCTCCTTCTTCCCCTCCTGCCTGCGATTCTGACCGCCTTGTGCCTTTGTGTGATGAAATCAAGGGTTCTCCTTGGCAACCCTTGACGCTTGCGCTGAAGAGTGAAGCGTGATGCCCTCTCAATCATGTCCACAACCACCATCATCATCGGCCTGCTTCTTATCATCGAGGGTATCCTCGGATTCTTCCTCACGGGTGCCACTCATTTCACTGCCCTGATCCCTGCCGGTTTCGGATTGGTGATCACCCTGAGCGGCATCCTAGCACGCAAGGAGAAGCTCCACATGCATGCCATGCATGCGGCCGTGCTCTTCGCTCTCATCGGGTTCGCGGCAACCTCCGCCGCTTTTTCCAAGATCTCCCTGCTCATCGCGGGTACGGCCGGAGAGAAGACCGTGGCCTACGAGTCCAAGATCGTGATGGCCATTCTCTGCGGAACTCTGCTTGTCCTCGGCATCCGCTCCTTCGTCGTCGCCCGCCTGCTCAAGAAGCAGGGGAAGAAGGGTTATTAGCCGCGACGGGAGGATTGCTCGATCCAGGTCCAGGGGACTGCTCCGTGGGAGAGTGCCCAGTCGTGGAATTTCCTGAGTGACCATGCCTCCGCATCGATGAAGCGTGATTTTACCCGCTCGAGTTCAAGGCGTCCAAGCAGATAACTCATCGGGACGGTCGGGGCCGCCGTGTACCAATTCACATCGGCACGAGCGCGGTCTGGCGTGAAACCGACCCCCTTGACCAGTACCTGTGCAGCAGCCTCATGGGTCAGCTTCCCCGAGTGAAGGCCACAGTCGATGACGATGCGGTAGGCACGCCAGAGGGCATCGTGAAGTTGCTGGAGCCGCGCATGGGGCCCCCTCACCCATCCCTTCTCCACGGCCAGTTTCTCGCACCACATCGTCCATCCCTCGTAGAAGATGGCGTGGGAGCAGAGTCGGCGGATGTGGCTGGGGTGACGATTCTGGATCGCGAACTGGAGATGATGGCCGGGATACCCCTCGTGCGCACTGGTGAGTTCCAGACCGAAATGCTGACGGGCCTCCCGAAGGGCCTCCTCGGGATCCTTTTTGGTGGCACCTAGGTCATTCACCCAGAAGATGCCGCGCTGACGCTTCTCGAAGGGGCCGGGGGAGCTGTAGGCGGCGGTGGGAAAATGATCGCGCATGAAGTCAGGGACCGGAGTCACCTTGAGCGTCTCTCCAGGAGGAATCGGGTAGAGCCCGCTTTTCACCACACGCTTGCGCCACCGGTCCGAGGATCGGGTGTAGAGATCAAGGAGCGGAGCCTCGGGAGTCCAGGAGTCACGGGCACGGGCCAGAATCTGAGAAACACTGCCGCGACCATGCCGCCTCGCCTCCTTGGCCAGCTCCGAGGAGAGTTCGGCAATAAGGCGGTGCCCCTCGGCTTCGATTTCAGGAAGGCTCCAGTCAAGTCCCGTCCGCTCGCGGACGAGGAGCTCAAAGCGCTCACTGCCAATGGCGAAATCCCCGGGCTTTCCCTGTTTTTTCTTTGCCACCGTGGAGGCATAAAGATCGAAGGCCTTCCCGGCCGCACGGGCCAGTTTGCGTGTCCGTGCAGGGTCGGAAGAGAGTGCAGCGAGCGTTTCGCCGATGGTCTCGACGAATTCCCGGGCACCCTTGCAGGACTGGACAGCGAGCCTTGTCCAGAGCGGGACGGGTGAGCTGATTGCGGAAGCTCCTTCTTTGAGGAAGCGCGGAATCGCCGCCAGACGCGACTCGATCGCGGGACGCGCCTTGCGAAGATCCTCGGCGTGACGGATCACCAGTTCAAAGACCGCACCCACCGCGCCGTCGCAGCACTCCTGCGGATTCCTCCTCCAGCGTTCCAGATCCCGGCCGTTCAACAACTCCGTGCGTAGCAGCGAGAGAAAGCACCGGCGGTCGAGCCAATCATCTCCCGTGAGGGCGGCTGCAGGCAGCGACTCTGCCTCGGCACGCAACTCCTCGAGAAAAAGATTCCGGTCCGCTCGGGTCTTGGCGTCACTTCCGCCCAACAACGGCTCATACTTGGAAAATCCAAGGGCGCTCCCCCATTGGGGAAAATCGCTGCAGGTTCTCTCGATATAACGCTCACCAAGCGCTCGAAGCTTTGTGGAGGGGGACTTCATGGTCGGGATCCTCCATCCTTGGACATCGCATCCTTTGACAGCGCTGCCTTCATCGCCTCATCGGCGAGATCCCTCATCCGGACGACATCACCCTCGGTCGGGGGCTTTCCCGGAACTGCGATGGCTCGGATGGTCTTCAGTCGGGAGGCGATGGCGATCACGACTGGACGTTTATTCATGGAGGGGCTCAGACAGTCCATTCTGGCAATGAAGTAATCCATGACGGTCGGACGGACCAGGGCGGTGGCCTTCTCCGGGGTGTAATGATCCGCTGTGACGTGGGCGGCAAGCTGGAAACCGCGCAGCCATCCTCCAAGACTGACCAGATCAGCCATCTCCCCGTCCTTGAGTTCCATCATCGACTCCTCGACATCTTCCTGAGTGGCATTCAGTTCCATGCGCAGGCCCTGCCAGTCATTGCGTTCGCTTAGATCGAAAAGGGCCCTGCTGCGGCTGGTGAGGCGCTGGCCGGCGCTCAGGGTATTGGCTTCCCTGATGAGGGCGCGCCCAGTGTCGATGAGCAGCTGCTTCTGGCGTGCGATCGTGGAAACAAATCCGTTCGCAACCATCGCTCCGAACTGCAAGGCCGTCTGGAATCGGTTGGGAAAACTCTGTTTGAGATCAAAGGAGCGGACAAGATCGAGCGGAGGTGGTTGAAAGAGTTCCAGATCAGAGAAGACCTTTCCCACCAGTGGGGTCGTGAGTTCGTTGACCCCTAGCTCCTCGCGCAGGTGCTGCGTGGCGCTCTCATCAATCGACCGCACCTCATGATTGGTCGCCTCCCTCATCTGGGCAGACGCAGGGAGACTCATGCAAAGCAGAACGATGAGAATGAAACCACGCACTACCCTTCCTTACATCCATCAGCTCCCGATGTCGATTCGCCAGATCATCTCTTATCTCAGCTTTTCAGTTTTCAGCTTTTTCAGCCGACATTGTTGCCGTTTCAGGTTCTGTCGATTAGAAAGAAACCCCACCCATGGCAGAGGACCTGACATCACGGATTCATGAAATCGGCGCCGCCGCACGCGATGCCGCCCGCCTTCTTGCCACGACCTCCTCTGCCAAGAAAAACGAGGCTCTGCTTGCCATGGCGGAGCAGTTGCTTGCCCAAAGCGAAGCGATCCTCGCTGCCAATGCTCTTGATCTTCAGGCGGGTCGGAAGAACGGCCTCTCCGAGGCGATGCTCGACCGCCTCAAACTCGATGCCAAGCGTCTCAACTCGATGGCCGAGGGAATCAGGACAGCCGCGGCTCTTCCCGACCCTGTAGGCCGGATTCTGAAAGAATGGAAGAATGACAACGGCCTCACCTTCCGCAAGATCAGTGTCCCGATCGGTGTGATCGGGATCATTTATGAGTCGCGCCCCAATGTGACAAGCGACGCCGCCGTGCTCTGCCTCAAGGCCGGCAATGCTGTCATCCTCCGCGGTGGAAGCGAGGCCATTCATTCCAACAAGGCGATCGCATCCGCCCTGCAGGCGGGCGCCTCTCAGGCGGGACTTCCCCCAGCCGCAATCCAGTTGATTCCCGTCACGGACCGCGAGGCGGTCAGGATCCTCTGCGAGATGGATGCCCATCTCGACTGCATCATCCCCCGCGGAGGGAAGGGTCTCATCGAGACCGTCGTGAAGCACGCACGCATGCCTGTCATCAAGCACTACGACGGGATCTGCGCGGTCTATGTCGACAGGGAAGCCGACCTCGCCATGGCTCGCGACATCATTGTAAACGCGAAGTGCCAGCGCCCCGGCGTCTGCAATGCGGCCGAGACACTCCTTCTCCATCGAGGGATCGCAGCCGCCTTCCTTTCCGATGGGGGTAAGGCCCTCCTAGATCAGGGGGTCGAACTTCGCTGTGACAAGGAGACGATTTCCCTGATCCCTGATGACCTTCGCTCGCATCACCTTGTGAAAGAGGCCACGGAGGAGGATTTTCGCACCGAATTCCTGGCGATGACCCTTGCTGTCAAGACTGTCGGTTCGGTCGAGGAGGCGATCACCCACATCGAAACCCACGGATCCCATCACAGCGATGCGATCATCACCGGCAACGCCGTCACTGCGGAGCGCTTCCTTCAGGGAGTCGACAGCTCGACTGTCTACTGGAACGCATCCACCCGATTCACCGATGGCGGGGAGTTCGGCTTCGGCTGCGAGATCGGTATCAGCACCGACAAGCTCCATGCCCGAGGTCCCATGGCCCTCGAGGAACTCACCAGCTACAAGTACCAGATCCGCGGCAGCGGACAGACCCGGGCCTGATAACGCCCCTCTTCATGATCACGATCAGCGCGCTCTATGAGGGAAAAGTTCAGGGTGTCGGATTCCGTGCCGCAGTCCTGTCGCTGGCCAAGGGATACGAAGTGACCGGATGGGTGAAGAACCATCCGGACGGACGCGTTGAGCTTCTTGCCAGCGGAGATTCCGCCGAAGTGGAGGATTTCCTGCAGGGAATACGCGAGAGCCATCTGGCGGGTCATATCGAGCACGAGAACGTGACTCCAGCGGCTGCGGAACCAGGACTGAAGGGTTTCCGCATCATCTCCTGAAATGGACACGACATCCTCCGAGACTCCCGCCGTCAGAATCCGCGACCTGAAGAAGGTTTTTCCTGTTCCGCTGCGCCGTCGTCAGGTGACGGCCCTGCGCGGACTCTCCCTCGATATCCCGGCGGGGCATGTCTACGGCCTTCTTGGGCCGAACGGTTCGGGAAAAAGCACGACCCTCAAGATCCTGCTGGGTCTTGTGACCCCGACTTCCGGAACTTCCGAGATCTTCGGGATTCCAAGCTCTGAGGTGAAGAGCCGCACCGACGTAGGATTCCTACCCGAGAATCCCTACTTCTACAAATTCCTCACCGGTGCCGAAACCGTCTCTTTCCATGGAAAGCTCTGCGGCATGGGAGGCCTTTCCCTGCGCGATCGGGTGACGGAATTGCTCGAACTGGTCGGTCTTCAGGATGCAGGTGACCGCCGGATCAGCGGTTATTCCAAGGGGATGCTCCAGCGCATCGGTCTGGCCCAGGCGATGGTGCACGACCCGCGCCTGCTGATCCTTGACGAACCGACCGCGGGTGTTGACCCGGCCGGCTCCCGACAGATCCGGGACCTCATTCTACGACTCAAGGAGCGGGGGAAGACAGTCCTCCTGACGTCTCATCTTCTGGAGCAGGTCCAGGAGGTCTGTGATCGTGTCGGTATCCTAGCCAAGGGAGAGCTTGTTCGCGAAGGATCCCTCGACATCCTCACGGGAGTCACCGGTCAGACCGAATTCCTGATCGAGAACGCAAGCCCTGAACTTCAGGCCGAGATTTCCAGGCTTGTCGCGGGCCACGGCGCCCGCCTCGTGACGGCCCGCCAACCACAACTCGACCTGGAAACCGTCTTCTTGAAGGCGACAGAGGCGGGGAAGTCGCCCCGGAAGCCCCCAGGGGGTTAGACTGAAGTCAAAATATTTTACGGCACTGTGCTCACGCAAAACGGTACCGTCCTCGATGCGATTTAATCAGCGGTTGCCTAAATAGTGTCGTCACGAGATAGGATTGTTGATAGAGGGAGCGGATGAACAAAGAGAGCGCCCTTCATCGTCACGACATAACGGATCGAGTTTGGAAGTTACTGGAGCCTCATTTGCCAGGCAGGGCA
>CANKJN010000052.1 GCA_947482345.1 Spartobacteria bacterium
AGCGTGTCGTCCCGCCTCAGGACCTCGGTGTGGCTCATGCGGTAGCATCCCATCCAGACGTTCACCAGAAAGCTCCCCACCATCACCGACGGCGAATATCCACGGTTGCTCCCGGGCTCGGGAAGGGGCGCCTCCGACAAGTGCCTGCTCACGCCGCTCCTCTCCAAAACCTCCTTCATCAGCCTCATCCCTCCCCATGCCGTCACCTTCTCGTCGCTGTACTCGATCTCGTATTGCGGGTTCACCATATTGGTGATGCTCCCTACTCTTTAAAACCAGTGCTATCGCAAAATCTGGGTTAAAAACGGGGGCGCTTTTCAAGAACTTGCATGAAAACCATTGTTTTGGCCTCTTCGCTATTGGGAGTGGGGAAATGTTCCGGAGGAGATACGGAATGAGTTTCACGCAAAGGACGCAACGATCGCAAAGAAGGGTTCCTAGATGCTGTGTTTTTACTGGCAGGGTAGTTTTAAGAATTTCAAAAAAACCACCATTCTTACAACCATCAGTTCCATCGGGCGCTTCTCTTTGATCCTCCCTTGGCGACCTTTGCGCCCGTTGCGTGAATCAGCCTCTTTTCAATCAACCCACCGCAAACAGCGGGGTGATATTTTCACTTTCACTTTTCTTTTGCCTTTTCCGTTTTAAACCTTCATTCTCCCCGACCCATGAGTCAGCATCCCAGCCTTAAAGGAACGAGCACCATTGCAGCCAAGCGCAGTGTGCTGAAGCGCTTCGAGCGCGTTGAACTTCTCAAGAAGCGCGGTCAGTTCAAGCCCGGTCAGCGAGTGATCGGCCTGCCCAAGACCAAGCCCGAAGATTAATCCTGATTTCCGGAGATCTTCCATCAGGCGGTCCCGAACAGGCTCCGTACACAGCCAGGCGCACTCCCGGATCCGCGGGGTTGCGCCTGAATCGTTTTCTGGCGGCGGCCGGGCTTGGTTCCCGTCGTTCCTGCGAGGAGCTGATCCTCAAGGGAAGCGTGTCGGTGAACGGCTCCATCTGCAGGGAGCTCTCCACCAGAATCGCCGACGGCAATGATGTGCGGGTGAGCGGACGACTTGTCCATGCCTTCGCCCCGAGAACGATCCTGCTCAACAAGCCGGCCGGCTACACCACCACGCGCAGCGACCGCCATGCCGAGCGGACGATTTTCGACCTTCTTCCCACAGACACCGGGCACCTCTTCCATGTCGGACGCCTCGACAAGGAGAGCGAAGGACTGCTCCTGCTGACCAATGACGGGATCCTGGCCCAGGACCTGATGCACCCCTCCAAAGGCATCGACAAGGAATACGAAGTCATCCTCGACAAACCGTTCTCGGAGCGGGATGCGGCCGCCCTCAAGCGCGGCACCTGGATCGAGGGATCCGTGGCCAGGGTCGAGTCGGTGCGGACCCTCGGGCCGACCAAGATCCAGATAGTCCTTCATCAGGGTCTCAAGCGCCAGATCCGCGTGATGCTGGGCCAGCTTGGCTTCAAGGTGCAACGCCTCGTCCGCACCCGTCTCGGTCCGCTGACCCTGCGGGGGGTGAAGCCGGGAAGCTACAGGGATCTCCGCAAGGAGGATCTGGAAATGCTTCGCAAGGCCATTGCCGCGCCCAAGCCCAAGAGAGCCACGGCACCGCCCAAGCCCAAACCCAAGGCGATAAAGTTCTCTCGCTTCTCGGTCATCACCGCCACCGGAAAGACAGGAACTCCACCCGGAAAAGCCGCAGGCTCCAAGGGTGATGCCACCGCCCAACGTCCGCGAAAGACCTCGCCCACCGGGGCCAGAATCAAGAAGAGAGAGGACTCCAAGGGGTAAGTCAGGATGACCGCAGGGGGAAATCGACCTCCGCTTGTTTTGCCTTCTTTATTTTTCATTCTTCATTCTACCTTTTGCTTATGAAGACGACCCACCGCACGATTCCCGGATGCCCTCCCGCTCTCGGCCCCTACTCATTGGCGGTTCAGACGGCGGCTCCCCTGCTCTTTGTCTCAGGGATGACTCCCTGGGATCCGGCCACCGGCAAGATCGAGCGCGGTACGATCGCCGAGCAGACACGCCTTGTTCTGGAAAATATCCGAAGGATCGTCACGGAGGCCGGAGGAAGCCTGACCGACACCGTCTCCTGCCGTGTCTATCTGGCTGTCATGACCCAGGAGAACTTCAAGGAGATGAATGCCGTCTACGCCGAGTACTTCGGCGGCGATCACCCCCCGGCCCGCGCCACAGTCGGGGCGCAGCTCCCCGGCGAGTTTGATGTCGAGATCGAATGCGTCGTGGCGATGAAAAAGTGAAAACATCATGAAACGCACAGGCCTTCTCACCCTACTCCTGATTCTCAGCTGCCTCGCCTCCACGATCCCACTCCGAGCCCAGCAGGGTGCGGGGAACGAGTACATCGTCATCTCCGGTGGCCCTTCTCTCATCGAGTGGGAGAAATTCAAGAAGGTTCCCCACGACCACTGGTGGGCGAACTTTGTCCGCGCCGCCCGAATCAGGCTCGGGGAACTTCGGGAACGCCACGGTGACGACGCCCTCGTGACCTGGATGGTCTACAAGCCCGGATACGTCCGTCGAGGCGCCCGCCAGGAGAAGCAGGATCTGATCACCAACATCCGCACTGTCCAGGAGAAGTATAAGTTGAACCTCGTCTACTTCAGCACCCAGAAGCAGCTCCTTGACTACATGAACGGCGGGACCACGCAGCACCCGCGCGCGACCTGCAAAATCGCCAATCTCGAGTATTACGGCCACTCCAACAGGGCCTGCTTCATGTTCGACTACAGCAACGAGGTCGACAGCGGATCGAAAGTCTGGCTCCACGAGAAGGAAATCGGCCTTATCAACCGCGGCATTTTCACCCCGCGCGCTTTCATCAAGAGCTGGGGATGTCACACCGGTGAGAGCATGAGTGCTCTCTGGAAGCGGGCCATCGGCCAGCCGATGATCGGCGCCGTAGGCACCACCGACTACTCCGGGAGCGATGAGCCCGGGTGGCATCCGAAGCTGGGCAACAGCAACGGACGCTGGACCCGCTGAGTCAGCGTTTCCCTAAACACGAGGATCTTCCCAGTGAGCGACCACGGGACTGAAGAGGGGATGCGGAAATTCCTCCGCTACCTCGGCCGCGCGATGCTCCTGCACTGCCCGGTCTGCGGGAAGACCCCGATCTTCACGCCTGTCGCACGCACCAGAAGCCTCAGCGACTGGTTCACTCCCCTCGATGGTTGCCCCCGATGCGGCTACCCTTACGAACGTGAGCCGGGGTACTTCCTCGCCTCGGTCTGGATGATCAACTATGGCGCCGGAAGCATCCTCGGCATCCTGATCTATCTGGTTCTTGAGTTCACCCTGCATCCCCCGATCGGCATCCTGCTTGCCTCGGTCCTCACTCCCATCGTCCTCTTCAATCTGCTCTTCGCACGCCACTCCAAGGCCCTCTTCATCGCCCTTGATCATTTCTACGATCCCCATGAAAAGGATCCCGGCGATGACGGGGGGAATCTTCCCGAGGTGGAACCGCCGCCCCGAGGATCCGGCACCCCCGCCAAGCCCCTTCCCTCTCCCAAACCGGAAGTCGCGCATCGGTAAAAAGCGACTGAAGACTGAAGGTTCTTAATCTTAGTCGCCGCTTCCTGCGCTTTTTTCCTAATAGCCTTCAGCCTTCAGCCTAAAAACCTCTAATTCCTTCTGATTGCGTCATAGACGCAACCGCGCATTGCCAGAGGGGTTCCTCTGTTTTTAGTATCTTCACCCTTAGCCATGTCCGACCTGCTCTATCTCGACCACAACGCCACCACCCCGATCGATCCCGCGGTGCGAGATGCCATGCTTCCGTGGTTGGAAAATGAGTTCGGCAATCCCTCCAGCGTCTATTCGCTTGGCCGTCGTGCCGCCGTGGCGCTGGCCAAGGCACGGGAACAGGTCGCCTCCCTTGTCGGGGCACAACCCTCCGAGATCATCTTCAACAGCTGCGGCACCGAGGCGACGAACACCGCGATCCTCTCGGCCCTCGCGATCGATCCCGACAAGCGCCACATCATCACCTCGACGGTCGAGCACAGCGCCACCATCAAGCTCTGCGAGTACCTGGCCACCCGCGGCTACGAGATCACCTGGCTCCCGGTCGGTAAGGACGGACTCCTTGATCCGGACAGGCTGGAGGCGGCCATCACCTCCGAGACGGCGGTCATCTCCCTGCTCTGGGCCAACAACGAGACCGGCGTGATTTTTCCCGTCGAGGAGATCGCCGCCATCGCGGCCCGGAAAAAGGTACCCCTGCACCTCGACGCCGTGCAGGCCGCCGGCAAAGTCCCGATCAATCTCTCCGAACTCGGCGTCCAGTATGTCTCCCTCTCCGCCCACAAGCTATACGCCCCCAAGGGAGTCGGTGCGCTCTATGTGAACCGCCGCGCCCGCTACACTCCCCTGCTGCGCGGCAGCCAGGAAGAGAGCAAGCGTGGGGGCACTCAGAACGTGGCCTCCATCGTGGCCTTCGGGAAAGCCGCGGAGCTGGCACAGGCCCACCTCCTCGCCTCGGCTGAACGGATCGGAAGCCTGCGCGACCGGTTCGAGAAGACAATCCTTACAACCATCGACGGAGTCCGTCGTAACGGGACGGACGAGCCCCGCCTTCCGAATACCAGCAATCTCACCTTCGCCGGCATCGAGGCCGAGACGGCCCTTCTGCTTTTCGACAAGGAAGGGCTCTGCTGCTCCGCCGGATCAGCCTGCAGCAGCGGGTCGATCAATCCCTCCCATGTGCTCACCGCCATGGGTGTCACCCGTGAGGAAGCACGAGCCAGCCTCCGCTTCTCGCTGGGCCGCACCACGACGAATAACGGCATCGACCATGCCCTTGAGATCATCAACCGCACCGTGGCCAAGCTGCGCGCCGAGCAACCTGCCGGAGGATCTCCCGTCCATATCAAAAGCTAAACGAAGAGTTTTCCGCGCAGATCAGCGGCGCGGGGAATCAATGGCGCTTGTGAGGATATGATCCTTGTTTTTGAACCCTCTGCCATCCACTTCATTCCTTTTCCACCGCACAACCCCGGGCTATCCGAGAAAGATTCAATGATGACACAACCCTCCGCGTCTCTGCTCTGCGTGATAATGATTCTTCTGAGCCTCCTGACCGGCTGTCTGACGCAACCGGTTGCCTCCTCGGGCGGGATCGGATCGGTCACGGTGAGCAATTCCAACCCTGCCGCCATCATCACGGCGGCTCAAAATGTCTTCCCCCGATACGGTTACACCCCGGCCTTCGGCGGTGACGGCATCAGTTCCGTCTCCTTTGACAAGAACTCCAACCAACTCGCCAATGTTCTCTGGGGAAGTTACGGTGATCCGCAGACGATCCGGGTGAAGGTGAAGATCGTCCCGATCCCGGGAACAAACGACTATCGGATCAGCCCCAAGGTCTACACTGTCAGCGACAGGGGCGAAGCCGGTTTTGAGAGCAAGCGCGCCCTGATCGGCCTCTGGGGCTCTGAGTTCGGCCCGTTGCTGAAGAAAGTCGCCGCGCAAGCCTCCGATTCAGGCGCGCAGTAAGATCCGACACACCTCGCATCATGGGAGCCTTCATCAACAACTGGCTCTTCTGGTCGCTTCTCTCCGCGCTCTTTGCGGGAGCAACAGCCATCCTGGCCAAGGTCGGCGTGGAAGGGATCAATTCCAATCTCGCCACCGCAATCAGGACAACGGTGGTTCTGCTGATCACCTGGCTGATCGTGGCCGCGGCACGCACGCCGATCTCCTTGGCGATGATCTCAAAAAGGACATGGATCTTTCTGACGCTCTCGGGCCTCGCAACCGGTCTTTCATGGGTCTGCTACTTCCACGCCCTTCAACTTGGCATGGCTTCCAAGGTCGCCCCCATCGACAAGCTCAGCGTGGTCTTCGCCATCATCCTGGCCGTGATTTTCCTCCACGAGCAGCTTTCCTGGCAGCAGTGGGTGGGCGGGCTCCTCATCGTGGGAGGAGCCGTGATCCTTGCTTGGTTCTAAGTAACACCCAGGCCAACCGGCAGTTTTTTAAGCGAGACGATTGACGCAGTTCAGATCCTCGAAGGAACTGATGAGACGCTTGGTGATGGAATCCTCGGCAGCCCCGACCCACACGCGGGGATCATAGTATTTCTTGTTCGGTGAATCGGCACCCGTCGGATTGCCGATCTGACCCTGCAGGTAATCGTGGTTCTTGGCCTCGTAAGCTCGGATTCCATCCCAGAATGCCCACTGCAGGTCGGTGTCGAGGTTCATCTTGATGGCCCCGTAGCCGATGGCCTCGCGGATCTCCTCCCGGGTGGAACCGGATCCGCCGTGGAAGACGAAGTTCACGGGCTTGGGACCCGTGCCGAGCGTCTTCTCGATGTAATCCTGGGAATCCTTGAGAATGGAGGGCTTGAGTTTCACATTGCCCGGCTTGTAGACGCCGTGCACGTTGCCGAAGGCGGCCGCGACCGTGAAGTTCGGGCTGATTCTGCCGAGCGTGGTGTAGGCTTGGGCGACCTCCTCGGGCTGCGTGTAGAGCTTCGACTCCTCGACCCCGGAATTATCCACCCCGTCCTCCTCGCCGCCTGTCACGCCGAGTTCGATCTCGAGGGTCATACCCATTTTGGCCATCCGCTCGAGATACTTGGCGCAGATCTCCAGATTCTCGTGGAGCGGCTCCTCGGAGAGATCGAGCATGTGAGAGCTGTAGATCGGCTTGCCTGTCTTGGCGAACTGCTCCTCGCCGGCGGCGAGCATCCCGTCAACCCAGGGGAGCAGTTTCTTGGCGCAATGGTCGGTATTGAGAATGACAGGCACGCCGTAGGCCTTCGCTGCGGCGTCGACGTAGTGGGCTCCGGCGATGCCTCCGAGAATGGAGCCTGCCTGCCCCTCCTTCGTGATCCCCTTGCCGATGAAGAAGTGGGCTCCACCATTGGAAAACTGAACCATCACCGGCGAGTTCACCTCGCGGGCGGCGGCCAGAGTCGCGTTGACGGAACTGGTGCCGATGCAGTTGACCGCCGGAAGCGCGAATTCGTTCGCCTTGGCGTGATCGAGAAGTTCCTTCACCTCTTCGCCGAAGAGGACGCCTGCACGAAATTGTTTGCTCATGTGATGTTTGCTTGGGTTTTTGTGATTTGGTTACGCAGCATGATTTTCACGGCATTGCACGGGCAATCCCAAGAGGATAGCAGATATCGTCCAGCCTTGGGAACCGCCGATTAGGAAATGCTCCCCGGGGCGGGGACCAGCACGCACTGCATGCCGGCGGCCAGGGCGGACTGCTTTCCTATTTCCGTATCCTCGAAGACCAGGCAGCCCTCAGGGGCGACACCGAGTCGCCGGGCCGCCTCGAGATACGGGTCGGGTGCAGGCTTGCCATTCGCATAATCCTCCGAGGTGACGATCGCCTCGAAGAGATGGGTCAACCCGAGGCTCCCGAGCGTGGCCGTCACCGCCTTGCGCCCGCCTCCGGAAGCCACAGCGAGGGGCTTTTTCCCGTGCATGGACCGGGCAAAGGCAACGACCGGTTCGATCGCCCGGACCTCGGGAATCAGCGAATGGTAGAGTCCCTCCTTGTGGTGGGCCATCGCCTCGGGATCCATCAGGAGCCCCTGCATCTCGTTGAGCGCCTCGACGATCTCACGGGTCGGACGCCCACCCCAGCTGTAGTAAAGATCCTCCGGGAGATCCGCGCCATGGGGCTCGAGGGCCATCTTCCAGGCATCGTAATGGAGCCCCATGGTGTCGGCCAGGGTGCCGTCGCAGTCGAAGATGTAGGCGTCAAAGTCGCGTTCCGGAATATTCATGGGCAAAAGAGGTAGCGGCTCGCTTTGCATTTGACGAAAAAAAAACAGCCCAGCATTCTTACCGTTCGGCTTTATCCGGAGACGGAGAGCCACCACCCATGCGCCATACCATTTCCATCCTCGTCGAGAACAAGTTCGGCGTCCTGACCCGCATCGCCGGGATGTTCAGCGGACGCGGCTTCAACATCGATACACTCAACGTCGGTCCGACGCTCGACCCCGAGACCTCCCGCATGACGATCGTGGTCCGCGGCGACGACAAGGTGCTCGACCAGGTCAACAAGCAGCTCGACAAGCTCGTGAACGTCATCAGCGTCGAGGATTTCGGGGAGACCGAGTATGTCGACCGCGAGCTCGTCCTCATCCGCGTGAAGGCCGACGCCAAGGCCCGCGCCGAGATCATGCAGATCTGCGACATCTTCCGCGCCAAGATCATCGACGTGCAACCGAAGCGCCTTGCCGTCGAGATCACCGGCTCCGAAAGCAAGATCGACAAGTTCCTCGCCCTCATGGACCAGTTCGGCATCACCGAACTGACCCGCACCGGCAAGATCGCCCTCGCACGCTCGAAGTGATTTTCAGAAGGTTGATACGTTAAAAACGTGAACCGTTAAAACGTATCGCAGCCACCAACTTTCAACCTTTCAACCTTTCAACCTTTCAACCTTTTAACCTTTCCACCTTTTAACCTCAAACCAACACACCACCAACACATGCCCGCCAAAATCTACACTGACAAGGATGCCGATCTGAAGTTCCTCAAGGGAAAAACCTGCGCCGTGATCGGCTTCGGTTCCCAGGGACACGCCCACGCCCTTAATCTCAAGGAGAGCGGCGTCAAGGTCATCATCGGACTCTACCCCAAGAGCAAGAGCCGCGCCGTCGCCAAGAAGCTCGGCTTCCAGGTTTTTGATACGGCGGAAGCCGTGAAGAAGGCCGACGTCATCATGGTCGCCGTTCCCGATCTCGTCATCCCTTCGGTCTACGAGAAGGACATCGCCCCGAACCTCAAGGCCGGCCAGACCCTCCTTTTCAGCCACGGCTTCGCGATCCTCTACAAGACGATCGTCCCGCCCAAGCATATCGACGTCATCATGGTCGCACCCAAGGGACCCGGTCACACGGTGCGCCGTCAGTATCAGGAAGGCAAGGGCGTCCCCACCCTCATTGCCATCCACAACAACAAGAGCGGCAACGCCAAGAAGACCGCCCTCGCATGGGCCAAGGGCATCGGCGGCACCCGCGGCGGCGTCTTCGAGACCACCTTCAAGGAGGAGACCGAGACCGATCTCTTCGGCGAGCAGGCCGTTCTCTGCGGAGGAACCTCGGCCCTCATCCAGGCAGGGTTCGAGACACTCGTCGAGGCAGGCTACCAGCCCGAGATGGCCTACTTCGAGGTTCTCCACGAACTCAAGCTCATCGTCGACATGATCAACGAGTCCGGAATCAGCGGCATGCGCTTCTCCATCTCGGAGACCGCCAAGTACGGTGACATCGCCGTCGGCCCGAAGGTCGTCGACGCCTCCGTCAAGAAGCGGATGAAGGCCGCCCTCAAGGACATCCAGACCGGCAAATTCGCCAAGGATTGGATCGCCGAAGCCAAGACCGGCAAGAAGAAGTACAATGCCCTCCTCAAGGCCGGCGAGAAGCACCCCATCGAGAAGGTGGGCGAGCAACTTCGCTCCCGTATGTCCTGGGTCAAGAAGAAGAATATCAAGGGAGCCCAGGCCGCCTACTAGGCTCTTCCCGAGAGAGACTCACCAACGAAAACGCCCGGGTCACCCCGGGCGTTTTTGTTTTTAGGAAGTCAAACTTCGGGAGTCCTCCGACAAAGCCGGAGGATTTTCTTTTGGATTTAGCGAAAACTACTGACCATTGGCGCCTGTGCCCCTTCTAGCACCGCCGCCCGCTCCGCCATAAGGGCCACCCCTGTTGGTGAGTCCCTGCATGACCTGCTGCTGAACGTTCTGAGGCAATGATGAGATCAACGACTGGGCCAGTGTGATATCGGGTCCGTTCTGGGTGAATACACCCGCCTCAGCCAGAATCCCCATGGTGGTCCCCCTCTGTATGTCCTGACTGCCTATCAAGGAGACCCACTTCATGGTGGAGGCAGGATCATCAGCTGCGAGGCCGCGCACAAGACTTGCAAGCATCACATCCTTTGCAGGGCCGGCAGATTGGGAGCCAACAAAGGAGGCGGCGGCATTCGGATCCTGGTTCACCCATCTATCGATCACTTGGTTCATGGCACCCCAACCCTGACGACCTCCACCCTGCCCCTGAGAGAGGGATAGTGCCCAGTTTGCCGCCGCCTGCGGATCCTGTGCGGCCCAGTTCGCAGCCACGATCGCAGCGGGCCCGCCGAAATACCCTCCAGGCCCTCCCATACCCCTGCCGCCTCCGACCGCGCCCCTTCCGCCCAGGGAATCGGGATTCGACTGCAGGTATTCGGCTGCCGCCTGCGGATTCAGGTTCGACCAGATCCCTAAGATATCCCGGGAAAATTCGTTCATCAGCCCCCGGCTCAATCCAAGTCCCTGCAGATATTGCATCGAGGAGGAGGGGTCGTTCTGCGCCCAACCCAGCAGGGCATTGCGGAGGACCGTTGCATTTCCCGTCTGTTGGAAAGCTTCGATACCGAAAGCGGATGCTGCGGACCCGTCGAGTTGCCCCCATCTCTGCATCACCTTGCCCAGCGCCACGCGTTTGGCAGCGCCGTCCGGCATCGCGTTGACCCAGTCAAGCAGTTGCTTCACTTCGGGTGCATCCACTCCCGCCAGCATGGCATCGAGTCCCCTTGCCCGCTCCAAGGGATTGGGATTCTCAAGGATCTTCTTCAGGTCTCCTTGGTAGGGCTTCCTGTCAACCGAGGAATCCCTAACCGTGGCACTTTCGGACGGGGAAGCAGAGCGAAGGGTTCTGACCTCCTGGCTCTGGATAGTCACCGTTGCAGGAGTACGATCGGAAGCAGCGACAGGGGCACTGAGTCTCCCTGCTGCAAAACCGACCACGAGGGTCGTGCCGCCAATTGCAAGAAACGGCAGGAGTCCACCGGAGGTCGTCAGGATTTTCATGAGGTTGGATCGGGGGTTGTCGGGGGTCCGCCCCGCGCGAAGCGTCTCCGCCAATTAGATAACACTTTGGTGTTTTTATTGCAGGAAATCTTTCTGAATAGGCTGGACGGGCAGGTGCTTTGGCATAGAACTGGTCGCACCATGATCAACGACATCAAGAACCTTCTCGGAGCCGAAGCCGACTCCCTCCTCAACCATGCCTGCAAGACCGTCTCCAAGGACCTCCTGCACCTTCCGGGGCCCGATTTCGTCGACCGCATCCATCTCGGAAGCGACCGCAATCCGCGTGTTCTGGCCAACCTTCAGCGCATGTACGGCACCGGCCGCCTTGCCAACACCGGCTACCTCTCGATCCTTCCCGTCGATCAGGGAATCGAGCACAGCGCGGGAGCCAGCTTTGCCAAGAACCCGATCTACTTCGATCCGGAGAACATCGTGAAGCTGGCCATCGAGGGGGGTTGCAACGCCGTGGCCTCCACGTTCGGTGTCCTCGGTTCCGTGGCCCGTAAGTACGCCCACAAGATCCCCTTCCTCGTGAAGGTGAACCACAACGAGCTGCTCACCTACCCGAATGTCTCCCGCGAGATCATGTTCGGCACCATTGATGAGGCCTACGACATGGGTGCGGCCGCCATCGGTGCCACCATCTACTTCGGCGGCGAGGATGCCAGTCACGAGATCATCCAGGTGGCCGAGGCCTTCCACCACGCCCACGAGCTCGGCATGGCGACCGTCCTCTGGTGCTACCTCCGCAACGACGCCTTCAAGAAGGACAAGGATTACCATCTCTCCGCCGATCTCACCGGTCAGGCCAACCACCTCGGCGTCACGATCGAGGCCGACATCATCAAGCAGAAGCTCCCCGAGAACAACGGCGGCTACAAGGCGCTCAACACGGGCAACTCCAGCTACGGCAAGCTCGACGAGCGCATCTACACCGAACTGACCACCGATCACCCGATCGACCTCTGCCGCTACCAGGTGATCAACTGCTTCATGGGTCGTTCCGGCCTCATCAACTCCGGCGGTGCCTCCGGTGCCCACGACTTTCAGGATGCCGTGAAGACGGCTGTCATCAACAAGCGGGCGGGAGGCTCCGGAATGATTTCCGGACGCAAGGCCTTCCAGCGCCCCATGGAGGAGGGAGCCAAGCTCCTCCACGCCATTCAGGATGTCTACCTCTGCCCCGAGGTGACAATAGCCTGATCCGGACAAAGCAAGGCTTGCCCTTTTCATGCTGGGGTTCGTTGTCATCCCTCGAGCTATCGTCAAGATAGCCCACGGTCTTCCGACTGCCGGATCATGAAAATTGCGGCGCCCGACTCTGCCCGTCTCTCCTCTAAGGCGGATTTTATCAAATGAGCGAGCGGGCGATTCTCGCCGCCCAGGGTTACCTCGAACTCGGCATGGCCGAAGAGGCCCTTGCCGAGCTTGCTTCCGTATCGGCTCCCGAAAGCATGGATCCCGATGTTGTGGAACTTCGCCTGCATGTCCTGATGCAGGCGAAACGCTGGGACGAGGCCCTTGTGGCCGCCGAGGAGCTTCTCCGAATCAGCCCCTCCGCTCTCCCCGCCTACATCCACGGGGCTTTCGCGCTCCACGAGTTGTGCCGCACAGCCGAGGCGCGCGATCTTCTGCTCAAGGGACCGGAATCGCTGCGCAACGATCCGACATTCCACTATAACATCGGGTGCTATGAGGCCGTGCTCGGCAACCGCGAGGCCGCCCTGCGAAGCCTCCGGCAGAGCTTCGACCTCGACGCAGCCTACCGCGACTTCGCCCGGCGCGATCCCGATCTCGCCCTCGTGAGGAAGGATCTGGAGGAATGAGCCTGAGGTTCGATCCGGTCGCCGCTGCGGAGCGACTCACGGAGGCCTTCCATGAAGTCCTTGCCGAGACTCCTTATGGCGGGGCCTCTCTCTCCCTCTGGCAAGGAGGCAGGGCCCTGCTCTCGATGGCGGGGGGCGAGGCTTCCCCGGAACGGCCATGGCAATCCGACACCCCCTGCCTCATCTGGTCCGCCAGCAAGGGGATCGCCGCCGCCGTCACCCTGCATGCCCTGCAGGAAAAGGGGATTCCGCTTGAGACGCCCGTCGCGGAACTCTGGCCTGAGTTCGCTGCCTCGGGCAAGGAGCGCATCACCCTTGCCGAGCTTCTCTCCCACCGGGCCGGGCTTTCCGCGATCGATCAGCGAGGCCTCGCCATCACCGATCATCAATCGGTGGCCATGGCCCTCGCCGCACAACCTCCGAATTGGCAAGCCGACGGAAGCCACGGCTACGGGGCGCGAACCTTCGGCTTTCTACTGGATGAGATCGTACGTCGCTTGACCGGTGAGACGCTCGGAGAGCGCTGGGAGCGATGCTTCCGCACACCGCTCTCACTTGCCCTCTGGTTCGGACTTCCTCCCGGATTGATCGACACGGCCGCAGCCGTCATCGCCCCGAAGGTTCCCCCGGCTCCCGGCCCTTTCTCGAAGGCCTTCGGTGACCCCTCCTCGCTGACACGCCGTGCGCTGAGCGAACCCGGGGGAACGCTCACCCCCTCGGTGATGAACACTCCCGCCATGCGATCGGCATCCCTCCCATCGTTGGGAGCCATCGCAACGGCCGATGCCCTGGCCTCTCTCTACGCCATGCTCGCATCCGACTGCGGCGGTTTTTTTCATTCCGTGACCCTGACCGCGATGCGAACCTCATTGGCGAAGGGTCCCGACCGTGTCCTCATTGACAAGACCTCCTTCTCCGCTGGCTTCATGACCAATGATTTCGGAGTCTATGGCCCCTCCCCGTCGGCCTTCGGCCATCCGGGTGCGGGCGGGTCAATCGCCTTTGCCGATCCGGAACATGGCCTTGGATTCGCATTCATCCCGAGCGCCATGCATCCCGGAGCACTTCCCGGTCCGCGCACACGGAAACTGGTCAGCGCCCTTTACGGAACAGCGGAAGAGGAATAAATTTCGACCATGAGCGAGACGCCGGCCTCACCGACCTCCCCCCTTCCCTGGAAAATCGGGAACGAGAAGCTCTGCCGTGTCACGGATTCCGCTTCCAACCGCCTCACCTCCCTCCTCACCAAGCAGGGACGCCCTGAGGGGGCTCTTCGGGTCGCCGTCATCGGCGGCGGCTGCTCCGGCCTTCAATACAAGATGGATCTGGTGGACGGACCTCTCCCGCGCGACATCCTCGTCCCTTCCAAGGGAGTGAACATCGTCATCGACCCCAAGAGCGCCCTCTTTGTCAGCGGATCGGAACTCGACTACAGCGACGATCTGCAGAAGGGAGGCTTCAAGGTGACCAACCCCAACGCCGTCGCCCACTGCTCCTGCGGCGAGAGTTTCTCCGCTTAACTTTTGAATCACAGGGATGAAGGGGATGAAGGAGATAATTAGAAGCTGATCATCTATTTTTCCCCATCCCTTTTATCCCCTTCATCCCTGTGAGTTTTTCCTCCGATGGATCCCTTTGCACTTCTAGCTCTTCCTAAACGGCCACTTTTATCCGAAGAGGAGATCGGGCAGGCTTACAGGCGGCTTGCGGGGGAACTTCATCCTGACCAGGCGGGCGGGGATGCGAGCCGCTTCAAGGAACTCGGTGAAGCAGCTGCCATCCTGCGTGACCCAGCCCGGAGGCTCCGCTATCTGGCCGATGTGACCGGCGGATCACAGTTACCTTTCAGGGCTGCTGAACTTTTTCCCGAAATAGCCACCCTGCTTCGGGAAGCCGACTCCCTCATCGGGAAGAACCAAGCCGCCTCCAATCCCCTGGCGAAAGCAGTGCTTGCCGCACCGCTGAAGAAACTAGCCGCCGATTTGGAGAGTCTTCTCGGCATCCTTCACGGGTGGCGATCCTCACTGGATGACCGCCTTGCAGAGATCGACACCGTCTGGCCTGCGCACGATCCGGAGGAGATTGCTTCCCTTGCCGATTCCTTTGCCTACGCAACCCGCTGGAAATCCCAACTCCGAGAGCGGAAACTCTCCCTCGACTGCCTGTAATCAAAATTCACAGGGATGGAAGGGATGAAGGGGATGATGGATGGCCGCAAAAGAACACGGAAACCACAAAACCCTTCCTGAAATCATATTTGCGATCCTCAAGGAATCATCGCGGATTTTGCAATGCAACCATGACAACAGATCTGGATTGTTCACCAAGATGGTGAAGACGAAGCAAGTGAGGGAGAACCACGCCGTAACAAATCAGCGACTGGCGGGAGCTGATAGGACTGCGAAGCAGCCCCGGTAGGGGCGAGTGGCTTGGGAAAGCCCGAGTTCAAATGCGCAGCAACGGCCGGGTATGACAAAACGCGAAAGTCACGAAATGCCGAGGGGTGAGATAAGGGAAAATGAAGTCTAATCCCTAAGTCTAATGACTTCCTTCGGTTCGTGCTTTTCGTGTGCTTCGTGGTTCCTTCGGTATTCAATCCCGGTCTGTCTGCCAAGTTCGCTCCTTTCCTGAGTTGCTGATAAGATTCTTTATACGTCCCGCCTCTAATGCAATTTTTGGGATCATCGTTAGCCCTCTGTTCCCCAATTTCTTCTTCATCCCTTTCATCCCCTTTATCCCTGTGATTAATATCACCATCCCATGATCGCGGGCATTGACCTAGGCACCACCAACTCCCTCATCGGGGTTTATGAGAGCGGCTTTCCGACGCTTCTGGCCGATCCCGATGGAAACCGCCTGACCCCTTCGGTCGTTCACTACATGGCGGACGGGAGCATTCTGGTCGGCAGGGAGGCCCGCCGCATGCAGGGCCTACACCCCGACCGGACCATCTCCTCAGTGAAGCGGTTGATAGGTGGCCGCTTCGGCGACAAAGGAACGGAAGGCCTGATTGGCGCAAAGGGCTCCCCGGTCACCCTTCCCATCGATGGGAAGAAGCTGACTCCTGAGGAGGTCTCGTCGGAAATTCTGAAGCGCTTGAAGACAATCGCCGAGGATCGCCTCGGCACACAGGTCAACCGTGCGGTCATCACGGTTCCTGCCTACTTCAACGATGCCCAGCGTGCGGCCACGAAGAAGGCCGGTGAACTTGCCGGCTTTACCGTGGAACGTATCCTGAGCGAACCCACCGCAGCAGCCCTCGCCTACGGACTCGACAAGCTCTCCGACCGCTCCAAGGTCGCCGTCTACGATCTCGGAGGAGGCACCTTCGACCTCTCGATCCTGCAACTCGACAATGGTGTCTTTGAGGTTCTCTCCACCCACGGTGAGACCCGCCTCGGGGGTGATGATCTCGATGAGGCGATCGCGGAACTCCTGGCACGAAAGGCAGGGATCGACTCCTTCACCCCGGGGACGGATGCAAGGCTCAAGGAAGCTGCCCGAGAGGCCAAGGAACGCCTCTCCACGGAGGAATCGCTCACACTCCGCCTCCCCTTCCTGACAGGGGGGAAGAGCCTGGAAATTCCGATCACCCGTGCGGAAATGGAGATGGTCTGCGAACCGATCATCCGTCGCACCCGCGCCCACTGCCTCCGCTCACTGGAAGATGCCGGACTCAATGCCACGGATCTCGACCAGATCATCCTTGTCGGCGGCTCCACCCGGATGCCCCTCGTCCGGAGGTTGGTTCAAGAGATCTTCGGCAGGGAACCGAACCTCTCCCAGCATCCCGACGAAGCCGTGGCACTCGGCGCGATCCTCCAAGGGGCAATCCTTGAGGGGAACCTTCGGAATATCGCCCTCCTCGACGTCACCCCCCTCTCCCTTGGCATCGAGACCTTCGGGGGCCTCATGAACGTCATCATCCCGAGGAACACGACCATCCCGGCCAAGGCAGGCGAGATGTTCACCAACGCCGTGGCCGGACAGAGCGGCATGACGATCACCATCCTGCAGGGAGAGCGCGAGATGGCTGCCGACAACTGGAAACTCGGCAGCCTCGACATTCCCTTCCCTCCTTCGCCCAAGGGTGCCGCACGGGTAGGTGTCCAGTTCAGCCTGGATGCCGACGGCATCCTTCAGGTCCTGGCCCGCGACACCGCTGCCGGCACCGAGAAGATCATGGAGATCCGAAGCGCCGTGGAGGTCTCCGATGAGGCGGTCGAGGCAATGCTGGCCGGATCGCTGGAACATGCCTTCGAGGACATGGATGCGAGGATCTTCACCGAGGCAAGGCTCAAGGCGGAAGAGATGCTCCCGGCGGTGGAGGCGGCCTTGGCACAGCTCGGATCGGAACTCCCCGGGGACGAGATCGCGGAAATTCACAAACAGACCACGGAAGTCACCTCTGCCCTGCAAGCCAAGGAAACCACCCGTCTCAAACAGGCCCTCTCCACACTCGATCAGGCTACCCAGACATTGGCGACACGACTCATGGAGCGAGCGATGGGGTGATGGCCCACCTTCATTAGCGCATCATCTAGTTAATCTGTTGTTCCTTGGGCGAACATCTTGAACGTCGATAAATAAGGCTCTTCGCTA
>CANKJN010000053.1 GCA_947482345.1 Spartobacteria bacterium
CACCTCCTTCATCAGCCTCATCCCTCCCCATCCCGTCACCTTCTCGTCGCTGTACTCAATCTCGTATTGCGGGTTCACCATATTGGTGATGCTCCCTACTCTTTTACACCAGCGCTATCGCAAAATCTGGGTTCATCCGATCCTGCTGCGCCGCAACGGTGACTTTGGAAAGGCGCATCGCGCTCCGGTAGTAGAGGAGTAGTGCGATCTGAATGGGGAAAACGAAGGGAATAAGGAACATGACCAAGATGACCCAGAAGAACGCCTCTTTGATCCGCCCCTGCATGCAATGGTAGAGCCCGGGCATAAACCAGCTCCAGGCTGGCGTCACTACATCGGTGCAGCAATTCATCTATTCATGCGTAGTAGATGGTGCCAGAATGGTGGTCGAACGATCCTACCTCAGTTTCCTAATGATAGTCACTTCCACACAGAGGAGTACGGCTTGTTGCAGGACGGTTTCACATTGCAAGTGAGTCGCGGTAGTAGGGTTGTGCTTGAGCCGCAACCTTCGTAGATAGCGTCTTATTCATTTAGTTTCGGGCATCACATCTGGGTATGGTCCCAGGTAGCGTTCGCCGTTGAAATGGATCATGTGATCGGGGTCTTCAGCGATCCAGACTTCCGACTCCCACGCGATTTGTGAAACGAAAGTCTGCATCGTACGGCGTGTCTCAAAAGCGGTTACGAATACAAGGCCCGCTTTGCAGTCAGAGAAAAGGTCTTTGAGTTCTTTACGTCGTTTGCCATCGACTGGGCCGGCGCTGGTCACGGCTTCGATAAGCAGTAGCCAGTTCCGCTTGAGGTCGTGGACGATGAGATCGGGAATCTTGGCAGCTGAATCTAATATGACTCCGAGAGCAGACAGGCTAGTGGATTCGAGGTGGACGAATTTGTTCTCAGTGTCACCGATATAGAGCACCACGCTGCCGGGAGCGAAGGCGGGGCAGAATTTCTCGATGATGGCTTTTATGAGCGGATTCTGTCCTCCAGGCGACAGTGTGACCTGAGAGGCATCGGGTAGAGTCACGGGCACACGGGCAAGGTCGCGTTTCCGGGCGATCTCGTGTTTCAGCGTTTCACGGCTGGCGAGGTAGTTTTTCAATTCCGCCGTCCATGCAGGTGTGCCAAATTTCCAAAGAAGTGCTAGCGCGGCTGTCTCGATTTGATAAACGGTCTTGGCGCTGTTGGTCGGGCGATCGGGGTCGTCGGGATTACGCACCAGCATACCTTCTTCGACAAAGAATTTTACCGCGTCGTCGCGGATGGTTTCGCGGGTGTTAGGCGCGTAGCGATTGCCATAGACATTGGCGATGAATTCAATGATCGGCGTGATGCCGCGCAGCGGAGCATTCGCCGCGCTCCACGGAGCATTCGCATGCAGGTCAAGAAGGGCAAGCAAGGTGTATGCGGCGGTTTCGTTCCTTTGTTTTGGACCGAACTGCAAAGCGGTGAGCACTACGATGGCCTCGGCAAGCCGACGTTTTCGAGTAGCGGCTTTTCGGGTGGGTCTATTGGCGGGCATTAAGGTATTTGGTCACGAGTCGATCAATCTCGTCCTGTGTTAGGTTAAGCGTGGTTATCTCGCGACCCATAGCTTGCAGCGTGTCGCGGTCGGGATAGGTCAACGTGCGAAGGTCGGTGGCGTTCACCTGAGTGTGGCCGCTGAACCGACGGAAATATTGATCCACCACGGTGGAGTTGAGGAAGGCGTAGAGACCAATGGCGAGATGGCGTTCCAAACCGCGGCCGTTTACGTGGAAGTAGTTTAGATGGTTTTCGAAACCGATCCATTCCGCGTTCATAAGGTAAGGATCAAAAAGGCAGGCCACGAGGCGGCGGCGCTCTTCTTTGGAAGTGAAACGTTTTGTGAGCAGATATATGCCGGAGGGCACGAGCCACGGACGCGTCTCGGCGTTATCGAGGATGGCGTTGGGCTTGCGAGCTTCTGGCTTGGGCCATTGAACGGTGCCACCATTGAAATGGCATGGATAAATCAGAGGCACGGTGCCGCGCTCTGGTTCCTTACGCAGCGCGTCCTTGAGGCGGAAGTCCACGACGCGCCCGGTAGAGACGGTGACGCCCAACGAAGCGAGGCTGGCGCTGAGGTCGTCCATGGTTTTCTTGGCGCTTGCGTGGCCGTTGGAGGAAGGGATGTGGATGAACTTCTGAGCGTCGTGCGGGTGAACGATTTCATCGAAGGGAGAGACGATTTTAGTGATTTTGTCACCTTGCTCTCCGCTGCTGCAGGACACTATCATTTCGCGGGGTTGGTGTCGGCCCTTCACCCCGTGGAAGATGATATTTTCCTGCATCACGCTGTCTTCGCGGAAGGCGGCTTTGCGTGAATCGAAGACGTGGACGCGGCGCAGTTCCAGTTGGCTCAGAAAATCTTCTCGGAACGGTCGGAAGTAGGGGCCATTGCAAAAGCTCCGGGGCGTTATGGCGACGAGTTGCCCACCGGGAACGAGCAGACGCTGAATGAGTGCGACAAACCCGGTGTAGAGGTTGCTCGTCTCGACGCCAACGGAACGCAAGGCGCGGCGCTCACCGGAGTCAGTGCTGATTTTTCGATAGGGCGGATTCGTGATAGCGGCATCGAAGGCAAGCGGCAGGGTGCCGAATAAATCCCCGGCTAGCCGCGACGAGATATCTTGAATGAAGTCGGCAGAATGAATGGTGAACGTGAAGCGAATTCCCGCGTCGGTGCAGCGGTGTTCGCATTCAATCATTGTCGCAGCTAGATCGTCCAAGATTGTGTCGTCGAATTCATAGAGGGTCGCTTCAATGGCGCGAACGCCATCACCTTTCTCGCAACACCGAGAGACAAAAGCTGTAGTGAGCGAGCCAGCGCCAGCGCCAGCGTCAAGCAGGCGAACGGTTCTCGGCAGTGGCCCGAACATTGAAGCCATGAAGTTAGCCACAGGCGATGAAGTCAGGAACTGACCGAGTTCCTCTTGCCTTTCTCTTGTGTTGGTTGTGGCTGCGACTTTCATGTTGTAATGCTATCAAACTGAGGTCCGTTTCTCCATCTAACAAATGGGAATCGCTCAAAGCTTGCGCATTCTTTTCCCCTTAAACCACAGGTAGAGAGTGGATCTGGGTAGAGTAGATTAAGCTGTCTGGGGAGAGCTGCCAATACATCGCCGAGGGAGCCATCCCTGAGGGGGATCTTCACCGGAAACTCGAAGGTGTAGCCGTCGGCATGGGTATTCGAGGGACGGGGAACCTCTAGGAGGTCACTCAGCTCGCTCAGGAAGAGCTGCGCATTCGCTCGCTCCGAGGCCTCGGCACGTAACCAACGCTCGATGAAGGTGTCAGCGGGGGTGCGAGTGGTGGAGGGGGCGGTCATGAAGAGAATGCTGAAGATGTCTTACTCTTTATTCCAGTTCCAAGAGGGGTAGAGGAAAAATAATACGACTGAAAGATGGGGAAATAAGCAAAATGCCACGGTGATCAGAAAGACGATCAGGAAGACCTTGATAGCCTCTACAGTGCGCAAAAGAGATCGGGCGAGTTTATCAGCCAAGACAAAGATCAGCATGATGGCATCCTTAGTCTTCATCGCTCCCGTCGCTGAGGTTATGAACTGATAAACCTGTTCATGAAGCGAATCTATCACGCCCACCAGACACAGAGTGTCCTAGGCCTTTAGAAAAGTCTCACCAGGAGGCGGGGAGCGCATGTTATGAAAGCGTCTGTGTCAATGACATCAGAAGCGTGAAAGGCATTCCCGCGGTGTCAGTATCGGGATGCCTTTGAATTCTTTGAGGACCAAGAGATCTTGATCGCCCGTCACCAGTAGATCGACTTTTGCGGTGTGGGCGGCTGACAGCACATGGTCATCGTCCGAGTCACGGCATACTGCCGATGGGAGTGGGGGAGCCTCCGTCAATTCGGCATCACTTCGCACCGCCCGGATCACCTCGGAGGATTCGGCCTTGGAAAGCTTGGCCTTGGAGAGAAGCTTCTCCTCAAGTTCGGAAAGCATCTCCTCGGATACGACGATCCGGGCGTGGAGCAGGGACTCTTCATAGAGGCCTGCGCACACTCCATGGGAGACAAAGGCCGCGAACAGGACATTCGTATCGAAGAGGATCCTCATGAGGGATCCTCAAGAGATATCTACAAAGACATCTTCATCCGTTGCAAAGCCCGCCTTGCGTCCCTTCGGGACCAACCTTTCCCTGAGATCCTTGAATCGTTCTATGGCGATCTGCTTCCTCAGGGCATCCTGTACTACTTGACTACGGCTTTTGCCGCTACGGCGCACCAGTGTGGCAAGCCCCATGCTAATCTCTTCCGGCAGACTGATCGTCAATGTAGCCCTCATGTATTTGAATCTATTACAGCAAGTCAAAGAGTCAATCCTTTGACTGCTTCAAACTCTCGGAATGTTTCTCATGTCCCTTTTATCACTTTCATCCCTGTGAGTCTTTTCCTGTCTTCCTGTTTTCCAGATTTTCATTATCCCAAAGAAAAAGGCCGCGCTCTTTCGGGCGCGGCCTTCTTGTTGAGTTGTTGGAACCTCAGAGGTTCATCTTGATTCCTTGGCCCTGCGCCATGGCGGCGTGTTGTGCGTCGGTGCAGGGGGCGTTCAGCGGAACGTCGGTCTTCACCTCGTTTGCCGTGACGACTCCCCTCTCGAGCATGTAGGCCTCGACCTCTTCGCCGCTGATGTCAGGCAGCATGACTCCGTTGATCTCCACGCAGGGGGAGAGGGGTTGTCCGCTCTTCTGCTCCATCTCGAAACGGAAGGCGGGGTTCTTGATGATGTCCTTCTCCGTGTAGGGGAGGGAGTATTTGGCAAGAACCGCACGGACTCCGTTGCTCCACCCGCAGGTGGTCTTGAGGTAGGCGGTGATTTCGGGCTGTGACATGGTGTGTCGGGAGTTGATCGTGATGAACCGGGAAGGATTATTTCTTCCCCTGGCCTGGACGATACTCCTCCTCGGCGGCGGAGAGTGCCGCGCCGAAGCTGACCATGTCCTCGCCGCTCTTGACGCTCTCGAGAGCCTCGCTCTCCTTGCGGAGGGCTTCCTCACTGTAGCCGGTGGCCTTGATGGAGAGGCCGAGACGACGCTCGGTCTTGTCGATCTTGATGACGCGGGCCTCGACTTCCTGGCCGGGCTTGAGGACATCTTTGACCTTCTCGACACGGTCCTCGCTGATCTGCGAGATGTGGACGAGTCCGTCGATGTCGCCGGGGAGTTCGATGAAGGCGCCGAAGTTGGCGATCTTGGAGACGGTTCCCTTGACGAGATCGCCGACCTTGAACTTGCCCTCGATCTCCTTCCAGGGATCGGTCTCGAGCTGCTTGACGCCGAGGCTGATGCGCTGGTTGGCCTTGTCGATGTCGATGACGACGGCATCCACCTCGTCGCCCTTCTTGAGGACTTCGCTCGGGTGGTTGATCTTCTTGGTCCAGCTGAGGTCGGAGACGTGCACCATGCCGTCGATCCCCTCCTCCAGCTCCACGAAGGCGCCGTAGGCGGTCATGTTGCGGACCTGGCCGCGGACCTGCTTGCCGATGACGTAGCGCTGCTCGATCTCGTCCCAAGGGTTGGGCTCGAGCTGGCGGACGCCGAGGGAGATCTTCTGATCAGCCTTGTTGACGCCGAGTACGACGGCCTCGATATCCTGACCGAGGGTGAGGACATCGGAAGGACGGGTGATGCGCTTGGTCCAGGAGAGCTCGGAGACGTGGATGAGTCCCTCGATTCCCTCCTCGATCTGAACGAACGCGCCGTAGGGCATGAGGTTCGTGATCTTTCCGCCGATCTTCTGGCCGATCGGGAAGCGCTCCTCGATGCGGTCCCAGGGATTGGATTGGAGCTGCTTGAGGCCGAGGCTGATGCGCTCCTTGTCCTTGTTGATCTCGAGGACGACGACGGTGAGTCGGTCGCCGGGCTTGACTGCCTCGCTCGGATGGGTGAGGCGGGCCCAGGACATGTCCGTGATGTGGAGGAGTCCGTCGATGCCGTCGAGATCGAGGAAGGCCCCGAAGTCGGTGATGTTCTTGACGGTTCCCTCGACCTTGTCACCGGCGCTCATGGTGCCGAGGAACTGCTGGCGGCGCTCACTGCGCTCGGCCTCGATGAGTTCGCGGCGGCTGAGGACGACGTTCTTGCGGTCCTCGTTGAGCTTCACGATCTTGAAGTCGTAGGTGTTGCCCACGAACTGCGTGAGATCCTTTGGGGGATTGATGTCCACCTGGGAGGCGGGGAGGAAGGCCTCCACGCCGACGTTGACGATCAAGCCGCCCTTCACGACGGACTTGACGCGGCCCTTGATGATACCCTCGGCCTCGAACAGCTTCACGATCTTGGACCAGTTCTGGCGCTGCGAAGCCTTCTGCTTGGAAAGAATGACCATTCCCTGGTCGTTTTCGAGGCGCTCGAGGAGAACCTCAACCTCGTCTCCGACCTGGATTTCGTCCGGATCATCGAATTCGGATGCGGAGACCACACCCTCGGACTTGTAGCCGATGTCGATGAGGAATTCCTTGGGGCGCTTCTCGAGAATGTGCCCCTTGACGATGCTGCCTTCGCGGTAGTTTTTGACCGAGGCGGCGATGAGTTGCTGAAGATCAGCCATTGATGTTGTCATGATGTGTTTAATAACTTCCGCGGAGAGGCTGTGACCAACCTGTCCTGACGTGACTCCTTTTAAGTGACGGCGGAAGAGCCGAAAATAGTAGCAATCCCTGCTTGCAGAGCAATGAATTTCTCTCACTCTCTACTCCTTCCATGAACGCATCCGAGCCTGTTCTTCCCCTTCACTCCCTGACACTCGTCGATCTGGAGGAGAGTCTCACAGCGGTGGGACAACCCTTCTACCGCGCCAAGCAGGTCATGGAATGGGCCTACGGCAGGGAAAAAAGGGTCGAGTCGTGGGACGCGATGAGCAATCTCCCTGCCGCCCTCCGTTCCTCGCTGGAGGAGGTGCATCCGATCCGGATTCCCGAGGTGGTCACGGTGAGCGGTTCCAAGGACACCACGCGCAAGCTTCTCCTGCGCCTCCATGACGGAGAGTTGATCGAGACGGTGCTGATTCCGGCCTCACCGGCACTCTACGGAGAGGAGTCCGACCGGCGCACCCTCTGTGTCTCCTCGCAGGTGGGGTGCGCTTACGGATGCAAGTTCTGCGCGAGTGGACTCGATGGCTGGAAGCGCCATCTGAGTGCCGATGAGATCGTCTCCCAGGTCCTGCTTGCCGAGAAGGTCTCCGGGGAGAGGATCAACAATCTCGTCTTCATGGGAATGGGGGAACCGATGGCCAATTACCAGAACTGGCTCCAGGCTGTCTCGATCCTGAATGCTCCTTGGGGAGTCGGCCTGGGGGCACGCAAAATGACGGTCTCCACCAGCGGTCTGGTGCCTCGGATCCGCGACCTTGCCGATCAACCACTTCAGATCAGACTGGCCATCTCCCTGCATGGTGCAAGCGATGAGGTCCGCAGTCAGATCATGCCGGTGAACAAGAAGCACCCCGTGGCCGAGTTGATGGAGGCCTGCTCCTATTACTCTGATCGCAAGAAACAGATGATCACCTTCGAGTACATCCTGATCGAGGGGGTTAACGATGCTCCTTCGGAGGCCCGGCTTCTGGCCGATCGGGCGAGGGGACTCCGGGCGAAGATCAACCTTATCCCTTACAACACCGTCGAGGGCCTTCCGTGGAGGCGCCCTTCTGAGGCAGCGCAGGAGGAGTTCCTCTCGATCCTTCAAAATCGCGGCATCGCCGCCACCATCCGTCGTGAGAAGGGACACGACATCGACGCCGCCTGCGGCCAACTACGCCGCAGAATCGCGACATCGCTGCAGGTCTGAAACGTTAAAAAGCGTTAAACCCAAAAATTGCATTAAACCCAAATTTTGCATTAGGAGCGGCAAAATTGGGTAAAAGGTGGTGAGAGGGAGTCTGCTTTTGAGAAGAGGCCGTCGAGCCAGGGGCGTTTTTTTGAGTGGAGGGCGATTTTGAGGGTACGTTTTCTGGCATGAGTGGAAATCCAGGCTCCTAATGCAAAGCATTTGGAGCGGAGAGAGGAAAGGGTGGGTTGGTTGGAGCCTTGGAGAACGAGTTGGCGGAAGAGACTCAAGAGGTTGTAGGCGAGGATGGCGAACCGGAACGCGGCTTCTGTTCCCCAGAAGTTCTTGAGATGGAAGCCCTCGATGCCGAAGTCGTATTTGAGTTCCTTGATGCGGTTTTCGGCGTCGCCGCGGTCGCGGTAGAGGCACCAGATGGCCGAGGCAGGAAGTTCAAGGCTGGTGAAATAGGCACTGTAGCGGTAGCGGGCGTCGAGGGCCTCATCCTCCCAGATCTCGAGTTGTCGGCCTGTGGAAAGAGGGAGCCGACCGGCGTCCTTGCGCACGAGGATGAGACGGCGTTCCTTGCCGCAGGAGCCGATGACATGGCGGGTCTCACAGACCTCCACCCCGTCCTTGAGACGGATCCAGCGAGCGGAGCGAACCTTGCTCCGGATGCCGGAGTGGAACTTGGCCGCCACGATATAGGGTATCCCCCTCTGCTCGAAGTAGCTCATCATCTTCTCGCTGCAGAATCCGCTGTCGGCACGCAGGAGGCCGATGCGATCTGGGCCAAGGATGCCGAAGGTCTCCTCCAGGAAGTGTTCCACTGAACTACTGGCTCCTGTGTTGCCGGGTCTCATCCAAGCGTTGGCTACCATCCGGGACTCGGCAACGAAGGCCAAGAGCGGGTGATGGGAGCCCCGACCCGGCTTGCCGGGGTTGTACCCCCGGGCAACACCTTCCTTGTTCCCGTAGCGCACGATCACCGAACTGTCCACATCCAGGGTCAGCTTGCGCAGGGGGATGTTCTCCATGAAGCGTTGCTGGAGGGTCGGAAAGACTGCCTGATTACGCGCCTGGCTGAACTTGTTGAAAAACCTCCCGTAGCTGCTCCCCGAGGGGGTCTGCTTCCATCCAAAGAGTTCCTTGAGCGTGTCGTCCCGCCTCAGGACCTCGGTGTGGCTCATGCGGTAGCATCCCATCCAGACGTTCACCAGAAAGCTCCCCACCATCACCGACGGCGAATATCCACGGTTGCTCCCGGGCTCGGGAAGGGGTGCCTCGGACAAGTGCCTGCTCACGCCGCTCCTCTCAAGCACCTCCTTCATCAGCCTCATCCCTCCCCATCCCGTCACCTTCTCGTCGCTGTACTCAATCTCGTATTGCGGGTTCACCATATTGGTGATGCTCCCTACTCTTTTACACCAGCGCTATCGCAAAATCTGGGATTATCCGCAACGGCTGGTAGTCTCTGTGGGTCGGAAGGCGAAGATTTTGAGAGGGCCGTTAAAGAAGAAGCAGAGAGGATAGACAACGATGTCAGTTAACGGCGTTCTGTTGGACACATACCCCCTTCCGGTTCAGCGACTCGGATGAGAAGAAGGTGAAAAAAACCTATTCAAATTTCTTTTCCATCGGATTGGATGATACGCTGGCGATTGAGGTGGAGTACGCCATCACTGGGGGTGTTCCGGTTACTTTTGTGGTCAGATTAATGACCCAAATCACCGGCAAAACCCATTGCATTTCCCGATTTGACAGTGCTCATCTCAAAGAGTCGCCGCATCGAGACATTCTCGGGCTGAAGTCGGGTTTGAGGGGCAAGGTCTTTTATCCCGAACTGGACTACCGGTGTGCTGTGCAATATGCTATTCTAGATTTCAAAGCTCATGGCCAAAGCTATCTCCAAGACTTCCTTCTTCACTAAAGAAGCGGCTCCCAATCCTGTGCTCCTGCGACGGGCCAAGGCCGGGGCGGCTGATCTTGAGGGGTTTCTATCAAGCCAGGGTGCCGTGAAGTGCCGAGATGCCCGGGAACTCGCGCTGGCTACCGACGCACTGATACTTGAGGGGACAATTACCAGAGCGGTGAGGCAGATGGATTCGTTGCTTCGCAAGGCCCGGAAAGCCGGCCTTGACGTTCCATTACGCCGTCCTGTCGCTGCTTGATAGGGTGGGGTGCGCCTCCCTTATTCTGCCACATGACAACCGCTGCAGAGGAGCACAGGGAGATTATCATCCATAAGTGGCATGAGTACCTTGGCTGACACCGCTAAAAAAGCTTTCTACCGTGATGGATCCATCATCGTGGAAATGCATGGTGGCGTGGAGTTAAAGTTCCCCGTCAAAGAGAGCCCACGACTTGCCGTAGGCACACCGGAACAGCTCAATCGCATCGAGATATCCCCCTTTGGGCTTCACTGGCCTGATCTCGATGAGGACCTATCCTTTGAAGGAATCCTGCAAGGGGACTTTGGCCAATTTGTGAATCGCTGAGGGATTGCTGATTGCCGAAATCTGACTTCTGACTCCTGATCTCAGATAGCCGAAATCTGACTCCTGTCCCCCATCGCCCTAACAGTCCAACAGCGCTTCCCCAGCCTTTACTTGTCATGAAGTCCACTGATGGTAGATTCTTAACGTGACATGGATCCAGAACATAGCCCTTTGGCGTCAGCTACCCCCGGAGGTGAAACTCCGACGGCGGTGGGAAGCAATTCCCATGGATGTGGCGGAGAGCATGGCCTTCGAAGGGGAGCCGGTCACACAGGATCAGATCAGGGCCATACTCGCCCGGATCGAGCCACCCGCTTTATTGAAACGGCCCGAGGCATCATTAGCTACTCGGAGCTAGCCCCACTGCTTGCGGAACGGGTTACGCTGATCGAGGCTGACATCCTGTCGGGGGTATTTGAGGGGAGGCGAATCGACGACAACCTGATTTTGGAACTGCATGCCGGAATCTGCCGCGATCTTGTTCCTGAATGGGGAGGAAAGTGGCGCGCAATCGAAGTAAGGGTCGGCAATCTCCATACGGCACTTCCCCATCTCGTACCTGTCCAGATGAGGGACTATGCACGGGATTTGGAAGCCCGATGGGAAGACGCCTCTGGATCTCTCTCCGATCAGACTATTGAGTATCTTTCCTATGCAGAGGGACGTTTCCTGACGATCCATCCCTTTCAGGATTTTAACGGGAGGACGATTCGAGTATTCCTGACCGAATTATTAAGAAGACTGGATCTTCCCCGAGTTGTCTTGGCGCCAACTCTTGAATCCGATCGCTTGGCCTATTTCAGTGCGCTGGAAGCGGCTGATCATCATGATTTCAGCATACTGAACAAAATCTGGAGAGAACGTCTGCTCTCAGCCTAAAAAAATACTAAATCCTCCGCTCTACTTCTGTCCCGAAAAGCCGTGCCGCCCATCGGGTCACGCGTTCGCTTGATCTACCGCAGCGGTTCCCACCGCTTTGGTTGAAGTTTTAGGTATCATCCATCACTCTTTTTTACTGCCCTCGACTCTCGACTCAGTAAGCCCTTAACCCATTTCCCCTTGACCGCAGTACATGAGTGCCCAAGATTTATTGAATGAGGCATCCCGATAAAGTTATTCCCCTTTCGGGTTATAAACTGAAAATCTCGTTTCCGGATGGTGTCGTCGGGGTGATTGATTTATCCGACTCCGTCGGGCGAGGCGTCTTTACCCCTCTGCTAGACGAAGCATACTTTAACTCCGTTCATATTGGCGATTACGGCCAGATTGCATGGAGCGATGAGATAGAGATTTGCTCAGATGCCGCATACCTCGAAATAACGGGCAAGTATTCTCCTCAACTTGCTCATGCCTGAAGTAAGCCTTTTTCACATACCTATCATCATATGACTCTATCCGAGTTACAGACCATTTTGGGTGAGAAATGCCGCCGGCATGCCGTTAAGAGCATGAAGATCTTTGGATCTCATGCACGAGGTCAGGCGATCGCTGGAAGTGATCTTGATTTGCTGGTTCAGTTCCATGAAATGCCACCCTCGGATTACGCTAGGGAATATTTTTCTCTTCTCCATGATCTGGAGGATGCCTTGAAATGCACCATTGACCTCTTGACGCCAGCGTCAATTAAGCGTCAGTCGCTCAAAAGCAATATTTCCAAGGAAGGAATCCTTATTTATGAAGCCTGAGCTTCAGGAAAATCTGCAAACTGTGATAGAGCAAGGAAGACTGATTCAGTCCTTTGTGAATGGGATTTCATTTGAGGTCTATCAATCGGATGAGAAGACCAGATTGGCCGTCGAGCGTTGTTTTGAAATTATAGGAGAGGCACTGAATCGTGCTTATAAACTAGATCCAGAGACCGTTGATTCAATAACTGATTATCGCAAGATCATATCATTTAGAAATATTTTGGCACATTGCTACGACAGTGTAGAAGACAGGTTAGTTTGGGGTGTCATTGAGGAGTCCTTACCTAGTTTGTTAAGTGATGTAATGAATTTAATGGCCATCTAACGCTCGTCCTCTCGATTGACGCCACTTCCTTTGCCTCAGCATCTCCCGATGCATTGACGCCACTTCCTCCCGGAAGCCGTGGCGCCCTTTGGGTCACGCATTCGCGTGATCTACCGCGCCGCATCCCAGAGGCTTGGTTGATGCCGCTTCCCTCCCGGGAAGCCGCGGTGGCCCTTCGGGCAGCGACAGAGTCGCAGTCTTTTATCTGCCGGTCGCCCCCGACCAGGCATCCTCGCCTTAGGATCGGACTACCTTCGGTATGATTAAGCCGCCTTCCTAGGCGCCTTTTGCACACCCTCCCGGGTGTTTGGTTCATCCCTACCGGGACTGTCCACGGGAATGAGGGACAGGCTACGCCGTGACTCCCGTCACTCGGCGTTCGGAAGCTGTGGCGCCCCGTTGGGGCTACGACTGCGTCGTAGTCTTCCGCGCCCGTACCCACGGGCTTGGTTGACGGCACTTTTCTCCCGAAAAGCCGTGCCGCCCCCTTGGGGCTGCCTTCGGCAGTCTGCCGTGTCACCTCCAGGTGACTTGGCTCTCGACCCTCGACTCCTCGACGCTCGACTCCGCTTCCTTCCGCCCTCTGACAACTGACAACTGACAACTGACAACTGCCCCCCTTCTGGCCCTCGACGCTCGACTTGGCCGTCCCCCCAGCGTGTCTAATTCGTTTGAATTGTGAATTTCAGCTACTCGTCGAATTGCCTACACTCTTGGCAACCCATGCCAAAACTTCCGGAGTCGCAAATGATGCGATTGCATCGAAGGGGACTGGGACTCCATTGATGATTCTCACATTCCGAGGAGCAGCATCGCTCAAGAGAATATTGGTTCTCCCATTCAAGTAGGTATCCACGCTGATGCGCTGGTATCCATACCTGCTCAGTGATTCCGCAATCTCCGATTCCGAAGGGTTTTCGGATTCCAGAAACGGCTGACTGACGCAGATTCGCGGTACGAACAGATCCTCTTGTGGCCAGAGAAGTCCTTCGTAGCGCGTCTGGTATTCTCCGAGAGTATTCAGGAGCATCCACCGGCGGATGTAGAGTCGTGGGTCCTCGTTGACTGTTGCGTAGAAGTGTCTGCCGGTTAGATCCGGATCAGCTGGGAGGAATCGGGAGAAGCATCCGAAGGAATCACTATGGGTAATTTTGTAAACCCGCTCTGGTTCTGACTCGACACGAACCAAGTGATGCTCGTCACCGCCAACTTCGTATTCCGTTCCTTCCAGCAGAGAGGGAAGGCGGAGACTTTTGGAACAACCGATCAGGAGTGACGCGAGAGCGTCACCACACCGCTGCCGAGTCTCCTGCCAATCGATCGGTGAACCACCTTGGTGAAGCCCTTCCAACTGCCGAAGGATTTCGCCCAACTCCCGGTTTTCGGGGCTGGAATTCTCGATGGATTGCCAGTCGTTGCGGTCTTCCATGAATGCGTGGATTCAATGGCTTCCCTGCCGGACTGTATGGAGTAGCTCGGGGCCATAATCGTTATTAAACACCTAAATAAGCCAATATCAAGCCTTCATCAATGAGTTATCCCTTTTGACGGCACTTGCCGCCCGGCAAGCAGTGCCGCCCTGCGGGTCACGCATTCGCGTGATCTTTTATCTGCCGGTCTGCCCAGACCAGGCATCCGATCCCGCCTACGCGGTCTCGGACTACCTACGGTATGATTAAGCCGCGTACCCACGCGCCTTTTGCGCTCCTTCCCAGGAGCTTGGTTGACGGCACTTGCCTCCAGGCAAGCAGTGCCGCCCCGTTGGGGCTACGATTGCATCGTAGTCTACCGCACCGCTCCCCAGCGGCTTGGTTCATCCTTCCCCGCTTCCTTCCCCCCCACTTTTCATTGACGGCACTTGCCGCCCGGCAAGCAGTGCCGCCCCGTTGGGGCTACGACTGCGTCGTAGTCTTCCGCGCCCGTACCCACGGGCTTGGTTCATCATTTCCGCCCCCCTCCTTCAGCCTTCAGCCTTGGTTGCCTTCAGTCTAATTCAGCCCCCAATTTTTCATTCTTCATTTTACATTTTTCCTTTCAGTCCCCCCACTCCCCCCTTGTCTCTAACTGCTTCCCTATCCATAAAGCTCTCCCCATCCACTTGACAGACTAGGATTCTAGACCTATTTTATGACCATGAAGCTAGTCAATGTTTCCCAAGCCAAAGCCCAGCTTAGCTCCTTGATCGAGGCGGCCGAGTTGGGAGAGCAGGTACTCATCATGCGTGGCTCCCGACCTGCGGTGACGCTAATGAAGGTAACCGAGGAGGATTTGAGTTTTCATCCTGAGGTACCGATCGAAGCATTGAATGATTTTGAGGCTGAGATCGAACGGGAGAGGAAAAAAAGGCGTAAGGCGTAAGGAAGAAGGCAAAAATGAAGGACTCCAAGGCAGACCGTGCTTATGGCAATGACCTGAGTCGGCGGACTTTGGAATTTGCGATTCGTCTTATTGCACTGGTGGATGCACTTCCCAAGAGCAGGGCTGCGGATGTCATCGGGAGGCAATTGCTACGATCTGGCACTTCGATTGGTGCCAATTATCGAGAAGCGCAAAGAGCGGAATCCAGAGATGATTTCATTCATAAAACAGCGATCTCATCCAAGGAAGCTGCAGAGACTGAATACTGGCTTGAGCTGATTGCACAAACAAAACAGCTTGCGTCAAACGATGCCGAGAAACTCCTGATCGAATGCCGCGAACTCATAGCGATCCTCCTTTCAATCGGGAAAAAAGCTAAAGCCAACAAGTAATCCTATCCTTAAGCCTTTCCCGCAACTGGTACCCCTTTTCGCCTTACGCCTTAAACCTTAAGCCTTTTATGCGAATTTCCGAGGGGGACATCATTCTCTTTGATGTGATGAACCATGATCAGGTTCGCAGACTCTGAGATAGATTCGGCACTTTGAACTCGCTTGCTTCCGCGCAAGGCTCGCCTCTTTGAGGCTGCTTTCAGCAGTCCTACTCACCCTTCCCAAGGGTTCGTTTGCACCCGCAAAGCGGTGGCTCCCCTTATGGGCCCACCTACGGTAGTCTTACGCGCGCCATCCTTGGCGCTTGGTTCTCGTCCCGCTGGACTCAGGACTTCGCGGCCCTCCGGCCTCGAATGATTAAGCCGCCTTCCCAGGAGCTTGGTTCAGGTTTTTTTATAATAGTCCCTTTTTGACGGCTCGTTCAGGACTTCAAGTGTGAGGAGGAGGCTGTGTAGGGGAGACAAGAACTGATATCATTTTCATTATTTGACATCAACTTGCTTTCCATGCAATTTATAGTCATGAGCATCAAAGCATCCACTCATAGGTTTGATCTCGAGACCCAAACGGCGCTTACCCAACTGAGCAAGTTGCTCAAACAGCCGAAGAACCGGCTCATCAATGAAGCGGTGAAGCTCTTCGTGCAGCAGCGGAGCTTGGAGGTGGAACAGCAGCTGGAGGATACGCTGAAGGCACTGCGTTCTTATCGCCGCAAGGATCCTGATTTTGAAAAAGCTATCGATTCGTTTGTGAAGACGGAGGCCCGATTGGGCAGTTCTGATCCGGTCGAGGGAAAGAGGATGCCCCAAAGCGGTTCCGTAAGGGCTGAGATTAGGCACCTGCTCCATGCCTGATTGGGACCAGGATAGTCCTAGGCTACAGGAAAACCTGCTCGGTTTACTGCGAGAGATCCGGGATACAGCCCGTGACCGAGAGGCATTAACCCTCAAGGTTCTGAGAGGATGGCATCAGGAAGTCCTCCGGGGATTAACTCTTCCTGATGATTCCTTTGCTGGAAAGTTCCGTGGAGAACGTGGCCTTGAAGATGTTGAGATACGGATTGGAGCCCACATGGGAGTTAGAGCATCTGACGTAAAGGGTGCCCTCCATGAATTTGAGCAGACCTTGAAACGGGTGGTGTCACGGCTTGATGCGCTGATTTACAAGGGAGAGGAACTTGATTCCGATCAACTGGCAGCAGTGGTGGATTTCTGCGCTTGGGCTCATGCCGAGTGGATCAGAATTCATCCATTCGCCAACGGGAACGGGAGGATCGCCAGAACTCTTGCGAATGCGATTGCCATGCGGTATGGCATACCGCCCTTTGTGAGACTCAGGCCAAGACCGGATGGAGGCTACGGAGCTGCAGGAGAAATGGCGATGCGCGGAAACTGGAAGGCAACGGCAGTGATATTCCAGCAGATGCTTCTAGAGACGCTTGGTTGACGGCACTTGATTGACTCGTTCGCTCCCGCTCAGTTGAACGGCACTTTTCTCCCGAAAAGCCGTGCCGCCCTCACGGGCTTGCCTGCGGCAATTTCTCCGCATCTCTTCCAAGAGATTTGGTTCGCCTCTTTGAGGCTGCTTTCAGCAGTCCTACTCACCCTTCCCAAGGGTTCGTTTGCACCCGCAAAGCGGTGCCCGAACCGATGGGCCCTGCTTCCCACCTTGTAACGTTTTCACGTTCTAACGCTTCAACCCCTTCATCCTTCCTTCCACCCCAATTTTTCAGGTTTCAGGTTTCAGGTTTGACGCCACTTCCTCCCGGAAGCCGTGGCGCCCTGCGGGTCACACATTCGCGTGATCTACCGCGCTCCTTCCCAGGAGCTTGGTTGACGGCACTTGCCGCCCGGCAATCAGTGCCGCCCCGTTGGGGCTACGACTGCGTCGTAGTCTTCCGCGCCCGTACCCACGGGCTTGGTTCAGGTTTCCAGTTTCAAGTTTCAGGTTTCATCTTTTTCCGCCCCCCCC
>CANKJN010000054.1 GCA_947482345.1 Spartobacteria bacterium
CGGTGGGAATTACCCCACGTTCGATTTCGAGTCGAGTGCCTTAAACCAAGCTCAGCCACCCTTCCTAAAACTAGCCTTTAAGAATAATCCCGCGCGGCCGGAGGTCTAGCAGAATCAGATCATCTCCTCGGTTCTCATCCACCCCAAGGGATGGGGATGATCCTCGCTTGGCGAGGCTCTGCAGTAAGGCTTCGCCATGATCTTTTGCCGCTGATCGCGGCATGGCAGTCGAACCCCCGGTGGGAATTACCCCACGTTCGATTTCGAGTCGAGTGCCTTAAACCAAGCTCAGCCACCCTTCCTAAAAATAGCCTGTAAGAATACCCACACGGCCGGAGGTCTAGCAGAATCAGATCATCTCCTCGGTTCTCAACCCCCTCCAGGGGTGGGATGATTGCAGCGAGCGCCGGAATTTTTGAATGGAGAGCGAGGCGCGCGAGGAAAGCTGCAGCAAACCTATAGCGATAGAGCAGCAACAAAGCTATCCGTCAAAAGACCAAGCTCAAATTTTTGAGAGGATCTCGTTGAATGTCTCACTCGGACGGAGAGCTGCGTTGGCCTTCGCATCATCGGGCAGGTAGTAGCCGCCTACATCGGTCGGCTTGCCCTGTACGGCGGCAAGTTCCGCGACGATCTTCTGCTCGTTCGCGGTGAGTTCGGCGGCGATCGGCGTGAAGAGCGCCTTCAGTTCCGCATCCTGCGTCTGGGCAGCAAGTGCCTGGGCCCAGTACATCGCCAGATAGAAATGGCTGCCGCGGTTGTCGATGGAGCCGAGCTTGCGGCCCGGCGACTTGTCGTTCTCGAGGAACTTGCCGGTGGCGTCGTCGAGGGTATCGGCCAGCACCTTGGCCTTCGCATTGCCAAAGGTCTCGGCGACATGCTCAAAGGAAGGGGCCAACGCGAAGAACTCGCCCAAGGAATCCCAGCGGAGGTAATTCTCCTCGAGGAACTGCTGGACGTGCTTCGGCGCGGAACCACCCGCACCTGTCTCGAAGAGGCCACCGCCATTCATGAGCGGGACGATCGAGAGCATCTTGGCGCTGGTGCCGACCTCGAGGATCGGGAAGAGGTCGGTAAGGTAATCGCGCAGGACGTTGCCAGTGACGGAGATCGTGTCCTTCCCCAGGACGATCCGCTCGAGGCTGAACGTGCAGGCCTCCGCAGGGGGCAGAATGCGGATATCGAGCCCCTTGGTGTCGTGGTCGGCGAGATAGGCCTTCACCTTGGCGATCAACTGGGCGTCATGAGCCCGATTCTCGTCGAGCCAGAAGACGGCGGCATCGACGGTGGTACGGGCACGGTTCACTGCGAGCTTCACCCAGTCGCGGATCGGGGCATCCTTGGTCTGGCAGGCACGCCAGATATCCCCTTCCTCGACGGCATGCTCAAGGAGAACCTTCCCGGAGGAGTCCGTGACACGAACCGTGCCGGTGGCCGGGATCTCGAAGGTCTTGTTGTGCGAGCCGTATTCCTCGGCGGCCTGGGCCATGAGGCCGACATTCGGTACGGATCCCATCGTCCTGGGGTCAAGGGCACCGTTCTTTTTGCAGAAATCGATCACAGCCTGGTAGACACCGGCGTAGGAGCTGTCGGGAATGACGGCCAGGGTGTCCGCGGTCTTTCCCGCCGCATCCCACATCTGGCCACCTGCACGGATCATCGCCGGCATGGAGGCGTCGACGATCACGTCACTCGGGACATGGAGATTGGTGATTCCCTTGTCGGAGTTGACCATGGCGACGGCGGGACCCGTGGCGAGAGTTGACTGGATGTCAGACTCGATCGCGGCCTTCCTGTCGGCCGGAAGGGTCTGAATCTTGGCAACGAGGTCGCCGAATCCATTGTTGAAATCGACACCCAGCTCCTTGATGAGGTCGGCGTGCCTGGCGATCAGGTCCTTGAAGAAGACCTTCACGGCATGGCCGAAGATGATCGGGTCGGAGACCTTCATCATGGTCGCCTTCATGTGGAGCGAAAAGAGGACACCGTCGGCCTTGGCCTTCGCGATCTGCCCTTCGAGGAACGCGACGAGGGCCTTCCGGCGCATCACGGTGGCGTCGAGGATCTCGCCGGCCTTGAGAGGGGTCTTTTCCTTGAGAACCTTGACGGAGCCGTCAGCACCAACGAACTCGATCTTCACGTCGGTCGCCCCGGAAATGGTCATCGACTTCTCATTGGAGAAGAAGTCATCCTTCCCCATCGTGCCGACACTCGTCTTGGAGGAGGATGTCCAGGCACCCATGGAGTGAGGATGCTTGCGGGCGTACTCCTTCACGGCCTTGGGGGCGCGGCGATCCGAGTTTCCTTCGCGGAGCACCGGGTTGACCGCGCTTCCCTTGATCTTGTCATAGCAGGCTCGGATCTCCTTGTCGGAGTCGGTCTGCGGATTGTCGGGATAATCGGGGAGCTTGTACCCCTTCGACTGGAGCTCGGCGATTGCCGCCTTCAGCTGGGGGATGGATGCGCTGATGTTCGGGAGCTTGATGATATTCGCCTCGGGCTTGAGGGTCAGGGCGCCGAGTTCGGAAAGCGCGTCGCCGATCCTCTGATCCTCGGTGAGGAAATCAGGAAAGGCAGCGATGATGCGACCGGCCAGCGAGATATCGCGGATCTCGACGTTGATCCCGGCGTGCTTGGTGAATGCCTTCACGATCGGCAGGAAGGAGTAGGTGGCCAGGGCGGGGGCCTCGTCGGTCTTGGTGTAGAGGATGGTTGGCTTGGACATGATGGAATGGAGAGTGGGAATATGCAGGATTGAAGAAAATGTCCGAATCTCAAAATTTGAGCAAGATTCATACCTTGAAGTCCGTTTTTTCGGACAAACAGCAGTAGTCCGAACTTATTTACAGGACTACTTCCGTTGTCTTTAATCCATGGATCATGGCCACTGTAAACCTGCCCCCTGAAGTTCAGGAATTTGAACGACTACTCAGCCTTCCCAACAGCGATCCGACAGGTCTTGCCGGATTTTTCAGCGCTGGGGAAATCTGGGTGGCACGCGCCCCGGCCCGACTCGATATCATGGGAGGCATCGCAGACTATTCCGGTGCCAATGTCTGCGAAGGGGTTCTCGGTCACGGCATGCTGATGGCTCTGCAACCCCGCACGGACAGAACCCTGCGCATCAGGACGATGCAGATGGGCAAGCGCAACCTTCCCGTCGAGACCCGCATCCCCCTCGACTACTTTACCTCCGGGGATGGACTTGCAGGCTATGCGGCGGTGAAGGAACTCTTCCAAGCCAATCCCCTCCTCTCCTGGGGCGCCTATATCGGAGGGAGCATCTTCACCCTCCTTAAGGAGGAGGCTGTCCGGATGCCCTACGGCTTCAGCATGATCCTGCTGAGTGCCGTCCCCATGAACGTCGGCATCGGGAGTTCCGCGGCAGTGGAGATGGGAACCCTCACCTGCCTTGATGCCTATCTCGGGCTGAAGCTGGACGGACAGCGTCTCTCGCGACTCGGGCAAATGGCAGAGAACCATGTCGTCGGCGCACCCTGCGGCATCATGGATCAGACAGCCATTACCTGCGGCCGCGAGGGAAAACTCACCCATATCCTCTGCCGTCCCGGCAAAGTCATGGGGGAAGTCTCCATTCCCGAGGGAACGGGATTTGTGGGAATCAGCTCCATGGTGCGCCATTCAGTCGCTGGAAATCCCTACGGTGACACGCGCATCGGTGCCTTCATGGGCAAGAAGATCATCAACTCCCTCCGTGAGAAGAAAGGCAAGGAACCGATCGGTTTTCTCACGGAACTTAGTCCGGAAGAGTTCCGTTCCAACTACGAAAAGGAACTGCCCGAAACCCTCCTCGGTTCAGATTTCCTGGCCCGTCACAAAACCCACGATGATCCGGTGACCGTGATCCAACCTGACGCGACCTACCGCGTGGCGGGGCCGACCCGCCATCCCATCGAGGAGAACGCCCGGGTCCTCGCCTTCATGAAGCACCTGCTCGAGGCCTCCAGGGGCGGCGAGGCGGATCTGCTTGCCGGCGGGGAGTTGATGTATGCCGCCCACGAGAGCTACCGGGCCAACTGCAACCTGTCCGTCGAGGAAGTCGACTTCCTCGTCGAGGCCGTTCGCCGGCGAGGCCCATCAAAGGGACTCTACGGAGCCAAAATCACAGGAGGCGGCACGGGCGGCACGGTCGCCGTCTTTGGAAAACTCGAGGCACTCGGCAAGGAGATCCCGTGCATTGCGGAGGAATATTCCCGCCGTATCGGCGTCATGCCCGATATCTTCGAGGGTACATCTCCCGGCGCCATGGAGTTCGGAGCGCGACGTTACCGGTTCGGCGCCAACGGCTGGGAAGGGGTGAAAGCATGAACACCGCGGGTGAAAGCGCCGTCATCAGGCGTCCCCGCAAGGCTGTCGTCCCGGTTGCGGGACTAGGCACCCGCCACTTCCCCGCTTCCCATGCGGTGAAGAAGGAACTCTTCCCGGTTGTCGGCACCGACGGCATCAGCCGCGCTCTCTTCCATTACCATCTCGTCGAACTGCTTGATGCCGGAATAGAGGAAATCTGCCTGATCGTGCAACCCGATGAGGACCGAACCATCCGTTCTTACCTCCATGGCCCCGGGGAAGAATACCTCAGGCGCCTTGAAAAATATCCAAACCTCCGCGATGAGGCGCGCCGGATGGAGGATCTTGCAACGCGCGTTTGCTTCGCCGTGCAACACACGCAGGAGGGTTACGGTCACGCCGTTTACCAGACACGTGATTTTGCGGCAGGGGAACCGGTCCTCCTCTGCCTCGGCGATCACCTTTTCCGCGGATCACCGGTTTCCCCCTACCGGGAACTCGCGGATGCAGCCTCCTTCTCGGGAGGCAGGAGCATCTCTGCCGTTAACCGAATCGGTCCCGACGAACTCAAGGGGTATGGAACGATTGCGGGAATCAGGCGGACGGATTCCCCTTCGCTCATCGATGTCTCCCTCATCGTTGAGAAACCGGACGTGCACGTGGCCCGTGAAAAACTCCATGTGGACGGACTCCCCGGGGATACCTTCCTGGGATGGTTCGGCATGCACCTGCTCGCCCCCTCCATCTACGACATCCTTGGGGAAATGATCCGTGATGACATCCGTGACGGAGGAGAGTTCCAACTGACCCGCGCCCAGGAAATTCAACGGCAAAGGGAAGGCTACCTTGCCCTGGAGATGACCCGGGCGGAACGCTTCGACTTCGGACTTCCGGACGACTACCTCCGAAGCCTTCAGATTTTCCGGAAAGAGTAGGTTTCACTTTTCCCGCGCTGCCATTCCCGCTATCGTCGGCAGGCTATGGGCAAAACGCTTCTCGATAAGGTCTGGGACGAACACACCGTTCGCACACTCCCCGACGGCAGGACTCAACTTCTCATTGGCACCCACCTCATCCACGAGGTCACGAGCCCGCAGGCTTTCGGCATGGTCCGCGACCTCGGCCTCAAGGTCCTCTATCCCAACCGCACCTTCGCCACGGTCGATCATATCGTCCCGACCGACCAGCGCGCCGAGCCCTTCTCCGACCCTCTCGCCGACGCGATGGTGAAGGAGCTTCGGAAGAACTGCGCCGAGACCGGCGTCACCTTCTTTGACCTTCCCTCGGGCAATCAGGGCATCGTCCACATCGTCGGTCCCGAGCAGGGTATCACCCAGCCGGGCACCACCATCGCCTGCGGCGATTCCCACACCTCGACCCACGGGGCCTTCGGCGCGATCGCCTTCGGCATCGGCACGAGCCAGGTGCGCGACGTCCTGGCCACCCAGACCATGGCGATCGGCAAGCCCAAGGTCCGCCGCATCAACGTCGACGGCAAGCTCGCCCCCGGCGTCTACGCCAAGGATGTCATCCTCCACATCATCCGCCACCTCGGCGTGAACGGTGGCATCGGCTACGCCTACGAATACGGCGGGTCCACCTTTGATGGCTTCACCCAGGAAGAGCGCATGACCGTCTGCAACATGTCGATCGAGGGCGGCGCCCGCGTCGGCTATGTGAATCCCGACGAGACCACCTTCGAGTATCTCCGCGGACGCCCCTACTCACCCAAGGGAGCCGAGTGGGATGCCGCCGTCGCCCGTTGGAAGGCCGTAGCCTCCGACAAGGACGCGGTCTACGAAGACATCGTGAGCTTCAAGGCCGAGGAGATCCTCCCGACCGTCACCTGGGGAATCACTCCCGGTCAGGCGATCTTCATCGACGAGGCGATCCCGGATCCCGCCGACCTCCCCGAGAAGGACCGCGCCACCGCCGCCGAGGCGATCGAGCACATGAAGCTCCCCGCCGGCACCCCGGCAGCCGGCATCAGGATCGATGTCGCCTTCCTCGGAAGCTGCACCAACGGACGCCTCTCCGACCTTCAGGAAGTCGCCAAGCACATCAAGGGCCGCAAGGTCGCCTCCAGCGTGAAGGCGATCGTCGTTCCCGGCTCCCAGGGCGTGGCCGCCGTGGCGGAGAAGATGGGCATCGCCGAAATCTTCCGCGACGCCGGCTTCGAATGGCGCGGCGCAGGCTGCTCCATGTGCCTGGGAATGAATCCCGACAAGCTTGTCGGCGACCAACTCTGCGCAAGCTCCAGCAACCGCAACTTCAAGGGCCGCCAGGGAAGCCCGACTGGACGCACGATGCTCATGAGCCCCCTCATGGTCGCCGCCGCCGCCCTCACCGGCGAAGTCAGCGACGCCCGCAAGGTCTTCGGGATCAGCTGAAGGAAAAGGATGAGGTATGAAGTATGAAAATAACCGATTTCTCAACCCTTCTACTTTGAGCAAAACACGCTGTATCCCCCAAGTCCGCACATTCCAATAAATCTTAAAAAATTGGCCCAAGAGCTGCCACCATCCCTCTCCACTCATCCCTTTTCATACTTCATCCTTCATAATTCTTACTTTTCCATCCCATGTCCCTCGAAAAAATTACCCAAGTCACCGGACGCGGCGTTTATGTCCCTGGTGATGACATTGACACCGACCGGATCATTCCCGCGCGCTTCATGAAGTGCGTCACCTTCGACGGCCTCGGCGAGTTTGCCTTCGCTGACGCGAAGGTAGCCGAGAAGGCCGCTGGCCGTGTCCATGCCCTCGATGACGCACGCTTCAACGGGGCCACCGTCCTGATCTCCGGCTCGAACTTCGGTTGCGGCAGTTCCCGCGAGCACGCACCGCAGGCTCTCTACCGCTACGGCTTCAGAGCGATCATCGCCGAGAGCTTCGCTGAGATCTTTTTCGGCAACTCAACCACACTCGGCATCCCCTGCGTCAAGATGTCCAAACAGGACATCGAGGACCTCGCTGCCCTCATCGAGAAAACACCGACCGCCCAGATCACCCTCGATCTCACCGAGAACAAGGTGACCGTGGATGATGTGGATTTCAGAGCCGAGTTCTCGATTCCCGGACACGCCCGGGAACCACTCATGAACGGACGTTGGGACTCCATCGCCGATCTCGTAGACGGACTCGAGGACGTGAAGGCCCGCGTGGCCGTGATCCCGTATCTCTCGGCAAAGTAGCCTCTCATGATCTGCGGAGCGCGCCACCATCGGGGCCGCGGCTTCGGATTGCTAGAGAGAAAAGGCGCGTGGGAACGCGACTTAGTCATGAGAGGCCTTCGGGCCGAACAGTCCCGAAGCCAGCAGGCAGAGGGATGCCTGATCGGGGACGATCGGCAGACAAAAGTGACATCAAAGGCTTGAGTCGTACTGCCATGATCCCCTTTCTAAGTTGGCGCAATGCACGGGAATGCCTCATTGGCGCGATCGGGATCTATGCCCTGTGCATGATCGGAGGTGAATTCATCAAGATCGGATCAACCGTGGCCTCCCCCCTCTGGCCATCCAGTGGGCTCGCCCTGGCCCTACTTCTGATGCGAGGATGGCGACTCTTTCCCGCCATCACCTTCGGGACCATCGCCGCCACCCAGAGCATCGGTGTCAATCCCATCTTCTCGGTCGCGGGATCCCTGGGCAACACCCTGGAGTCCCTCACCGGTTGGTACCTGATGACGAAGGTTTTCGATTTCTCCATCCGCATGGAGCGTGTCCGCGACGTCATGATCCTGATCCTGGCAGGATCGATGCTTGGAACCCTGCTCAATGCGATCATCTGCACGCTTGGTCTGATGGCGATCGGGGCAGTGACTTTCGCCAAAATCCCTCTCTCCCTCGTGCTTTTCTGGACCGGGAATGTGCTGGGGATCATCGTCTTCACCCCGATGATCCTCCATCTGGCCGAGCGCAGACATCGTGGCAACACACCCCCGCTCATCAGTTCCCTCGGCTGGTTCCTGCTCATCACGGGGATCGTCCTCTTCGGATTTGCGAACAAGACCACTGCGCATACGGGTCTCTATCCCGTCGCCTACCTCTCCTTCCCGATCCTTGTCTGGCTGGCCCTTTCCGTACGCCATGATGTCACGGTGGCGGTCGCCCTCGTCACGACGATGGTCTCGGCCTTCACCTCGCTCGGTCACGGCCCGCTCATCCGCTATGATTCGATGGCAACCTACGGTGAGTTGACCGTCTACATCATCGTCTTCAGCTTCACCTGCCTCCTGATCATGGCCACCGAGTCGGAGCGCATGACCTCCGCCGAAAGCGCAATGGAGAACCGTATTGCCGCGGTCAGGAGCGAGTCGGAAAACCGCGCCATCCGGGCAAGCCTGAACTCCCACTTCCTCTTCAACAGCCTCAACGTCATCAAATCCCTCATCGGGCAGGATGAGGCAAAGGCACGGGATGCCGTCGTGAGCCTCTCCCAACTCCTCCGCTCCTCGCTTCAAATGACCCGTCGCGACGAGATTCCCCTGTGGGAGGAAATCTCGACCATCCGCTCCTACATCGATCTCCAGAAACTCCGCTATGAAAACCGTCTGAGCGCATCGCTCGCCGTCGATCCCTCCGCGGAGAGCGTGCCTGCCCCCCCCATGCTGTTCCATCAACTCGTGGAGAACGCCTTCAAGCACGGGATCGACCACACCCCGGGAATCTCGGAGCTGGGGATCCGAGCGGAGGTGACGGAGGGGGATCTCTGCCTCAGCGTCACCAAAACCGGGATCCTTGAAACCCCATCTCCGGATAGCATGGGTCTTCGGTTCATCAGGGAGCAGCTTCTCTCCCTCTATGGGAATGCCGCCTCATTCACCATCCAACAAGTGGAGGAAAACCGTGTTCTGGCCCTCGTCACGATCCCCGCTAAGGAAGCGCTGATTAAATCCCATGCAGGCCGCTGAAAAGCATTTGCTGATTTTTTGAAGGCGCGAGTGCTGGGCGATACCCGCAGCGGTCTCGCCCGAGCGAGCAACGCCAGAAAAATCGACAAATGGCTTCAGCCCTCCGGGTTGCGGAGATAACCGGCCGGGGGCTGTGTTGGCTTGGCGCTTACAGCCCACTGCGGGGATGCTCGCGCCAAGCAGCCTTGCCCGCGGCCCATTCTTTCCGCAACGGCCTCTATGCGATTTAATCAGCGCTTCCCTAACCTCGCATCCTGAGAAATGGAATCCCGCTGGTTGCAGTGGGTTGATTGGAAGAGGCTGTTTCACGCAAGGTCGCCAAGGAGGAACAGAAGAGAAGCACCCGCTAGGAAACTGCTGATTAAATCCCATGAAGGCCGCTGAAGGGCAGTTGCTGATTTTTGAACGGCACTTCTCTCCCGAGAAGCAGTGCCGTGCCTACCCTTTGGGGCAACGACTGCGTCGTCTTCCAAAACTGTTCCGACATTCAACACTCACCACGGCATCCCGAGGGTAAAATCCCGGGCCACGATTTGAAAAGAATGTGTTCTTCTTGTTGCAACCCTACATGCCGTGGTTAATTTACAAATTCCCCTCGATGCCATTTCAATCGCCATTTCACAAACTCAAAACGGCACCGATGATCCTCGGACTGTCGGTGGCTGTGGCCGTGCTTTTGACATCCGGTTCATGGCTTGTTGGATGCCGCCGCGCTTCCGTGCCTGTCAAAGCAGTGGTCGTGTCGGGACTCTCGGCTGGCGAGGAGGACGCAGCAACATGGCGTGCCTGCACGGATGCCACTGTGAAGGGATTGGAAAAAAAGGGGGTGCCGGCCGCGAGCATCCGGATTCTTCCCAGTTCTCCGAAGAGTCCGGCTACTCGGGAGAGCATCTTGAAAGCGCTGCAAGAAGCAGAAAGCCTTGGCGAAAACGATGAGTTCTGGCTTGTCCTCTTCGGATATTCGGGCAGGACGATTGATTCCCAGCCTGCTTATCAGGTCCGCGGCGACCGCCTCACGGCATCCGATTTGAAAAACGCCCTGTCGAGGATCAAGGCACGGAAATTCGTCTTCCTGGGAACCTCGCAGAGCGGCGGTTTTTTGCCTTTCTTGCGGGATTCAAGAACCTGCGCGGTCAGCGCCACTGCGGAGGAATTCGAGATCAACAAGCCGCGTTACCCCGAATTCTGGTCCAGAACCCTGGAGTCGAAACCCGAGCTGAGCTTCAAGCAAACCGCCGCCCTGGCCGCTTCGCTCGTCGCCGATGAATACCGCCGCCTGAAATTTTCCGAGGCTGAGCATTCCCGGATCCTCGGCGAGAATGGCATGATCAGCGACATCCCGGCCGGCAACGGCTCCACCCCGCTCCAACCGCCACAATCCAAATAAAGTTCATCATCCCATGACAAACACACCCGCACCCATCAACGACGAAGCCGTGGAACGGCTCAAAAGCATACCCGGAACCTATGATGCCCTGATGAGGGAAATGGGCAAAAGGATCATCGGCCAGAAAGAGATCATCAGGGATCTTTTCCTCTGCCTGTTGGCCCAGGGCCACTGCCTGATGATCGGCGTGCCCGGGTTGGCCAAGACACTCATCGTCCAAAGCCTTGGGGAGATTCTGGAGCTCGAATTCCACCGCATTCAGTTCACTCCCGATCTCATGCCAAGCGACATCACCGGATCGGAAATCCTGGAGGACTCGCATGACGGGAAACGGACATTCCGCTTCGTGAAGGGACCGGTCTTCACCCAACTCCTGCTTGCCGACGAAATCAACCGCACCCCCCCTAAAACGCAGGCCGCGCTGCTTGAAGCCATGCAGGAGCGACGGGTGACGGTGGCCGGACAGACCTACAATCTGGCCTCCCCGTTTTTCGTCCTGGCAACCCAGAATCCCGTCGAGCAGGAAGGGACCTATGTCTTGCCGGAAGCGCAGGTGGACCGCTTCATGTTCTCACTCAAGGTGGCCTACCCCTCCATGGAGGAGGAGGTGGAGATGCTTCTGCGGACGACTGGAGGAAAGCCTCCCGCGCTGGAAAAGCTACTCTCCGGACCCGACATCATCGCGTTGCAGCAGGCCGTTCGCCAGATCCATGTCCCGAAGGTGGTGGCGGAATTCGCCGTCTCCCTCGTCCATGCCACCCGTCCCCATGACGGAGCATCCGAGGTCATCAAAAAATATGTCCGATGGGGAGCGGGTCCCCGTGCATCGCAATACCTGGCCCTGGCCGGCAAAGCCTGCGCAGCACTGGATGGCCGATTCAACGTGGCCATCGAGGACATCATCTCCGTGGCACCCATGGTGCTCAGGCACAGGATCATCACCAACTTCCGGGCCGAGACCGAAAAGATGAATTCCGAGAAGATCATCAGCGAGCTTGTTTCCGGACTCCGTTCACGCTGAGGGCGCCGATGGAAAAAACGGGACAGGCGCCCCCGGCGCCCCAAGCCGCCGACACGGATCGTTTCCTGGCCCCCAGGGAACGACTGGATCTGCGCATGCTCGCGGAATTGCCTGATCTTCCCCTGCGCTCCCGTTATCTCGTGGAGAGCCTCATCAATAGCAGTCACAGGAGTTCGCGCCGTGGCTGCGGGATCGAGTTTTCCGACTACCGCGCCTACCAGGCGGGAGACGATTTGAGACGGGTCGACTGGCGCCTCTATGCGCGGGCCGACAGGATTTACCTCAAGCGGTTCGAGGAGGAAACCCAGATGCGGCTCATCCTCGCCCTCGATGTGAGCGCCTCGATGAGCTATCGCGGACCGCGTGCCACGATGAGCAAGGGGGACTTTGCCCGCACCACCCTCGGAGCCATGGCGATGATGGCTGTCCGGCAGAATGACGCGGTGGGGGCAGCGCTTCTTGGCGGGGGATTTCCCGACTACGTGCGCCCGCGCTCATCCTCCGCGCACCTGACCTCCGTCTTCTCCCTTCTCGACAGCGATCGCGTCGACCGGCAAGGCTCGCTTCCCGACTCCCTCTCGATGCTTGTGGAGACAATCCCTTCGGGATCGATCATCGTGATCGCCTCCGATTTTTACGACAGCACGGAAACCCTCGGCCATACCATCGGGCAACTACGCCACAGGGGCAACGATGTCATCGGCCTGCAGATCGTGGATCCCTCGGAGGCTGATTTTGATCTGGAAAGCAACGGAATCCTTGTCGATTTGGAAACGGGCGACGAGTTGCCCGTCGAACCGGACGCCGTCCGGAAACAATACCTGGAGGCATTCCGTGCGTTTCAAGGGGAGTTGGCGGGGGTCTTCAGCCTCTGCGGGGTTGATCTGGTCACCATGCGCACCGATGAATCGCCCGTGGCGGCCCTCTCCACCTATCTGGCGAAACGCTCGACCCGTATCTGACAATGCCGCTTCTTTTTCCCATGTTCCTTCTCGCGGGAGCGGCCGTGGCGCTGCCGGTCTTCCTGCATCTGCTCCGCCGCAACCCCAGGGAACCCAGGGGGTTTCCCACCCTCCGGTTCCTGAAGTCGGTTTCCGTCCGCGAGACCAAGAGACACAGGTTGCGCCGATGGCTGGTCATGGCGCTGCGCTGCCTCGTCCTGCTCCTGCTTGCCGCAGCCTTCGCGCGCCCCTACCTTCCACGATTCACGACGGACAAGGGACGCGTCGTGGTCATCGCCATCGACAACTCGATGAGCATGAGGGTGGCCGGACGTTGGGATAAGCTTCGCGAGTGGGCGATCGGGCAGGCCGGCAAGGGTGATCCTGGTGACCGCATCGGTCTACTGATGATGAATCCCCAACCCGCCTGGCTGAAGAATCCCAACACCGATTGGGACGGCACTCTCCTGGCGCTTCGGGAGATGAAGCCCGGGTTTACCTCCACCCGCTACGCCCCCCCGCTGGCCCTCGCAGCGGACATACTTTCCCGCCTGCCTGCAAAAAAGAAAGAACTCATCTGGATGGCCGACCAGCAGCGAAAGGGATGGCAAGGCGCCGATTTTTCAAAAAAATTACCCGACGGGGTCTCCGTGAAGTTTCCGGATCCGCAGCCGGCACCCGGGCATCAGGCGGCCATCAACAACGCCGAGTGGGACACCACCCCCGGAAGCCGTGGAGTCACTGTCTCCATCCGCTCCTACTCGGTGTCTCCGGACACGCGGAAGCTCACCCTTGTGAGCGGATCCAGGACCATTGCCTCTAGGACCATCCAGCTCACCCCTGGCACGGTGAGCCGTTTTTCCTTGCCCGCCAAGGAGGAGGATGAGTCCTCAGCCCTTCCCTTGCGCGTTGAAATGGATCCCGATGACCTCCCTGCCGATGATGTCGCCTACCTTGTGAGAGACGAGAGCCATAAGCTGGCCGTGATGCTGGATGAAATGCCGGCAGGAAAGGAAAAGACGGACTATCCGGGAATTGCCCTGGAAGCTTCCCTCCGCCATCCCACCGAACCCATCTCGGTGGGCCCTCTGCCCCAAAATGACTGGCCGGTCACGTCGGTGGCCGTTCTTCGCAACCCCGACTCGTTCAGGAATCCCGCCCTTAGGAATCTCGATCAGTTTCTCAACCGCGGAGGAAAGGCAATGATCTTCCTGGACGGGAGTGCAGCGAAAAGCGATTGGCTTCGCGGAAAGCACGTGGAGATCGCCGGACGCGATTCCGCGGAGAGCCTCCGCGATTGGGCGGAAGAGCACCCCCTCATCGCGCCGTTTGCGAAACTCTCCCTGCTCCCCCTGCTTGATTTGAAATTTTCCAAATGCTGGTCGATGAACGGGAATGCGCTCATCCCCCTCGCCTCCTGGAGCGACAACTCACCGGGAATCGCGGAAATGCGTGTTGAAGCAGGCAAAGTCCTGCTCTTCGGGTTTGAACCCGGAAGAGAGTCGACGACGTGGCCACTCCGCCCTTCCTTCGTCCCTTTCCTGCATCAAGCAGTCGTCACTCTCGGCCAAACCACCGCACCGGCGAAAACTTGGAAAGTCGGTGAAAGCATCCCTCTGGACGGTGAGGGCACATGGAAAGCCGTCGATGTTCCGACCCCCTCACCAGACCTTAAGGTCAACGGTTCGGTCAAACCGATGGCACCGGGCATCTATGAATTCCTCAACGGCTCGAAAAAAGAACTCTTTGCCGTGAACATTACCCCGGAAGAGTCCGATCTGCAGCCTTGGACTGACGGCCATCCTTGGCTGGAGATGGTTTCCCCACAAACCAAGACGGGCGAGACGGACGTCAGGAAGCCGCTTCCCCCGGAGGAATCCGAACGCCAGTCGCCGCTCTGGTGGTGGCTTCTCGCTGCGGCCATCCTGGCATTGCTTGCGGAAATGACGCTGGCCAACAGAACCTCGGCCTGATGAAGCACAGCCCCCCTCCCTTTGCCTGACAAGATGAATTCCGCCGACCACCCAACCCCGGAAGAAATCCAACAAGGTCCCCTGCAGGCGATGCGGGAGACAAGGCGCTATCGTGGCTGGAACCAGCTTCTCATCGCCTCCTTGGGACTGTTCTTGACCCTGGCGGCTCTGTGGTTCGTTTCCCCGAAGCCTCCTCGGGCCGTGAATTGGCCGCTCGTGGCTTCGACTTGGATCGTCGGGTTAACCGTGACCTTTCTGGCGGTGGTTCTCCTGTGGAAAAAAAATCGCAACACGCTTGCCTCCGTAGCCAGAGCCCTCGACCTCAAGTGGTCGACCAAGAACCGTCTGGAAGCCGCCGCAGAGCTTCAGGGCAATCCCAGTCCGATCGCGGAAGCTCAGCGATCGGATGCCGCGAGCCATATCGCAATCCATATCGCAAACCAGGCCATCCCGGGACGCAAAAGGTGGCGGCTCTGCGCTTTCCTTCTGGGCTCGGCCATCCTGATTCATCTTCTCCTCTTCTCCATCTGGCCGATGAGGCATTGCCTGTCCTATCTCGCCGGGAAAGCGCGGGTAGCCGCCGAGGAAGCGGCCCGACCACCGAAAGCCTCCCTGAAATGGATGGCACCTCGTCAGGAAACTCTCGCCAACCGCGTTGAGGAGGTCCCGCTGAAAGCCTTTGCCGCCTCCTCCTCCGGGTTCCAATCCATCAAACTGGAGATTGCCGTCAACGGGAGACCCGTGAACACGATCAAGCTCCCCACCGGCCCGTTGGGACGCAAGGGAAGCACAACACTCAAGCCCTCGATTTGCATGGATGAACTGCCCCTGATGGACGGGGATATCGTCTCCTACCATCTCAAAGGAATTCGCGGCGGCCCCAGCTTGGCGGACTGCCTCCTGATCGCCGCCTTTGGCCGGGGGATCAGCGGCCCAAGAGCGGAAAAGGAGATGCGACCCGTGCTTTCAGACATCCAATTCATCCTGGTGCGGCCGGTGAGGGTGGATGAGATGGCTGCCGAGGACTCCCCAAAAAAAGAAGAAATGGAAGGGCTGCCTATGGAGAAACCCCCCAAGATCAACCTGAAAAAAGAGCAACTCCGGCTCACGAAGCTGAATTTTCTCTTGAACCAATCCGACCTGCCCCACGACAGTGCCGAGTGGTTGAACAACAATCGCAAAGTCGCCGAGGAACAGCAGGCACTGGCCGAGAGTTGCGACCAGACCATTAAGAAACAAGGGCCTCCCGATGAGTCCAATCAAAGTGTCCTAAGGCTCGCCGAGGTTGGCCGGAACATGAAAAGAGCGGCTCAATTGATCTCCAAGAGCGAGAACTCGTCTGCCGTGGAACCTCAACTCAAGGCACTGGCCCTCCTCACCGAAGTGGAAACGGTGAAAAAACCCAAACCCAAAGGCGAGGGAGGCAAAAGTGGAGGCAAAGGTGGAGGCAAAAAAAAACCCGACGAGGCCGATCCTTTCAAGGATGTCCAAAAGTACACTCTCCCCAAGAGAGATGAAACCGCGGCGGGCAAACTGGAAAAAATCACGGCCGATCAGGAGCAACAGGAGGCACTCCTTCAGGAAAGCCTCGATGCGCGGAAATCGCCCGCTCAGGAAGGTCTTCCAGAAAATCCTGTGGCAAAACCAACCGAACTGTCCCTGAATCAGGAGCAAATCAAAACATCCCTGGAGGATCTGGCCCGATCGGAAACATTCAGCGATAGCGTTTCGGGTAAGATCCGGGAGGCACAAGACGAAATCAACAAGGCCATCGAGCGATTGAATGCCAAAGAGACTGAGGCCGCCTACCAACCCACAACCCGGGCCGCGCGTTCATTACGCGAGGCCAAAACCCTACTCAGAGAGGAGGGGATTGCATCAGCCATAAAAAAACTCCAAGAGGCCCAAGACGCATTCAATGAGGCCGCGGGGGATACCAAAAAACTAGGCGACAAAACCCTGGAGCAACAAAGAAAAGCGCTCACCGAGGAGGCAGTCAGTCAGCAGAAGAAAGGGTCGGAACAGGCTGCCAAGGAACTCTCAGGATTAGCATCCATGGTGTCCGACGTGCAAAATGGGTCAAAACCCGGTGAACTCGCACCGGAAATCCTGACCAAACTTGCCGAGGCAGCAGCCGCGGCACAGGTGGAACTACTTGGTAAAAAGGAAGTTTCATCGAGTCTGAAGGACTCGATCAAGAGCACACGGGACGCCTTGGCCGCAGCGCAGGAGAATAAAAACAAAGGCCTTGGGAATGACAATGAGACCAAGAAGTTGATAACGGAGGCCCGTCGCCAACAGCAATTAGCCGAGGCAACTCTTCCTAAAAATCAAGGTCAACAGGGTCAGCAGGGTCAGCAGGGTCAGCAGGGTCAGCAGGGTCAGCAGGGTCAGCAGGGTCAACAGGGTCAACAGGGTCAACAGGGTCAACAGGGTCAACAGGGTCAACAGGGTCAGCAGGGTCTGCAACTTACTGACAGAGACCTAGAG
>CANKJN010000055.1 GCA_947482345.1 Spartobacteria bacterium
CAGTGAGGGGGAATGCAACCCGGGTTGATGGGGGCTGTGCGCCCCCAATCCCCGCACCGCTCGCCGCGGCAGGCGTTCGGGGGGAACTTCAAACCGGCACCCCAAATAAACTCAACTCCCCAAAAGAAAAAACTTGAATGACTACATGCATGTCTTTCGTGATGTTCGTGGTTCTTCTTTCCTCTCTTTTCACATAACATTTCGGCGATGATCGCTCATAAAGATCCCCCAATGAAGACCTACATCTTCGAGATTAGATACGAGAAGTTCCGCGCCACGGTTGGCTTCCTCGGAGAATACACGCTCTATGATCTGGCTGAGACGCTTATCAAGGCGCTGGAATTCGATTTCGATCACTGCTTCCAATTCTGCGATAATCTGAACAATCCCTACGACAGCAAGGAACACTACACCCTCTTCGCCGATATCGGGGAGGCCGACGACGATCCGGGAGTGAAAAAGACGCTGATCTCCGAGGTCTTCACCAAGGGGCGCACGATGCTCTTCCACTTCGACTACGGGGATGACTGGGAATTTCCCGTCACCTGCATCGACATTGGCGAGGAAGAGGCCACCCGACGCCACCGCAGGGTGCTTTCCCGACAAGGCAACCCTCCCGTGCAGTATCCCCCCTGCGAGGTGGAGTAAAAATCGACCTGAAGAGCGGCGTGGGCAACCCTGAGTTCAATCCCAAGCCTTCCCTTTTCATCCTTCATACTTCATAATTCTAACCTTCCCTTGCCCATGTCCACCAACTCACCCCACCACACGATTGATGTCCCCTACCTCGCGCGTCTTGCACGGCTTGAGGTCACGCCCGAGGAGGTGGAAATCTTCGAAGGACAGTTGGGGCGCATCCTTGATCACGTGGAGCAGATGAACAGACTCGACGTCTCCGGCATTGAGCCGACGGCGCACGCGATCACTGTGTTCGACGTGATCCGGGAGGATGGAGTCTCGGAGAGTCTCCCCAAGGCGGCCATCCTGGAGAACGCTCCCCGGAGCGCCAACGGCCTCTTCGTCGTCCCCAAGGTCCTCGACTAATCAAATATCAACGCGGCAAGCCTTCCTTTTTACTCAGGTTTCAAGTTTCAGGTCTCATCCCTCACCTTTTTCCCATGTCTTCCTTTTCTCCCTTCACCAGCATCGCCGAGGCACGCCGACTTCTGCGGTCCAAGGAGCTATCCCCTGTCGAATTGGTCGAGGCTCTCGAACAGCGGATCGCTTCCATCGATCCCAAAATCGGTGCCTACATCGAGCGTGACGTCGAGACCGCGAAAAAGGAGGCAGCTTCAGCCGATCTCTCCAAGCCGCTCGGGGGTATTCCTATCGGCATCAAGGACGCCATCAGTGTGGCCGGCCAACCTCTTCAGTCCGCCTCCCGTATTCTGGACGGCTACACGGCTCCCTACGACGCGACCTCCGTGGCACGGCTCCGCGCCTCGGGAGCCATTCCCTTCGGCAGGATGAACATGGATGAGTTTGCAATGGGCTCCTCGACTGAGAACTCCGCCTTCCATCCCACCCGGAACCCTTGGGATCTCAACCGCATTCCCGGAGGATCCAGCGGCGGATCGGCCGCCGCAGTGGCCGCAGGAACCGCACTTGCCACACTCGGCTCCGATACGGGTGGATCGATCCGCCAACCGGCCGCCCTCTGCGGTTGCGTGGGACTGAAGCCGACCTACGGGCGCATCTCCCGTTACGGTCTCATTGCCTTCGCCTCCTCGCTGGATCAGATCGGTCCCCTCACCAGCACGGTCGAGGACAGCGCCCTTCTGCTCAACGCGATGGCCGGGAAGGATCCCCACGACTCCACCTCGCTCGAACTACCCGACGAGGACTTCACCGCCGAGATCGGGCGCGATCTCAAGGGGCTCCGCATCGGCATCCCCAAGGAATACTTCGTCGACGGCATGGAGCCGGGGGTGCGTTCAGCCGTCGATGCGGCAGTGAAGCAGCTTGTCTCCCTCGGGGCCGAGCCCGTTGAGATTTCCCTGCCACACACGGAGTATGCCGTGGCGGTCTATTACATCATCGCCACCGCCGAGGCATCGGCCAACCTCGCCCGCTTCGACGGCGTGCGCTACGGACGTCGCTCCTCAGAGGCCAAGGATCTCCTCTCCCTCTACGAGAAGACACGTGCGGAGGGCTTCGGACGCGAAGTGAAGCGCCGCATCATCCTGGGCACCTATGTCCTGAGCAGCGGCTACTACGACGCCTACTACCTACGCGCCCAGAAGGTGAGGACCCTGATGCGCCGCGACTTCGACCAGGCCTTCACCAAGGTGGACGCCATCCTCTCCCCCACCTCGCCGGAGACAGCCTTCCGCCTGGGTGAAAAGACCGATGACCCTCTGAAGATGTACCTGGCCGACATCTTCACGATCGCCGCGAATCTGGCCGGCATCTGCGGTCTGAGCCTCCCGTGCGGATTCTCCAACCGCGACGGCGTCGACCTGCCGGTGGGACTCCAACTCCTTGGCCGCCCCTTCGGCGAGAGCCGACTCCTGCGGATCGGACATGCCTACGAGCAGTCCACCGAGTGGCACAAGCGTCGCCCTGTACAAATAAGTTAAAACATTCTCCTCGCTACTTGCGGTGGGTGGATAAATTTCTCCCGCTGTGGCGCAGGGAATGTACCACGCACAGGAATCCATCGCGGATACTCTAGGAAGAGGCTCATGAGGTTGTAGGAGATGATGGCGAATCGGAAAGCTTCCTCGGTTCCCCAAAAGTTCTTGAGATGGAAGCCCTCGATACGGAAGTCGTACTTGTGCTCCTTGATGCGGTTCTCGGCGTCGCCCCGATCGCGATAGAGATACCAGAAAACCGCGGCAGGAAGATCCAGTCTGGTGAAGTAGGAGCTGTAGCGGTAGCGGGAATCGACGGCCTCATCCTCCAAGATCTCGAGTTGACGACCTGCTGAAAGAGTGAGCCGCTTGGCGTCCTTGCGATCGAGGATGATAGGCGCTCCTTGCGGCCAAGGATGCCGAAGGTATCCTCCAGGGAGTGTACCACCGAGCTACTGGCGCCGGTCTTGACCGTCCGCAACCAGTCCCCTGGGTGGTTAGAAATCCAGAACCTCGCCGTCCTCCGGAAGGAAGACATCGCTGACGTTCGGAAGGAGCTCTTCCAACCTCAATCGCAGATCACTCCGATCGGAGGCATATTCCTCGGAGAGATGGACGAGGCAGAGGGCATGGATCGTTGCACCGGCAAGGACATCCGCCAACTCCGTGGCACCGAAATGGGAGAGTTCGCTGACAAGGACCGTCGGCGGCTTGGAAACGAGGGGCTTGATGTCGCAAGCGCCACTTAGGTCACCCGTGAAGATCGCCCTGAAATCTCCGGAAACAATCTCCAGGGAGAACGACTCGCAGGGACGAGTCGGGTCGGCACACGGCAGCCGATGGTAGCAATCCTTCAGGTGTCTGTTCGGCCAGGGAGTCACTGTGATCTCGTTTCCCAAGACGACAGGTACCCGTTCTTTCCAAGCATTCCAGGAGATCGTGAAACCGAGTCCCTCTTCCGTCAGGTAGAGGGCGGCGATCCACGCACGGATGGGTGCGATCATTTCCTCGGGCAGATGGACTGAGAGCTCCTTGGTCCGACCCAGCAACATGCATCCCTGAAGGAATGACGGAAGCCCCCCGATATGATCGACATGGCCGTGTGTGATGAGAACCTCGTCGATCTCCGCAAGGACATTCCCGCGATCCCTGAGCAGGTGGACGCACGGCTCACCCGCATCGATGAGAAGATGCCTCCCCTCGAGAAGCAGCAGACTGCTTGAGAAAAACCGGTCTGCAGAGGGAACTCCCGATCCGGTGCCGAGGAAGCTGATGGAAGCCATGGGTAAAACCTCAATGGTGCGCCGCGAAAAGCCAGCGAAATCATCGGTCACGGGATCCGTCAAAGGGGATCTTAGAGGCTGTCTGAGAACTGGGGAATGCCGCGCGAGAGCAAGGGGAGTCTGGATGGTCAGGCACATGCGAGGGAGAATCCCCGCAGCAGGCTTTGACCGAGAAGGGAACGCAGCCAGACAGATTCCCTTGCTCGCGCCAGGAGGGTTGGGTGGCTTTTCCCTTTGGCCAGTGTCGGAACGGACGGGACAAGACCGCACGGGTATTGCCACCCTCCTCCCTCCTTGGCCAACGGAAAAATCCCCGCCAACGCGGCTCACCCGAGTTTGCAGACAGTCTCTTAGGGAACACGATGTGAAAAAACCACTTTTCTCCTTTGACAGGGAGTGATCCTTTTCCTAATCTCTTCGACCTTTCCCGAAATCCAAATGAAGACTTTTTCCGCTAAAGCTCCCGAGGTCAAACGCCAGTGGTGGGTGATCGATGCCAAGAACCAGCACCTCGGCCATGTCGCCGTCAAAGCCGCAAATCTCCTGCGCGGCAAACACAAGGCGATCTTCACACCGCATGTCGACACAGGTGATTTCGTCGTCGTGATCAACGCCTCAGATGTTCAGATCGGCGGCAAGAAGGAAACCCAGAAGACCTACATGAGCTTCTCCGGATTCGTCGGCGGCCACAAGTCCGAGACATTCCGCCAGCGCCGCGAGCGCCGTCCCGAACTCCTCATCGAGCGCGCCGTCAAGGGAATGATCCCCCACAACCGCCTCGGCCGTTCCATCTATGGCAAGCTGAAGGTCTACGGTGGCAATGATCATCCCCACGCCGGGCAGAACCCCCAGCCCGCCAAGTAAACCATCCCCTTCACAGGAACCAGACAGGAAACAATTCCCAATCACTCATGGCCACAGCAAAAACCGCCACCACCGGACGCCGCAAGACGGCCGTCGCCCGCATCCAGATCGTACCGGGCTCCGGCAAGATCAGCGTCAACGGGAAGAACTTCGACGAGTACTTCACCACCACCTCGATGCAGAACACGGTGCTCAAGCCACTTGAGACCGTGAACGCCGTCAAGAATTACGATGTTGTGGCCAAGACCTCCGGAGGAGGACTTCAGGGCCAGGCCGGCGCGCTTAGCCTCGCCATTGCCCGCGCCCTCAACGAATTCAACGAAGCCGACCGCCCCGCCCTCAAGGCCGACGGACTGCTGACCCGCGATTCCCGCATGCGCGAGCGCAAGAAGCCTGGTCGTCCCGGAGCCCGCAAACGCTTCCAGTTCTCCAAGCGTTAATTTGCCGCGATTGCCGGTCTCTCCGGGGCTGTCATTCCGAAACTCTCGAAGAGCTTCCCTCACGGGAAGCTCTTCTTCTTTTAAGCGCGAATCAAACCCCAGAATCCGCGCGTCCGAACGAATCATGAATGCGAAGCATCACTCTTTCATTCACAGGACGCGGGAGCTTTTCCGACTGGCTTGGAAGGAGTCCCTCAAATCACTCCGTGCGAATCTCATTCCCGGACTGATCCTACAGGCAGTGATGGCCGCCATGGCCGCGGCTTATCTATGGCACCCCGGGGCACGACACCTTTTCACAGAGCTTGCCCGGATCCGATCCGACTGGGGACTCTGGTTTTCCTTCCTGGGGACATCGCTGGCCTCGGCCCTGCTCCCCGAGATTCTGCAGAGATTCCGCGGAGCCTCCCCTGCAAACGAACCATCACTCAGAGGTCGACTTCTCTTCGCCATCCCCTTCTGGGGCCTGATCGGCGTGCAGGTCGATCTTTTTTACAGACTTCAACTCCATCTCTTCGGACCGTCGGAGAGCGCCTCCGTGATCGTCACCAAGGTTCTGGTCGATGCCTTTCTCTATTGCCCCCTGCTGGCGATGCCCCAAGCCGTCTGCGTCTTCCTCTGGCGTGATCATGGCTTCACACGCCGTGGATTCCACGGATGGACGCCGGGACGCTTCTATGCCCTGAGGATCTTCCCCGTGCTCATGGCCAACTGGATGGTCTGGATCCCGCTTGTCAGCATCATCTACTCCCTCCCCCCGGCTCTCGGCATCCCCTTCTTCATCATCGCCCAGGCATTCTGGGTCATGGTCTTCACGACACTCTCCGACCGATCACAGCAGAGTTAAGGCATTTACCAGGTCCGGTCTCCTCGGCATCTACCCCGCCTTTAAGTCACAGGCCCTAGGCCCGTTGTAACGAAAGTTCTGATCGCCGTCAGTGGATTGTCTCAAATCGCTCTGCTCAACTTCCGAGATTTCATGATTCCCTGATGACATTCCCTCGGAAATACTCCCTCTCCATGGAACCAACCCTTCTCCAAATTCTCTTCCTCGGGCTCATCCAAGGCGCTGCCGAACTCCTCCCAGTCTCCAGCTCCGCTCATGTGATCGTTGCCGAGAAGCTGATCGGCCTGGATCCTGCAAGTCCCGCGATGACCTTCCTGCTCGTGATGCTTCATACCGGGACGATGTTTGCGGTGATTCTCTATTTCTGGAAGGCGTGGAAAAGGACTTTCTTCAGCGATGCGGCCAGTTTCCGCAGAATGTGCCTTCATGTGGGATCGGCAACCGTGGTCACCCTCGTGGTCGGTTTCGGCCTCAAGCTCTTCATCGAGAAGGTCATCCTCCACGGTAGCAGCCATGACGAGATGGAGGATCTCTTCGGACATCTTCCCTCGGTCGGCACGGCGCTCCTGACCGCCGGACTCCTCATCCTTGCGGCGGGTTATCTTCGTGGAAAAAACGGCCAGCAGGAGATAAACCTTCGTTCCTCACTCTGGATCGGCGCCTCCCAAGGACTCTGCCTCCCTTTCCGCGGCCTCTCCCGTTCTGGAACTACGATCTCGACCGGAATGCTTCTCGGCCTCTCCCGTCAGCGTGTCGAGGAGTTCAGTTTCGCCCTGGCAGTCGTGATCACCCCTCCCGCCATCGCCAAGGAACTGCTCCGATTGCTCAAATCCCACGAGGCGGCGGCCGCACCAAGCGAGCTGATCCACCTGCTCGGCCCCGGGCTTTTCGGGATGGCCGGAGCCTTCGTGGCCGGCCTCCTCGCCCTGAAGCTCCTCTCCAGTTGGTTGGAGAAAGGGCATTGGGCATGGTTCGGCTACTACTGCGTTGCGTTTTCTGGATTCGTTTTCTTTCTCGCCTCCAGGGGTTACTAACCATTAGGACTCATTTCATGAAGACCCCACTCTCCCTCCTCATTCTCAGCGCAATACTCCTGACCGGCTGCGCTTCCCAATCCAAAGTCACCCTCCTGAGCGCCGCTGGCTTCCGGACCGTCGTCCCGAACACTCCCTCCCAGATTTCCCAACTCAAGTCGATGCCGCAACGGAAGGTCATCCCCGTTGTCAAGAAAGGCAAGACTGTCTTCCTCTATGCCGATGCCGCCAACAACTCACTGCTGATCGGAAACCAGAAGCAATACCAGCAGTTCCAGCAGTATAATCTCCAGTACAAGATCCAGCAGGACAAGGAAGCTGCCGCCGCCCTGAATGCCGACGCCAATGCGGAATGGGGCGCCTGGGGCGGCTTGGATGGTCCTTTCTGGGGTCCCTGTTTCTACTAGGCTAAAGCGAGCTTCCAGCCCCCCACCCGCGGAACCCGAGGCCACCATGAAACAGCTTTCTCTGATCGCAGCAGTCTGTCTTCTCCCGCTGACGGGATGCTCCAACCTCCCGGAGAAGAGAATGGAACTGGCATCGGCCGGATTCCGGACCATTCCCGCCACAACCCCGGCCCAGCTGACCAAGTTGGCGGCGCTGAGATCCTCCAAGGTTGTTCCCGTCAACGGAAAGCGTGGAACGGTCTATGTCTTCGCCGACCATCAGCACAAGGCCATGATGGTGGGAAGTCCCGCCCAGTATCAGAAGTACCGTGCGATCAAGCTTCATCAACAGAAGATCGATGAGCAACTGCTCGACGCTCAGGTCAACATGGACAATGCCGACTGGTCGGCATGGGGACCCGATGCTGACTGGGGTTGGTCCGTGGCCTCGGACCCGATGTAAGTTTTGGCCTTTTCAAAGCCTCATACGGTCCGTTTCCCGCGCCCCGGGGACCCGACTTTGATCCTCTTCGCCAGTCTGGCCATCTTTCTGCTCACAGGGCTTTTGGAGCATCGCATGGGGCGGTTGCTTTTAGGACCCGACGGAAATCCGGGTTTTTGGGAGGGGAATATCTGGAGCAGCGAGTGTTCACAGCGGCTAGCCGATCCCTATTCGTTCAGTCACCTCGCCCACGGTCTGATCTTCTTTTTTCTGCTGTGGGCCATAGCCGGACGACTGAACTTGGGGGTACGCTACCTGATCGCTCTTCTGGCGGAAGTCTCCTGGGAGTTGCTTGAAAACTCCCCCCTCATCATCAACCGCTACCGGGAGGCGACGATTTCCCTGGGCTATTGCGGGGACAGCATCCTCAATTCGTTGAGTGATCTCCTCATGATGTCATTCGGCTTTTTCATGGCGTCAAGGATGCCGGCTTGGCTCAGCGTCATCCTTCTCCTGATCATGGAGGCAGGTTGCGCGATTGCGTGTCATGACAATCTTACCCTGAACGTGATCATGCTCATCCATCCCGTGGAGGCTATCAAGTTGTGGCAGATGAGCGGGCATTGAGAGGGGAAGCCCGGGCGGGCATCCGTCCCTCTACTCGCTGGGATAAAAGCGAGTGATCTTTGTTCCCTGGAGACCGAGCCCTCCCATAAGCCCCTTCTGTCCCCAGATGAAGGCGGCGATCCCGTGCTGGAACGTGGCCACCGACATGCTTCCCGACAACCCCTGATCCCCCATCACCAGACCGGGCGCCGCGGCGAGGTCCAAGACGTCGCTCTTCTTGAGATACTTCAGCGAGTCCTCGTCCATGAAGAGAAGGGCGTAAGAGAGTTTCTGGACACCGGCCTGGATGCCGTATCCCGCCGAGGTGATGTTGTAGTATCCGGCCACCTGGCCGTTCTTGAAGAGGACTCCGTCCCCGCGCTGTGCCGCGACCATGAATCCTGCCTTAATCACCTCCGGGAAGACGAGCACGGCAACGGCCTTTTCGCCTAGCGTCCTCGCCTTGGAATTGGAGTCATAGAGGCGGTGAAGAGCCTTCTCGGACTTGGCCTGGAGTTCATCGCCCGAGTAGGCCTCGGATCGTGATGTGAGCGACAGGATGACGGTGGGGACAAGCAGGAGGCGGATGAGGGTATTCATGGCAGGGTAATTTAGGGAGAGGATCAAGAAGTGGGTGCTTAGCGCCTGAGTTGTTCCTGTACGGAGGCATTGTTCATGACAAGGTCAAGAATGCGCTGACCGGGAAGCGGCCTAGTGCTCAGGCAGTCAAGATTGCCGTCACGACCGATCACGGCAATGGCGAATCCCTTCGACACATCGTAGGCGGCCGCCGTTGCGGAGGGATCGTTCACCTCGATGAAAGGGATGTTGGAGCGGATGCGTCCTCCCTCCCGGGTGAATGCGGAGAAGCAAAGCAAGCCCTGGGCCGCAAGTCGCTCATAGCGTCCCTTCAGCTCCGACATCTGTCCCCGGAATGCGCGCTCCCTCGGGGAGGGAGAGATCACCAGGATCACCGGCTTCCCCCTGAGCGAGGAGAGCTGGATATTACGGCCGGCGGAAGCCCCTCCGGAAAACAATGGGGCGGCATTCGCAACGGAAGCCTCCTTGGCGTGACCCGGGTCCGCGGCGAGGAAAACCATCGTCGCAAGAAGGGCTGACCCGATACGCCTGGAAGCTGATGATGGTTTCATGGGAAAAGAGGATTGATCCAAGCCGTGACAAGAACCGGTCAGACGGTCATCAACTCGGTCTCCTTGTGGGATACATGCTTGTCGATGTCACCAACCTGCTTGTCGGTGAGCTTCTGAATCTCCTTCTCGGCGCGCTCCAGCTCATCTTCGGTGATGATACTCTCCTTCTGGAGCTTCTTGCTGCCGTCCATCGCCTCGCGACGGCAGGCGCGGATACGGACGCGCGCCTCTTCGGCCAGTTTGTTGACGGTGCGCACGAGATCCTTGCGGCGCTCCTCGGATAGTTCAGGAATGCGGAGTCGGATCAGCTTGCCATCCACTGCGGGATTGATACCGATATTGCTTTCCTGAATGGCCCGCTCGATATCCTGCACGGTACTTGCATCAAAGGGCTGGATCACAAGAAGACGGGGCTCCGGCGCCGTGATAAGGGCCAGTTGCTTGAGCTTCATGCTGCTGCCGTAGGCGGTCACGTCGACATTCTCGACCAGTGCGGGGGATGCCTTCCCGGTGCGGATGGCGTTGAACTCGTGCATCATGAATTCAACGGCTTTTTCCATGCCGGCTTCGGCATCAAACAGGACTTCTTCTGCGCTCATGGTCGTGGGTCTTGGGTCTTGGGTGGTTATTTGGCTGGTTTGTTGTCCGCGACGAGAGTCCCCACGGATTCCCCGCGGACGGCGCGGAGGATATTGTCGGGATCGGACATGTCGAACACGATGATCGGCATGGCATTGTCCATGCAGAGGGAGAAGGCGGTGGAATCCATCACCTCAAGACGGCGGCTGAGCGCCTCCGAATAAGTCAGCGTGTCGAAGCGCACGGCGTCGGGATTCTTCTTGGGGTCGGAATCATAGATTCCGTCGACCTTCGTGGCCTTGAGGATCACCTGCGCGCCGATCTCGTTGGCACGGAGTGCGGCGGTCGTGTCGGTGGAGAAGAAGGGATTGCCCGTCCCGGCCACGAAGATCACGATGTGGCCGTTCTCAAGGTGACGGATCGCCTTGCGGACGATGAACGGCTCGGCGACGTTGTTCATCTGGATTGCCGTCTGGACCCGGGTCGAGTGCCCGATGTCCTCGAGGGCGCTCATGAGCGCCATGCCGTTGATGACCGTGGCAAGCATCCCCATGTAGTCGGCGGTCGCCCGGTTCATCCCGCGGTGGCTGGCCGAGAGGCCGCGCCAGATATTGCCGCCGCCGACGACCACGGCAACCTCCACGCCCATCTTGCGGATCTCCGCGATGGATGCCGCCACCTTCTGGACGATCTGGGGCGAAACACTGTCGGAGCTTCCCTTTTCCTTGAGGGCCTCACCGCTGATTTTCAGGACAATGCGGCTGTACTTCGGCGACTGGATTGCTTGATCGGGCATGAATAAAGATCAAACCGCAGGATGCGCCCGAGGCAAAGTCAAATTATAGTCCGGGTGAAGATAGGATCCGCTGATTCGATTGCATTATGGGATTTAACCCGAACTCCGAAGATGAATGAGATGAAACCTGCGAAAGGGATGAGCAGGTAAGAGTGCCGAAGGCAGCCCGAGGAGAGCGAGCGGCGAGTCTCATGGGAATGAGCCAGTCAATTGACGAAAAATGCTGACCGATAGGAGTTGCGGGGATTTCGGGTGCATAGACCTATGCCCTTGCCCCCTTTAGCCTTAAACTTTCAGCTTTTTCCCGGCAATTCCCTAAGGTTGGATTTTCAAGGTATGGCCTCTGGCGAAAGCAGAGGAATGCATCCTCCCCTTCCCCTCTGGTTGGATGGTGCCGAGCAGGAGAGCACCATCACCGCAAGCGACAAGAACTCCACGCTCATCGATGCGAAGGACTGATCCCATGGCACCATGTGATCGGCGGGCAACGATCGCCGAATGGATCTTGATCGTGACAGTCCCGCCATCCGCCGAGGGTAATGTGGCAACCGCTCCGGGACGCGGCTGAAGCGAGCGGATTTTTCTCTCTAGTTCGATTGCAGGCCGAGTCCAGTCAATCAGTGTCTCGGGACGGCCGATCTTACCGGTCACGGTTGCCAGCGCATGATCCTGAACGGCGCGTGGGGCGTTTCCTGCCGAAAGTAGATCCAGCGACTCGGCCAAGGCGATCGGGGATAGCTCAGCCAGTCGATCGGAGAGGGATCCCGCCGTCTCGCGGCGCCCGAGCCCGAGGCGTTTTTCAAGCACAATGTCCCCCGTATCGAGCCCCTCCGCCATATGCATGATGGTGACTCCGCTCTCCATATCACCGGAGGCGATCGCTGCCTGGATCGGCGAGGCTCCCCGATGCCTCGGCAGGAGTGAAGCGTGGATGTTCAGGCATGCAAGGGAGGGAGCTTCGAGAAGTTCGCGGGGAAGGATCCGGCCGTAAGCCATGGTGACCATGACCTCGGGGGCAAGCTTGCGGATCAAGTCGATGACTTCCGGTTGACGTGGTGACTCCGGTTGGAGAAGCGGAATCCCGGGGGCCAGACGCATCGCCTCCTCCTTGATCGCAGGGGGTTTCAACTCCCGGTGACGGCCGGCAGGCCTGTCTGGCTGGGTCAGCACGCCGATAAGCTCGTGACTGGTGGCGAGGTAACGGAGTGAGGGTATCCCAATGTCACCGGTTCCTGCGAAAAGGACACGCATCCTGATCTAGGGACGGAATGGTGACATCATCCCGGTCGAACGACGACGCCCCATCGCGGAACGGGAGAGCATCAACTCCCCCGACGAGACTTCGCGATGACCAAGGGAGGAAGAGCATCCGGTGCAGAGATAATCATGGATCTCCTTGTCAGGCAGAACCAGCAGCAGCGATTCCCTGACCGGCATGGCCTTGGCGCACTTGTTGCAGTAGAGCGAGGAGGCCCGGAGATTCTCAAACTGACTCATGGTGATAAGGCTGGAGCGCTGGTTGGGTTGGAGACCACGTTCGCCCGACGGGCGGCGAGCCTCCTATTTGGCGATCTTCATCTCATCCATCAGGCCGAGAATGATCCCGTGAAGCACCTCGAGGGGAGTCATGGTGGCGTCGATATCGTGCCGTTTCACGGATGAATAATGCTCCAGCATCGGCTTCGACTCGGAATCATAAGTGGCAAGCCGGTGACGGATGACCTCCTCGTTGGCATCGTCGAGACGGTTGTCCCGAAGGGCCCTTTTCTTGAGGCGCGCCACCAACTTGTCGCGGTCGGGGCAGGAAAGATGGAAAACGCGGCGCACCTCGATCAGGTCCTCCATCAAAGCCGCTTGGCCCACGTTTCGCGGAATACCGTCGAGGATAAGATAATCACGGTCGGGGCGGAATTTCCCCGACTCCACCGTCTTGCGAATCGACTCGTGCCAAAGACGCACGGTGATCTCGTCGGGAACCAACTTTCCCTTGCTTGAATACTCAAGAAACTCGGCACCCAGTTCACTGGCCGGGTCGAGGGATCTGAAGACATCGCCGCAGGCGCAATGGTAAAATCCGGGCGTTTTTCCCAGAATCTTGCCTTGGGTTCCTTTGCCGCTTCCGGGAGCGCCGAAGAAGAGAATGGTGCGGTAACGAGTCATACCCTATCTTCATAGGGAAGGATTGATCCAAAATCAACGCCCGCGTGCCCTGCCTTCGTTGACAAGCGGTGCGTGGCATGGATGATAGTCACCCTTCCCTCCTCCCCACACGATTTTCCCAGAAGATGCCGGCCAACGACGACTACGTGATCGAGATCCTCAAGGATGTCGGTCTGGTTACCCAGGAACAGGTTCAGGAATTGAGCGGACGCACAGGCGGCCTCCACCTTGTCGAAAACCTCGTCAAGGAAGGCCTCGTCTCGGCTGAGGATATCACCCGCACGCTGGCATCCCAGAACGGGATGGATTACATCGACCTGGCCCAAGTCACTCCCAGCCCCGAACTTGTAGGCCTCCTGACCCCGGAAATTGCACGCCGATACAAGACGGTTCCGGTCTCGGAGCATGATGGCTCCGTGGTGCTGGCCGTGGCGGATCCGATGGATTTCGAGGCGTTTGACAGCATCGGATTCCTCCTGAAACGGCCAGTTGAGTTTGTCTGCGCTGTTCCCTCACAGATCACCGAAAAGCTCGAGCGACTCTACCCCTTGGGATTCGAGGAACTTGGACAAACCGTAGGCAACGTCGAGGTCGAGGAGGAGACAGCGGAGGATAACGCCCCGATCATCCGTCTGGTCTCGAATCTCCTGGCTGAGGCGCAGAACAACCGGGCAAGCGATATTCACATCGAACCGATGGAGAAACGCCTGCGCATCCGTTTCCGCATCGACGGAAACCTCCAGGAAGTCCAAAGCCCGCCGAAAAAACTCCAAGGAGCCATCATCAGCCGTCTTAAGATCATGACCGCCTCGATGAATATCGCCGAAAAACGCGTCCCACAGGACGGAAGAATCCAGGTGAAAGTGGGTGAAAAAACAATCGACCTCCGCGTCAACAGCGTCCCGACCGTTCACGGCGAGAGCATCGTCATGCGTATCCTCGACAAGTCGTCGCTGATGCTCGGTCTCCCCGAACTCGGCTTCCTGAGCGACGACCAGGCCACCTTCGAGAAACTAGTCCAGATGCCGGACGGCATCATCCTTGTCACGGGCCCGACCGGGTCGGGAAAAACCACCACCCTCTACGGTTGCCTTAACTACATGAACAAACCGGACCGGAAGATCATCACGGTCGAGGAACCGGTGGAATACCAGATGACCGGCATCAACCAGGTCCAGGTCAACTCGGAGGTTGGAATGACCTTCGCCGCCGCACTCCGAGCCATGCTTCGTCAGGCTCCGAACATCGTGATGCTCGGGGAAATCCGTGATAAGGAGACCGCCGAGATTGCGATCAATGCCTCACTGACAGGCCATCTCGTCCTGTCAACGCTTCACACCAATGACGCCCCTGCGGCGGTCGCCCGTCTTGTCGACATCGGTGTCCAGCCTTTCCTGGTCTCGAGCGCGGTGCGCGGAATCATGGCCCAACGCCTTGTCAGGAAACTCTGCGCCAACTGCAAGCAGCCGGGTCAAATCACCGAATATGAAATGAGATCTCTGAATCTCGATGCGGCGCAACTCGCCAAGGCAAACGTCATGAAACCCGTGGGCTGCGAAAAGTGCCGGGGCAAGGGATACCGAGGGCGCATGGGGATATTCGAGATCTTTGTTGCAGACGACGAACTGCGCCAGATGATCAACCGGAACGCCACCACGTTGCAGTTGCGCCACCGAACCAGGGAACTCGGGATGAGGACACTTCGCGAGGACGGTATCCGCAAGGTGCTGGCCGGCCTCACCACTCCCGAGGAGGTCATCTCCAGCACCATGGGAGACGACCATTAGGGAACCGCTGATTAAATCTCATGAATCCCCATCAGGTTATCGACATCATCAAACGATCGGGAACCGTCGATGATGTCACGTGTGAGGAACTCCTGAACGAGACCCTCAACTCGGGACGCCCCATCGACGATATCCTGATCGAGCAGGGCGTCGTCACCAACGACCAATTGGCCCAGATCATCGGGGCGGAACTGGGAATCGACGCCGTCGACCTCTCCAATTTCGAGCCGATGCCGGCCCTGATCCATCTCGTCCCCTCGGGAATGGCAAGGCTCCATGGCGTGATCCCGGTGACGGCTTCCGGCAACGTCCTGACCGTAGCCCTTGCCAACCCTCTGGACACTCAGGCGCTTGAGGATCTCCGCTTCACCCTCAACCGGGAGATTGCCCAGATCGTGGCTCCGCGCCACCAGGTGGAGCAACTCATCGCCACCCATTACGGAAGCGAGGAGACGTCCATGGATGATATCCTCAAGCAACTTGGTGAAAGCGAGGTCACCACGATCGAGAGCGATGAGGAGGAATTCAACGCAGCAGCGGCCGCGGCCGAAGCGAATGCCACTCCGATCATCCGCTATGTGGACCTGATCCTCGACCGCGCCGTCCAGGCCCAGGCGAGCGACATCCACTTCGAGCCGTTCGAGAAGGAGTTCAAGATCCGCTACCGCGTCGACGGCGCCCTTTACGAAATGGAGCCCCCGCCACGGCACCTTGCGCTTCCAGTGACCTCCCGTCTGAAGGTCATGGCCAATCTCAATATCGCCGAGCGTCGCGTCCCGCAGGACGGCAGGATCCAGCGCAAGGTAGGCGAGAAAGTGATCGACCTTCGCGTCTCCTGCCTACCCACTCAGTTCGGGGAGAGCGTCGTGCTCCGCGTGCTTGACCGAAGCGCCGTGAAACTCGATCTGGAGACCCTCCAGATGCCTCCCGATATCTACGAGTATATCCTGGAGGTGATCGAGAAACCCAATGGCATCTTCATCGTCTGCGGCCCGACGGGCTCGGGGAAAACAACGACCCTCTACGCCTGCCTCAACAAAATCAACACCATCGACTCCAAACTCCTGACGGCCGAGGATCCGGTGGAATACGAGATCGACGGCATTATGCAAGTCCCCGTTAACGAGGCTGCCGGGCTTACTTTTGCAAGCGTTCTGCGTGCATTCCTCCGACAGGATCCCGACAGGATCATGATCGGTGAAACCCGTGATCTAGAGACCGCCCAGATTGCCATCCAGGCCTCCCTGACTGGGCACCTTGTCCTGACGACCCTGCACGCAAACGACTCCACGGGAGTTGTCTCCAGACTCGTCGACATGGGAGTTGAGCCGTTCATGCTCTCGGCCTCCCTGGAGGGAGTACTAGCCCAGCGTCTGGTGCGCAGGATCTGCACGAAATGTCGCACCGCCTACGAACCCGACGAGGCGCTTCTCTCAAGACTTGGACTCTCGCCCTATGATATCGGGGACAAGACATTCTACTTTGGCAAGGGTTGCTCCGAATGCAACAATACCGGATACAAGGGAAGAAAGGGTCTCTACGAACTGCTCAAGGTGTCGGATCCGCTCCGGGCACTCATCAACGAACGTGCTCCTGGAGTGGTGATACGCCAAAAGGCTATGGAACTCGGGATGAACACACTTCGGGCGGATGGATTGCGTTGCATTTTCGATGGTGTGACCACCATCGAGGAAGTCCTCAAGTATACCTGAAGAAGAATCCTCACTTCAGCCGACCGGTTGAAGGGGATCCCTGTAATTGGATTAACCCAAATTTTGCATTAGGAGCGGCAAAATTGGGTAAAAGGTGGTGAGAGGGAGTCTGCTTTTGAGAAGAGGCCGTCGAGCCAGGGGCGTTTTTTTGAGTGGAGGGCGATTTTGAGGG
>CANKJN010000056.1 GCA_947482345.1 Spartobacteria bacterium
CCTCAAAATCGTGAACTTGCCTACCGATGGGCGGGGTTGTTTTTGCATATCCCTGCCATGTGGCAGGTTAAAATCTCCCCGTCCATCACCACTTTATCCCAACCACTTTTACCTTCCACTTGCCTCCTCTATGGGATGGCTGTGTAACGTTTTGACTGTTTTAACTCGGTTCGTATGAACCCCCTTGGCGCTCGTGGCGTCCTCTGCGTGAAATCTCTACCGCTTTCTGCCCCTGTTGATACGCTCTATGCCTCGTTCCCGGGCGGGGTCAATTCTCCGGGTGCGGGTTTCTTGAAATGTACCTTCAGGATCCTGCGGCCGTCGGTCTCCGCGACCGTGGCGGTGTAGTCTCCAATCCGGATGCTCTCACCGCGCGTTGGCAGGTGGCCCAGCAGTTGGGTGATGTAGCCGCCGATGGTGCTCACCTCGGTCTCCTCGAACTTGAGGCCGGTCTCCTCGGCAAGGTCGTGAAGGGCAAGCGTTCCCTCGGCATCGAACTCCCCGTCACCGATCTTGGTGATCTCCTCCTCCTTGGTGTCGAACTCGTCGTGGATGGAGCCGACGAGCTCCTCGAGGACGTTGTCGAGGGTGACGATGCCGACGGCGCCGCCGTATTCATCCACGGCAATCGCGAGGTGGGCGTGCTTGGCCAGGAAGTAATTGAGCAGCTTCTCGAGAGGCATCATTTCCGAGACATGGTGGATGGGCCGCTGGATGGTCTTGAGTTCCTGCCTGCCGGATTGGACAAGCCCCAGCAGGTCCTTGATGTGGACGAGCCCGACCGATTCGTCGAGTGCGCCGGTGCAGAGCGGGAACCGGGTGTGGCGTGAGTCGATCGCCTTGGTGAGTTCGCCGGAGAAGGACTCCTTGAGATCGAGAAAGATGACCTCGCTGCGGGGGGTCATGATGTCGCGCACGACGCGGTGCTGGAGGTCGAGGGCGTTCACCGCCAGCCGCTCACCCAGGGGCGAGACCTCCTTGGCCTCGCGGCTTTCGGTCAGGATGACGCGCAGCTCCTCGTTGGAGAGGGCACGTTCGGACTCCTCCGGAGGCTCCACGCGCAGGAGATGGCGGAGCAGAAAGTTCGCCGAGAGGTTCAGGAAGCGGATGACGGGGCGGAAGAGGGTGTAGAAGAGGCCCAGCGGAGGGCTGAGCCAGAGGGCCAGCTGAACCGGCTTTCGGATCGCAAGCGACTTCGGGACAAGCTCACCGAGGACGATATGGAGGAACGTGATGAGCGAGAAAGCGATCACGAACGAGACGGTCGTCACCAGCGTCGCGGATTCGATCCCGGCGAGTCGGAAGGCCGGTTCGATGATGTGGGCCAGGAAGGGTTCACCCAGCCAACCAAGGCCGAGGCTGGCCAGCGTGATGCCGAGCTGTGTGGCAGAGATGTAGGCCTCCAGGTGCGAGGTGATGTGCTTGGCTAACATTGCCCGGGCATCACCCTGCTCGATGAGGGTGTCCAACTGACTGGCGCGGATCTTCACGACCGCAAGCTCCGAAGCGACGAAGAACCCGTTCAGCAGGACCAGCGCGAGGATGGCGAGAAGGCGGAGAAGGATGACCTCCCCGGATTCCCAGTGTTCGGCTGGAAGGATGGCGGCTGGCAGTCGGGTGACATCCCCTGCCGCCACCGCCAGAATGGCAGCGACGTGCGTCATGAGGATCTCAGTTGCAGAGGGAACGGCAGGCTGCCGGGGCGGAAATGGTGACGCCGCGATCGCACTTAAAACGATGTGCGACAGAAAGGTTCATCGGGAAGATTCCAAAGAAAGAAGGGAACACCTTGCCGGGGTCACCGGCCTCCTATGACAGGAGAGCCGGGTTGAACAAACCGTAGCTTACCAGCTGGACTTGGTGACTCCGGGGATCAGGCCGTTGGTGGCCAGTTCGCGGAAGGTGATACGCGAGAGCTTGAAGCGGCGGAGGTATGCGCGGCGGCGGCCGGAGACCTGACAGCGGTTGGTGAGACGGACCGGGCTCGCGTTGCGGGGAAGCTGGCTGAGGCCGATGTAGTCCTTCTTCGCCTTGAGCTCTGCACGGAGTTCCGCCCACTTCGCGACGGTCTCGCGCTTGCGTTTATCTCTTTCAAGCCATGAAGTCTTTGCCATAGGGAGGTGAGATCATAGGGGGGATAGGGGAGAGGGCAAGATCTTTTTTTGAGAAAAACGCCCTCTTTCTGGTTGTCCCTCGCGGCGAGGCGCGGCAACCCTTGGCGATGACGAAAAAATCCCTCAGAGCGTCCAAGGCTTCCAAGGCAAGGCTCATCATTTCGGAGAGCGAGCAGGGAGCCGACATGTTCCATGCCACCGGCTTCCGCGCACCGGATCCCTTTGTCTACGTGGAGAGCCGGGGGAAAAGCGCGATCCTTCTGAACGATCTGGAGCTGGATCGCGGAAGTCGCGAGGCCCGGGTCGACGAGGTGGTCTCCCAGAGTGATCTGGCCTCTTCGCTGGAGAAGAAAAGCGGAAGGAAGCCCGCGCCGGTCGAGGTGATCGCGGTCTTTCTCAAGAAGCGCGGGGCGAGCCGGCCGTTGGTCCCGGACGACTTCCCTCTCGGACTGGCCCGCCAGCTCGGGGAGCACGATGTCACAGTCACCCCGGTCGAGGGGATGTTCCGCCCCGAACGCCAGATCAAGACACCCGGCGAAATCCGGCTCATGACCGGGGCGACACGGATCACCGAGGCGGGCATGGAGCGCGCCTTCGAGGTGCTGCGTGCCTCCACGGTCGGTGCGGGCAAGGTGCTTCGCTGGGGCGGCGCCATCCTCACCTCCGAGCGCCTCCGCATGGAAATCGAGGCGACCATGCTCCGCGCGGGTGCAATTCCCGCGGGAAACTCCATCGTGGCGTGCGGGGAGCAGTCATGCGACCCTCACGAGCGGGGCCACGGCCCGCTCAAGGCCAACCAGCTGGTCATCCTCGATCTCTTTCCCCGGGCCACCAGCGGCTACTACGGTGATCTCACCCGGACGGTCGTCAAGGGGAAGGCGACCGAGGCGCAATCCCGTCTCTGGGAGGTCTGTCTGCTAGGCCAGAAGCTGGCCCTCGGATCGCTTGGGCATGGGGCCGACGGCGGAGTGATCCATAAGGAAGTGACGGATTTCTTCACCGACAACGGCTATCCGACCGAGCGCGTGGGCGGGGCGAAGGGACGATGGAGCGGCTTTTTCCACGGAACCGGCCACGGCCTCGGACTCGATCTCCACGAGGCCCCGCGCTTCGGCGCCGGAAAACTCAAGGCGGGCCAGGTCTTCACGATCGAGCCGGGAATTTACATCCCGGGGATTGGCGGCGTGCGCCACGAGGATGTCGCCCTGATCACGAATACCGGTCACAAGCTCCTGAGTCGGTGTCCGAAGCCCTTGGAACTGTGAGTGTTTTCCCGCAGAGACGAGGAGAAAGGATCAGTCACAGGGATGAAGGGGGTGAAAGGGATTGTGAGTAAGGAATCGCAGAAGTTGCTACCAGGCAGAACTTCGGTGCGGTTGGCCTTGGTCTCACTCTTGCAAGTGAGCTTGCAAAGATGACCCCAGAGGCAACCGGTTTTGCGTTCCATAGCCCATGCCTTCTGGATCGAATACGCTGAAAATCAGCCCCGGGTCCTCCTCGGAAACAAGTGCTCGGTGGTGAACATCCCTTTTATCCCTTTTATCCCCTTCATCCCTGTAAAAACTTCCATGCATCTCGATACCTGTTGTAGCTAGCCTACATGGGATTTCATCAGCGGTTTCTTAAGACAAACTTTAGGTTGAACGTTTTTCGTTCCCGGCTGTCTGGTATGATGCAGCTGTCACATCCATGAACTTTGAACTCTACATCCTCCTGATCGGCGCGCCGCTGGCCTTGGGCCTCTGGGCGCAGTTCCGTGTCTCCTCGGCCTTCAAGACCTACAAGGAGATCCCCGCCGCCTCCGGGGTGACCGGAGCTGATGCCGCGCGGCGCATCCTTGCCGATGCGGGGATCCACGATGTCCGGGTAGAGGAGATCAACGACATGCTCGGCGACCATTACGATCCCTCCGCCAAGCGCCTCTGCCTCTCCACCGATGTCTACAACGGCGACTCGATCGCGGCCGTCGGGATCGCCGCGCACGAATCCGGCCACGCGCTCCAGCACAAGCTCAACTACGGCCCGCTCAACCTGCGGATGCAGATCGTCCCGGCCACGCAGTTCGCCTCGCAAATCCTCCCCTTCGTTATCATGGGCGGCTTCTTCTTCCACATGACGCACCTGATCAACCTCGGCATCGCCTGCTACGCGATCCTGATGGTCTTCCAGCTGATCACGCTCCCGGTGGAGTTCGACGCTTCCAATCGCGCGAAGGCGATCCTGCAGCAGATGGGGATCATCCGCCCCGGCGAGGAAGCCGCCGGCGTGAATGCCGTCCTGAATGCTGCCGCCCTCACGTATGTCGCCGCCTTCGTCGCCGCCCTCGGCAACCTCATCTACCTGTTCCTCGCGAGGAACCATGACGAGAGGTGAGCAGGCGATAGCCTGCGTCGAACGTCAAGGGTCGAGAGCTGTTTCCTTCATCATTGACGGCACTTGCCTCCCGACAAGCGGTGCCGCCCTTCGGGTCCCGTATGCACGGGATCTTACGCACTCGTTTGCCTCGCTCGCTCCCGCTCACCTCGCCCTGCCGGGCTCTGCTGTCGCAGAGGCTACGCCGTGCCCCTGGCACTCGGCGGTCCACGAACTTGGTTCATCCTTTATAATTGACGGCACTTGCCTCCCGGCAAGCGGTGCCGCCCTTCGGGTCCCGCATACGCGGGATCTACCGCGCTCGTTCCCACGAGCTTGGTTCATCCTTCATAATTCATAATTCATCATTCATCCTTTCTGCCATGACCCTTCCCGTTGTCCTGACCATTGCCGGATCCGACTCTTCCTGCGGGGCGGGTGCCCAAGCTGACCTGAAGACCTTCTGCGCCCTCGATTGCCACGGGCTCACCGCGATCACCTGCATCGTTGCCGAGATTCCCGGCAAGGTGCGTTCGATCCAGGCCGTGAAGCCGGAGATCGTACGCGACCAGCTGGAGGTCATGCTTGCCGCCTACCCGGTCGCAGCGATCAAGACGGGAATGCTCTTCTCCGTACCGATCATCAGGACCGTCGCCGATGTCCTCTCGACGATGAAGAAGAGACCGCCGCTCGTCATCGATCCGGTGATGGTGGCCTCCAGCGGCGACCCGCTGCTGAAGGCGGGGGCGATCGCCGCCTACGGGAAGCTGCTCTTTCCGCTGGCGACTCTCATCACGCCGAACCTCGATGAACTCGGAATTCTCACGGGCCTCCAGCCCTCCTCGCTGCCCGAGATGCTGGCCGCCGGCAAGCGACTCACCGCCTCCACGGGTTCCTCCGTCCTGCTCAAGGGAGGTCACCTGCGCGGTGCCACGGCGACCGACCTGCTGCTCTCACCCGACTGGGAGGAGCATGCCTACAGTGCTCCCTTCGTGAGGGGCGTGGAGACGCACGGGACGGGCTGCACCTATTCGGCAGCGATCGCGGCCGGATTGGCGAAGGGGTTGACGCTGCCCAAGGCGGTGGGAGAGGCGAAGAAGTTTGTCACCCGGGCGATCAAGGGCTCCCGCAAGTGGGGCAAGGTCGCCGCCCTCGATCAGGTTCAGCGCTGAGGATAGCACCTCCCGTTTGGGACTTGGTATTACTCGATCACCGAGAGCGCCCCTGGTTGCTGGATCTGCCGCGCTTCCTCCTCGGTCATCCAGCGCTCTGTGGCCTGAAGTCCCCATGAGTCGGAGATGGCGATCTCATGGGTCTTCGCATTGTAGCCGATGATCAGGCAGATGTGGCCGTAGCGGGGATCTGGCTTGAGCGGGATGGTCTTTTTCAGCGAGGGGAGGAATTCCGTTCGCCATTTTTCCCAGTCCGTCACGGCCACGCGGTGCTCCATGCGCTCGTTGACCCGTTTGTTGAATTCCTCGGTGCTGTAGTGGCCGAAGAGAATCGGCTTGCCTGCGTCGATGGCCGATTTGATTTCCTGAATGTTTCCGGAAAAGTTCCTCTGGGTGATATTGCCTCCGGCGTCCCGGATCATGGCGTAGGTGGCGGACTGAATTGCCTGGATGCTCGTTCCTCCTCCGGCGTCGGTCTGCCCGGCCATGGCAAGGACGTTCATGTCTTCCGATAGTCCGTAGTAGCGGAGAACCCTCTCGAAGGTCGCGGGGACGCAGTAACCCTTCCTCCCTTGGTCGACCATCGGGAGGTCGGTGATGACCACGTCACCGTTCTCGCGACGTTCCACCCGCTTGGAGAGGGCGGCTTTGGCTGCGGTAAACGATTTTCTGGATGAGTCCGCATCGTCGAATACGGTTGTCGGGACGATCCTCAAGGCCACGTATTCGTTCTGGGGAGTGACCAGCATGAAAGTGTGCCCCTTCCAGTCCCAGCGCTGTCCCGCCTCGGCCGTCGTGGCAAATCGTCCGACACGTGCCGGGCGTGCATCGCCGAAGAGCGCCTTGAGGGCGGCCTCCAGCCTCTCCCTGTCCTTCTTCATCGCTTCCCGGCATCCCTTGAGCATGTGGTCGGTGACGGCGAGCGGCTGGTCCTTTTTCGCCGACTGTTGATTCGCCTCCTGCGCCGACATGAAGAACGCGACGTCACCCTTGTTGGCGAAGAGGATCGAGACACGGGCGACCTTGTCGTCGAGGCCCTGAAGGAAGAGGCAGAGCGAGCGGGCTCCCAGCACCCGGGTTTCGGAATTGAACGTGTAGGGGTACCTCCTGTAGCCGCCCTCGCGCGAGGTCTTCGATTCCTGAGGCCAGCGGAGCCGGTTGGCAACCATGGCGTCGTTTTCCTCCCAGAGACTTCCGCTGCCAAAGAGCGGGATGCCAAGCGCCTTGTTCACTTCAGCGGCGGAAGGCTCCTTTGATCCGGGTGATGCGGGCGCAACCGTGGCAGTGGGGATTGGAGCAGGGGTGGCTGATGGTGCGGGGGATTGGACCGGAGGTTCGATCTTCGGACCCGCGGGAGTCGGGGAGGGAGTTTCCGCAGGAGCCTCGATGGAGACGGAATCCTGCGGTACGGCGAACGGAGTCTCCCCAGCGTTGCGTTTGATCAGCAGATCCCCGGCGGCGTTTGTGGAGAGGACCATGACCCTGGTGCCCTGCGGGATCTTCACGAAGCCGATTGCGGCGCCGTTTGCGACGATGTCCATTTTCGCTTCCTTCACGAGGATCCCGGAGCGGAGCGGCTCCGTAGCCAAGATACCCGGCATCGCTGCAAAACCGGTTGTGAGAATCGCGGCGCAGAGAGTCTGGCACAAGGAGGGGTGGGGGTTCATGGGGTCAAATCTCATCTTGAACCGCGATGTGCCGTGAAATCACGGAGGATTCCTCTGCTTTAGAGGAATGGTGGCTAAGGAGGGAATCGAACCCCCGACACGAGGATTTTCAGTCCTCTGCTCTACCAACTGAGCTACTTAGCCCTGAGCCCGTTTTTCCGCGGGAGAGTGAAAATCCCTTATTCCGGCCCGATGGGCAAGCCTCTTTATCCGGAGAGTCTTTTTTGTCGACACGCAATCTGCGGCGGAGTGATCGGATAGGAGGCGGGGTTACCCACGCCATCCTACCGCACCTCCGAACATGCGGTTCTGTATCACGGCGGTTGGAGTGATGTGATGGTTTTCAGGCGCCGTGGTATTCACCCGTAGAGTGTCCCCAAGGAAGGCTTTGAGCATGTCCATCACCAGATCAAAGCCTTCTCCAAGTTCATATCGACAACCCATCGGTGACCGCTTTCCACGTGCTCGAGTGTGGCCTCCTTCAGGCTCCACCTCGCGGCGAGCGCCCTTGCCGTCCGGCCAGCACTTACCCTTGTCGGTAGTGCAGGGGGGCTCGAACCACCAAATGAGTGCACCCTGCCGGACGCACAAAGCGAAAGCCGCCACCCCTTGCGGGATGGCGGCTTGCCGTTTGATTGATCCGTTGCGGATTACTTGGTCGGGACAGACTTGATGGTCTGCAGGACGCGGCCGGCGATCTTGTAGGGATCGCCCTGGGAGTTGGGGCGGCGATCCTCAAGGTAGCCCTTGTAGTCGTTGTTCACGAAGCTGTGAGGGACGCGGATGGAGGCGCCGCGGTTGGCCACGCCGTAGTTGAACTTGTCGATCGACTGGGTCTCATGCAGTCCGGTGAGGCGCATGTGATTGTCGGGACCATACACGGCGATGTGCTCGTTCTTGAACTTGTCGAAGGCTGCCATGAGCTTCTCAAAGTACTTCTTGCCACCCTTCTCGCGCATGAACTTGGTCGAGAAGTTGCAGTGCATGCCGGAGCCGTTCCAGTCGACATCGGTGCCGAGGGGCTTGCAGTGGTAGTTCACATCGACGCCGTACTTCTCGCAAACGCGCTGAAGCACATAGCGGGCGAGCCAGATTTCGTCGGCGGCTTTCTTGGAGCCCTTGCCGAAGATCTGGAATTCCCACTGGCCCTTGGCCACTTCGGCATTGATGCCCTCGTGGTTGATGCCCATCTCGAGGCAGATGTCGAGGTGCTCCTCGACGATGTCGCGGGCGATGTCTCCGACATTGGAGAAGCCGACGCCGCAATAGAACTTGCCCTGACCCTCGGGAGGGAAGCCACCCTTGGGGAAGCCGAGCGGTGCGCCGTCCTTGTAGAGGAAGTACTCCTGCTCGAAACCGAACCAGGTGTCGGGATCATCGAGAATGGTGGCGCGGGAGTTGGAAGGATGCGGCTTGCCGTCCGGGAGGAGGACCTCGCACATGACGAGGAGTCCGTTCTCACGGGTCGGATCAGGGTAGCTGGCAACGGCCTTGAGTAGGCAATCGGAGCTCTTGCCCTCGGCCTGACGGGTGGAGCTGCCGTCGAATCCCCACATCGGGAGATCCTTTAGTGCGGGGAATTTCGCGAATTCCTTGATCTGGGTCTTGCTACGGAGGTTGGCAACGGGCTCGTAGCCGTCGAGCCAGATGTATTCGAGTTTGTACTTGGCCATGATGTGGGGTGGTTTGTGGTGTCCTGCTGTCTGTTTTTGATCAGCCGGCGCCGCGCGGACGGACGGCGAAGCTGGCTGCGACCGACTTTAGAGTCGGCCTCCATGGGATCAAGCAACTTTGATGCCAAACGGCGAAATTCCTCTGAAAAGAGGAATTTCGAGTGGAAAGTGGGAAAGTGAAAAGTGAAAAGGTAGGTTGCGAGCAGGCAACCAATGACCAACATCGCAGTTTCTTGTTTCTTCGGGCTGCCTCTCTCATTCTTTTGCTAATAGTCTTCAGTCTCAACTCCTTCAGCCTTTTGCTCATGATCACCGTCAAGGATACCCAGCGCGCCACGGTGCAGATTGCTTTCGACGGAAGTGTCCGGAAAGCCTTCCACGGTCCCAAGGCGGAGGAGCGCTTCGAGAACGAGGTCCGCATCCTGAGACATCTCGAGCAGGCGGGATGCGGGTTCGTCCCCAGGGTGATCTCGGCGGATCCGGAAAAGCTGCTCCTTGTCACCACCAACTGCGGCTCCCGCGTCGACCGACTCGACGAGGAACGCTGCAAGGAACTCTTCGCCCAACTGGAGGAATACGGCGTTCGCCATGACGACGCCGATATCCGTAATGTCACCTACAACCAGCAGCTCGGACGCTTCTGCCTGATCGATTTCGAGTTCGCCATACTGCTGAATCAATCAAAGGCCCAAGCCGGAAAGTCCGCGATCACACCTCCCGCGATCCCGACGATCCGGCTCGGTTGGTCGGGATGCTCGGAGCAGGGCCCCGTCCGACCGAACAACGAGGACTCCTTCCTAGGGCTCTCCATCGACTCCCGCGAAGTGCAGCACTTGGGACGCAACGGAACCGCATCGACGGGAGACTCCGACCTTCTTTTTGCAGTGAGCGACGGGATGGGAGGGGCCAAGGCGGGGGAGTTCGCCAGCAAGATCGCCGTCGAGAAGATCACCCGGAGATTCCCTCCCCTGGTTGGACGCAGGGGCGAGGGTCGCCCGATCGGCTACAATGCCGCTTTCGAGGCCCTCTTCGGCGAGATCCACGGGGCGCTCCAATACCTCGGGGAAAGCTACGAGGAGTGCCGCGGCATGGGGGCTACGCTGAGCATCTGCTGGTTTTCGGACGACACGATGCACTTCGCCCACATCGGGGATACCCGGATCTACCACCTCCCCGCGACGGGAGGGATCATCCAACTCACCGAGGACGACACCCATGTCGGCTGGCTCCAGCGCACCGGTCAGATCAGCGAGCGCGAAGCCAAGATGCATCCCGCCAAGAACCGCCTCCAGAAAGCGCTTGGCGCGGGAAACCAGTTCGTCAACCCGCAGGTCGGTGAAACCCCATGCCTGCCCGGAGACCGTTTCCTGATCTGCACCGACGGCGTCACCGACGCCCTCTACAACGACCAGTTGCCCGAAGTCCTCGCCGAGTGCCCCAAGGGAACACCCCCCGCCCTGCATCTCGTCGGTGAGGCAATCGAACGCTCCGGACGGGATAACACGACGGCCGTGATCGTGACGGTCGGATGAAGCTTCCAAGATACCATCTCCACTCTTATTCCGGTAGAATCAGCTGGTTTTTTTTGCGATGGGCGGTGTTGTCATCCCTCGGGTTATCTTTAGATAGCCCTCGGTCTTCCGCCTAGCCCATCACCAAAATCCCTTCGCCAATTCCACCAGACTAATCGTGTCAATGGTATGAGAACATTCCTGCTGCTGATCCTTTGCGTCACGGGGCTCCAGGCGGCCGACACGATCCGGGTGGTGACATGGAACCTTGCGTGGTTCCCAAGCGGGTCGCCGAGGCCAGCCCCTGCTGAAGTTGAGGAGCGGCGGGTGCAAGCGGCGGCGGCCGTGCTGAAATCGATCGACGCCGACCTGATCTTCCTTCAGGAGATGCGGGACTGGGAAACCTGCGAGCGGTTGGCGCGCGCCATGGCCCCGGCTCGCTACGAGGTGGCGGTCTGTTCGGCCTTTCCCCAGACTCCAAGACAGCGGCAACCGGGCAGACAACAGGTGGCCCTGCTGACCAAAAAAAGCGCCCACGCCGCCTGGAGCGAACCTTGGAAGGGTGATGCCGGAACCTCGTTGCCGCGCGGCTTTGCCTTTGCGGCGGTCCCCTCCCGGGAATCACCAGCTTCGGCGGAGACTTCCAATCCGGCGCTCAAGTTGCTGGGCTGTTACTCGCTCCACTTGAAGAGCAACCTTATCCGCGGCAAGGATCCCGAGAAGACCGCCGAGAACATCCTGAAGCGCGAACTCTCGGCACGCCAACTCGTCACCCACCGCCATGATATCGAGGGACGCATCCTGCCAGCCGTGAAACGCTTCCTTGTGGCCGGGGACTTCAACACCGATGACGGCAATTCCGAACTGGCCGGGGAGCAAACGCTGGAGACCTTCGCCAAAGGCGGCCTCAAGGATTCGACCGAAGGGCTTCCCAGATCCGAACGGATCACCCATCCGAAACGGGGACGCTACAAGGATGCCGTCTTTGACTACGTGCTCTACTGCGGTCTCAAGCCCAAGGGAAAACCTCGCACGGTCAGGAGCACCGTCTCCGACCACTGGCCGCTGGTTGCGGAATTTGAAGTTGAAAAATAGCGCTGTTGATCTGCACGGGTGGAGCTATCACTCCGCAGGCAACGAACTCTCCTTTTTAAACCAGATTTTGCATTAGAGCGGCGTTGACAGGTTGGAGCGTTTCACCCGGATGGTGAGTCCCGGAAGGGTTAAAAGCGTTACACCGTTAAAAGGTTAAAAGGGGGCTGAAGTGCGAGGCCCAATTGAACTCATGCAGGCATCTTTTGACGGCGCTTTCCCTGACATTCCCCTTCCGAATCTCGGGTCAGGGCTCTCCCGGATCCACGTTGTAACATTTGCACTTTTTAACTCTTTTAACGCGGCCTCCTATTATTACAGGAATTCCCAATGTAAATTCCGAGTTTAACCAAATCGCCTCGCATTACTTCATCGGCTGGCCGGCTTCGTAGCGGGCCAGTTCCTCGATGCGGTTGACGTGGCGGCCGCCTTCGAACGGGGTGGAGAGCCAGATGTCGATGAGGCGCTTCGCCGTCTCGAGGGGGACCATGCGCTCCCCGATTGAGAGGACGTTGGCGTTGTTGTGCTGACTCGCCAGACGGGCCGTCTCCTCGCTCCATGCAATGGCGCAACGGATGCCCTTCACCTTGTTCGCCGCAATGGCCTCGCCGTTGCCGGAACCCCCGACCACGATTCCCTTCTCGGCTTCGCCCTTGGCCACCTTCTCGGCGGCGGGAATGCACCAGATCGGGTAGTCGGTCGAGTCGGCGGAGTGGGTTCCGCAATCGATCACCTCATGCCCCTGCTCGCGGAGCATGGCGACGAAAGCCTGCTTGTACTCGAATCCTGCGTGGTCACTGCCGATGGAGATTTTCATGAGGTTGTAAGTATCGGTCGCCCGGAATTTGCGCCAGATGAAAGAGGCCTTGTTCAGCCCTCGATCGTGTTGATCTCGACCGGCTCGACCTTCACGCCAAGCTCCTCCAGCCAGGCGATGGCCCTCTTGGTCTCGCCCCGCTCACCGCTGAGTTCGAGGGAGACGATGCCGACCTCCTCGTTGACGCTCGCCTGTCGGATGCTCGTCGTGACGGCGAACTTGTGGCCGAGTTCGTGGATGATCGGGCGGGTGATGAGCTTCGCTGGATACATCAGCCAGAGGCGGGTCTTTTCCATGGAGTAGAGTGTCGGATTTTTCCTGCTGGTGGGCAAGGGCAAGAGAAACCCTATCCGCCGGCGATGGCGGGGACGATGGAGATCACGTCCGCCTCCTTGACCGGGGTCTCCTTCTCCTGCAGGAAGCGGACGTCCTCGTCGTTGACGAAGATGTTGACGAAGCGACGGATGGCGCCGTTCTCGTCGACGATGCGCTCACCGAGGCCCGGGAAGCTGGCGTTGAGTTCGTCCAGGACGGCGCCGAGGGTGGCACCGGAGACGGTGACCTCCTCCTGGTTGTTGGTGAGCTTGCGGAGCGGGGTGGGGATGCGGATGGTGGGCATATTAGGGAATATTGAAGTAAGAATGATGAATGATGAAATTTATAGACCAGCCTGATTAAAAATATTTCCAAGAGCTCTTTCAGAATCATCGCGCATGAGGTCCTCGAATTCGCGGAGGCTGGCGCCGATGACGCGCGGCTCGCCCACCTTGCCGATGATGGCCTCCTGAGTCTTGAGGCCGTGGCCGGTGATGCAGAGCACGGCCGCCTCCTCCTTGGGAATCTTGCCGCTCTCGATGAGCTTCTTGGCACAGGCGACGGTGACGCCACCCGCGGTCTCGGCGAAGATACCCGCGTATTCGGCAAGGAGCTTGATACCATCGACGATCTCCTCGTCGGTGCAGTCTTCACAACTGCCCCCCGTCTCCCTCATGCTGCGGATGGCGTAATAGCCGTCCGCCGGGGTGCCGATCGCGAGCGACTTGGCGATCGTGTCGGGATTCTGGACAGGCTTGACGATGTCGGTGCCGGCCTTGAAGGCGGTGCTGATTGGGGAGCATCCCGAGGCCTGGGCGCCATGAATCGAGAAGTCGCTCTTCGCGACGATCCCGAGATCGATGAACTCCTTGTAGGCCTTGTGGATCTTGGTGAGGAGGGAACCGGATGCCATGCAGGCAACGGTGTGGCGGGGAAGCTTCCAGCCGAGTTGCTCGGCGATCTCGAAGCCCATCGTCTTCGATCCCTCGGCGTAGTAGGGGCGGAGGTTGACGTTCACGAAACCCCAGCCGTATTGGCCGGCGATCTCGGAGCAGAGACGGTTTACCTGATCGTAGGGGCCCTTGATGCCGATGACGTTGGTGCCGTAGACGAGCGAACCGAGCACCTTCCCCTGCTCGAGGTTCGAGGGGATGAGGACGTAGCTCTTGAGGCCCGCGTTGGCGGCGTTGGCGGCGACGGAGTTGGCGAGATTGCCGGTCGAGGCGCAGGCCACGACCTCGAATCCGAGTTCACGCGCGCGGCTGAGGGCGACGGAGACCACGCGATCCTTGAAGGAGAGGGTCGGATAGTTGACCGAATCGTTCTTGATCCAGAGTTCCTTGATCCCGAGCTTCCTGGCCAGACGGTCGGCTTTCACGAGCGGGGTGAAGCCCACCTGGGTGCCGACGGTCGGCTCCCCGTCGATCGGCAGGAGCTCGCGGTAACGCCACATCGTCTGGGGACGGGACTCGATAAGCTCGCGGGTGAGCGTCCCGCGGATGGCCTCGTAGTCGTAGGCGGCCTCGAGCGGACCGAAGTCGAACTCGCAGATATGGATCGCCTCCTTCTCGTAGAGATGACCGCACTCGCGGCATTTCAGATTACTGAACCAGGGTTTCTTGGGCATGGGATCTCGTCGTTGTTCCGATCAAGAGTGCCGAGGAGACCTGGTGTCGCGACTGCGACCGTGCCGGGTATCTCATCTTTTCCCCGCGTTTGCGGAGCTGGATTTGGCACCTGGTCCCACGAATTCCTCCGCGGCGGTTGCCGTGACATCAACGGGCCAGTCCCTCCGTCACTCTTGATAAGATTGAGACGCAATCATTTCCCTGATTCCATGGATCGTCAAGAGAAGAGTGAGCAAAGGGATTGACCGACGGACGGTTCTGCGCTTTAGTAATCGACCCTTCAAGCAGCCATAGCTCAATTGGATAGAGCATCTGACTACGGATCAGAAGGTTTGAGGTTCGACTCCTCATGGCTGCACTCTCTTTTTATCAGGTTCTACGGGCGATCAGGTGGTTTCAGGGGTAGGTGGTTGTGACAGATAAGTGACACTAAAATTTACTTTTAGATCCCCTCTTCCACATTGAGATGAGTCATTTTGCCAATTCTCGCGGGTTCATTCTATACCAAAAGACCCAGGAGTTGATTGCTGGATAGCAGGCAAAAAAATTTTTCATCCCTACCCAAACTTTGTGTTGACCTAAAAGTCTAACTGGGTAGATTTCTCCAAATGATTAACCGCATCCAAACCTCGTCACCCCAAGGGAAGCCAAGCCATCGCGCCCTTCCCCAGGAGTTTCGCGAAATGATCATCCAGCGCCGCAAGGAGCTTGGAATCACGCTGAAGGAACTTGGCAAAAAGTGCGGGGTCAGTGACGCGCTGCTCAACCATTACGAAGTAGGCCGTCGCTACCCCTCCCCAACGAACCTTCTGAAAATCATGGCTGAACTCGAATTCGGCCCTGATGAGTTTGTGATCGTTTTGGATCAAGCCCCAGAATCCTGGATGGCACGTCGGATGGCTTCACTGCCTTCCGATGAGCTGTGCCGGATTCTTCGAGGCGGTAGGAAAGCAGCCAAACTAGACCTTGATAAGGCCTCGGTCTTGGCGAACGTGGGCAAGGAGCTTCTTCGGGGGTTCGAGAGTGGATCAGCCGTCCCAAGCAGGGCGCTGCTGGCCACCATCGTCGGATCCTGGGGGCTCTCTCGTTCCGCTTTTCAGAGCCTCCTCAAGGATCAAACTCACCGCAGCGATTTTGCTGCGGAGTTGCTTGCTGCACTTCTAGAACAGGCGGGGTTTACGGTCTCGCCCTTGGCAGCTCCGGGATTTGTCCATGCATCAATTGGAGGCGGTTGGTCACTCAATATCAACGTCACATTAACACGACATGCAGAACACTAATGACTACATAAAAGACACCAAGCTGGTATCAGAGAAACAAATCGCCACCGACATGGGGATCTCCCCGAGAACGGCCCGCAGATTGCGCCAATCACGCATCCTACCGTTCTACCGAGTCGGAAAGTCGGTCCGCTACAGCCGGGAAGAATGCCATCGGGCACTTCAGCAGTATCGCGTAAAGGGCGCAGGGGAAGAAACCACAGTTAGGAGGGCATCAAGATGATCGCGGACCTTACCTACGACGCGGGAATTACCGACCATCTTTCCCTTAAGAACCGCCAACCCAAGGAAATGCTGGGAGAGGCCCTCTCCCCCGAAGGGATGAAGGAGCCTCTCCAAACAATTCCAGAAAACAGCATCACCCCGGATCTGCCCGTTGAGGGTTTTATGGGTTCTGGCCCCTCAATCGAAATCGCCTGCGAGAACTTCTACTACAACGGCTCGGGCTATTTTATGCGGGAAGGCGATTTGTTCATCCCGTTGACGGAAGGCCGCGTCTCAAAGCATCTCAAGAAGAGGGGACTTTCCACCAAGGACGTTGACCTCGCCATCTGCCACATCACCGCGAAGCATTTCGTTGAGTGGGTCGGGCCAATGGCTGGGCACAGAACGGGCATCCACACAGATGAAGATTCCGGACGGCAGTTCCTCGTCACCCGGCCCCCGCAGATCATCGAATCCTCTCCAGGGGATTGGGAACTGGTCAGACGGATCGTTCGGGGCCTTTTCATGACGGAGACCTACCCCGATCAGTTTCAAGTTGTGATGGGCTGGGTAAAACAGGCCCGCGAAAATGTGAAGAGAGGAGTTCGTCGTCCTATCCCGGCACTGGCAATGGTTGGACCTATAAACAGCGGAAAGACCCTCTTTCTGGAAATCATCCGTTTGGCCCTCGGGGGACGATCAGCACCTGCTTTTCGGGCCCTCACTAATGAAAACGGGTTCAACGCTGACATTCTAGGAGCGGAGCTGCTCACCGTGGATGACCAGATGGCTCCACGGGACAAGGGTGCTCGGGTGCGATTTGGCCAGGCTATTAAGAGTCAACTGTTCGCCTCAACCCTGCGCGTTGAAGAAAAGCACCAGAACGCCTTCTCTACTCGCCCAGTCCATGCCCTGGCGCTTGCACTGAACGATGAGCCCCAACAC
>CANKJN010000057.1 GCA_947482345.1 Spartobacteria bacterium
GCACTACAAGACCGAAAGAGCAACGCTGACCCTGCGCATCAGCAACCCTCGCCTTTAGGGTGCCGTTCTTTTGCCGCCATGCTTTGTTGCCCAAGAGAGTCAAGACCGCAAGGGTATTGCCTCTCTTATTCGCCTCGCCTGGCAGCAAAACTCCTAGCACCGCCACCTGCCTTTTAGTCTTAACAGACCCTAGAGCGATTCCGTTTTAATCCGAGGCACTGACCCTTCTGCATTATCTCATCGAGGAGAGAAATATTTCACGCAAAGGTCGCCACGACCGCCAAGGGAGGACAGAAGAAATGTTGTCTTCAGGGATGCGAGGAGCGCGGCGAGTAGAAGACTTTTGGGCAAGTTCTCAAGGGCATTTCACAAGAGCATGAGAAAAGCAATTGTTAGAGTTTGGTTCGGTAGAATAGTTTTCTTCCGCTCTTCTTTGCGTCCGTTGCGCCCGTTGCGTGAAATGCTCCTCAATAGAGCGACAGATTAAAACGCCGAGCACCCCAACCCCACTTCCCGTATCGACAGGGCATTGGTTTTTTGTCAAATCTCAGGACCTATGAAACACCTCCTTGCATTCCTCCTTCTTGCCATCGCCACCACCGGACTTACCGCTTGCAACACCATCAAGGGTGTTGGAGAAGATGTCAGTGCCGGTGGACGTGACCTGACCAAGGCCGCGGGAGCCGTCGAGCGCAAGATCCAGAACTGATCCCCGGATCTCAAATACTCCCAAAGGCCGCATCGGGCAACCGGTGCGGCCTTTTTTTGGGTACTGATTGCTTTTTCGCCTCTGGAATTTAGTTCGACTCACTGGTTCTGGTTTCGGACCTGCAGCACGAAAATCACCACCCGCTGATTTTTGGCTTCTTCAGCTTTCATCATTCATCCTTCATAATTTTTCATTCATCATTCATCCTTTCCGCACCATGTCCACACTCGGCCCCATCTCCACCTTCATCGAGCATCACTACCGTCACTTCAATGCCGCCGCGCTGAAGGACGCCGCCCGTTCCTACACCGCCCATCTCGAGAAGGGCGGCTCCATGTTCATGACCATCGCTGGCGCGATGAGCACCGCCGAACTCGGACTCTCCCTCGCAGAGATGATCCGCCAGGGGAAGGTTCACGCCATCTGCTGCACCGGCGCCAACCTCGAGGAGGATGTCTTCAACCTGGTCGCCCACGACTTCTACGAACGCGTACCCAACTACCGCGACCTCACCCCCGCCGACGAGATGGGCCTGCTGGAGCGCCATATGAACCGCGTCACCGACACCTGCATCCCCGAGATGGAGGCGATGCGCCGGATCGAGAATGCCGTCCTCGATGAGTGGGTCGCCGCCGACAAGAAGGGGGAGCGCCTCTTCCCCCACGAGTTCATGTACCGCATCCTGCTCGGTGGGAAGCTTGAGCATCAGATCGACCCTAAGAACAGCTGGCTCATGGAAGCGGCCAAGAGGAACCTCCCGATGTTCGTCCCCGGCTGGGAGGATTCCACCCTCGGCAACATGTACGCCGGTCACGTCATCAGCGGCGACGTGAAGAATGTCCACACCGTCCGCACCGGCATCGAGTACATGATCGCGCTCGCCGACTGGTACACGAAGAACTCCAAGCCCCTCCCCGGCGCCGCGAAGGGCTCCGGACGCCATGCCGATTCCCCCGACGGCTCCATCGGGTTCTTCCAGATCGGTGGCGGCATCGCCGGCGATTTCCCGATCTGCGTCGTCCCGATGCTCCACCAGGATCTGCAGCGTCCCGAGGTGCCTCTCTGGGGCTACTTCTGCCAGATCAGCGACTCGACCACCAGCTACGGTAGCTACTCCGGCGCCGTGCCCAACGAGAAGATCACCTGGGGCAAGCTCGGGGAGAGCACCCCGAAGCACATCATCGAGTCGGATGCCTCGATCGTCGCACCGCTGGTCTTCGCGATGATCCTCGGTTGGTAGTCATCCGGGGTGGCATCACGCTCTTCATTAGTCCGTCTTCCCTAAGTTCACTGACGCCACTTCAATGGCAAACGAATTTCCAGGGCCATCTGGCGGAGAATGCCGGTTGATCAGCCCCACTGACGAATACACCGGCAAGCAAGGCCTCGACTATCTCGTCGGGATTTCGGCCGAGACCGTCGGATCAAGGGGCATTCACCTTCAGTTGGTGACCATTCCTCCCGGAGGAAGGGCCAAGGCTCACAAACACGCGACCCATGAAACAGCGATTTACGCGCTCCAAGGGACTTCGGGAGTCTGGCATGGCGAACAACTGGAGCATCACTCCATCGTAAAGCCCGGCGATTTCTTCTACATTCCGGCGGATGTTCCCCATCTTCCTTATAATCCAAGCCAGACCGAGGACGTCGTGGCCGTTATTGCCCGGACGGATCCGAACGAGCAGGAAAGCGTCGTGCTATTGCCCGAGCTGGAAAAAATCCACCCGTGCTAAAACGGGTCGCGTCAGGGTTTTTCAGTTCTTGGTCTTGAGCTCGACCACATCATGCGGGGCGGCCTCGCGCTGGCCAGCCGGACTGACCCGGATGTAGCGTGCCTTTGCGCGGAGTTGCTCGAGATTTTCCGCACCGAGATATCCCATGCCGCTCTGGATCCCGCCGATGAGACTGGCCAGGACGCGATCCACGGGGCCGCATGCCTCCTTGAGCGCTTCGACGCCCTCGGCGGCCACCTTGCGCGTGGTGTCAGCCTTGTCGTGACCGTAGCGGGCGGCACTGCCGGCCTTCATCGCCGAGAGACTGCCCATACCGCGGTACTGCTTGTAAAGTTTGCCGCCGATCTCGACGACATCGCCGGGTGACTCGGTGCAACCCGCGAACATGCCGCCGCAGATCACACCCTGCGCAAGGGTCAGGGCCTTCACGATGTCGCCCGACTTGGTGATCCCCCCGTCGGCAAGGATCGAGACTTTCTTCTCGGCAGCGGCCTTCGAGCAGACGTACAGGGCGGTCATCTGCGGGATGCCGACTCCGGCAACGACGCGCGTGGTGCAGATGGAACCGGGTCCCTGACCGACCTTCACGATGTTCGCCCCGCAGTCGGCAAGATACTCCACTCCGGCGGCGCTGGTGACGTTGCCGGCGATGATGGGCAGCTTCGGGAAGGCGTCGCGCACCACCCTGACCGTGTCCCCGACCCCCTTGCTGTGGCCGTGGGCGGTGGAGACGGCGACGACATCGATGCCGCGCTCAACGAGCGCCCCGACATGACCAAGGATCCGCTCCCTGTCGAGTTCGCCGAAGGCATTGCGGGTGGCGGAGACCGCTGCGCCGCAGACCAGACGGAACTGGGAGTCACGTGCGGGCTTGAACTGGGCCTTGCGCTCCTGGGTGATCCTCTCCACGTCGCTCATGGTGATGAGGCCGTGCAACCGGTCTTCCTCGTCGACGACCAGAAGCTTGTGGATGCCGAGATGCTCGGTGAAGAACTTGTCGGCGATGGCGATGGGATCTGTGCCAAGCTCCTTCCTGGTCACGGTGTGAACCTGGCTCCGCGGAGTCAGCGCCTCGGAGACTTTCTTGGAAGCGTAGCGCGGCTTGACCACGTGACCGGAGAGGAGGCCGACGAGCGCACCCTTCTCATCCACGACGGGGAATGTGCTGAAGCCGAAGTTCTTCTCCTCGATGAGCTTCAGGACGTCGCCGATGAACTGGTCGGGCGATACCTTGATGGGATCCTGGATGAGCCCCTGGACATGGTATTTCACGCGGCTCACCTCCCCGAGTTGGTCGCGCTCGGGCATGTTGTAATGGATGAGCCCGAGGCCGCCGTTGAGCGCCAGGGCGATCGCAAGGCGCGATTCCGTGACCGTGTCCATGTCTGCGGAGACAATGGGAATATTGAGCTGAAGTCCGTCGCTCAAACGGGAATCAAGCTTGGTCTGGCTGGGCAGAATATCCGAATAAAGCGTCGCCAGCGTGACGTCGTCGAAGGTCAGCCCGATGTCCGAGCTGGCCGTGAAAAAGGAATCGGCTCCCCGGTAGAACGTCTCGTCGAAATTGGAATGATTCGTTGCTGCCATGAAGGAAATTGCCCGTCATGCGGCGGCTTTGGCAAGAATTTTCCCCGTCACGGGGGACATGGCCCCGCAAGTCGCCGACTACACCGTCTGGACGGAGTCAGGGGTGTCAGGATGGTCGATGTCGATGTAGGCAAGGTAGACGATCAGTTGCCCGGACGGGATCCCCATGAAGTTCACGAGGAATCCGACATTCCTGACAAGGAACGAGAAGAGGTTCCTCTGCCACGCCGGCATCGCTCCGCCGTCCGTGGAGGGGAACTCCTTGGGGAAGATGTAGAAGGTGTCCTCCGGGTTGAAGGTGAAGGCGCCGCCGCTTGCCTCCGCGGCCGCACGCAGGCTTCCGGGCGCATCCGCCTCGACCATGTACCCGTGGGGAACGGTAATCTCCCAGAGCCCTCCGTCGTGCTTTTTGACCACGGGGTTGCCGATGACCTCGTAAGGATCGGACCAGTTCGAGGGCAGCATTAGGATCACGTTGTTTTCCGCGACGGATTTGGTCCTCCTGTGGAACTCGAGGATGGAGGCCACGGAATGCTCCGGGGTCCTCTCGCGCGTGAGATAGACCCTTGACCCGGCCACATGCGGCAGGATGGATGTGGCCAGTTGCCCGCCCAGTTCCCCGGGTGAGATGAGGCCCTCCTTCATCGCCTCATTGATGAGTTTCCTTCCCCGGTACCATGAGAACATCAGAGACATCATCCCGACCGCCAGGAAGAAGGGGAGGAATCCCCCGTCAAAGAATTTGGTCAGGCAGGACGAAAACAAGGTGAGATCCAGCAGCAGCAGGCCGCAGAGAATCAGCAAAGTCCTCGATGCGGGAACCTCCGCCCGGGAGAGCATCACCATTCCCCAGAGGACGGAGGTGACCACCATGGCTCCCGTCACGGCAACACCGTAGGCGTTCGCCAGCGAGGCTCCCGTACGGAAGACCGCGATCAGCATGATGCAGCAGATCCCCAGCAGAAAATTGACCGCGGGGATGTAGATCTGCTCCCTCACCCCCGGGTTGGTGTGCCTGCTGATGAACGGGGGAAGAATGTCGAGGGACTTACCCTGACGCACCAGCGTGAAGACGGCGCTGATCAGGGCCTGCGAGGCAATGATCGTGGCCGCGGTGGCCAGCAGCACAAGCGGCCCCCTCATCGGCATCGGGCAGAGCAGGAAGAAAAGCCCCGTGTCCGATGCGGCGGAGGCGTTGATATCGAGGTACGCCGCCTGCCCAAGGTAGTTGAGAAGCAACGCAGGAAGGGCGACTCCATACCATGCGGTAAGGATGGGCCCCTTGCCGAAATTGGCCAGATCGGCATAGAGGGCCTCTGCTCCGGTGACGGCGAGGGCCACGGCACCCATGATGGCGAAACCATGCCATCCGGATTGGAAAAGCAGTGAGAGTCCTGAGAGGGGATCAAGGGCCCGGAGCACCGAGGGGTGGCGCACGATCTGAACCAACCCCATGAGGGCGATGCTCAGGAACCACACCAGCATCACCGGACCGAAGATCGACCCAAGCCTTCCCGTCCCGAAACGCTGGATCCCGAAGAGCACGATCAGGATGGCAATGGCCGCACCGGGGGCATAGCCGGAGAGGGAGGGATGGATCGTCACGATTCCCTCGACGGCGCTGAGCACGGAAATGGCGGGTGTGAGGGTGCCGTCACTGAGCAAAAGCGCCGCGCCGAATGCCACGATCACAATGACCCCAAAGTGAATCGGCCTTGGGGCGCGGGCCGTCTTCAGGAGCGCGAAGAGGGCGAAGACACCCCCCTGCCCCTTGTAATCCTCCTTCATCATGATGAAGGCGTACTTCACGCTCACCACCAGGATGACCGTCCAAAGGATCAGCGAGGCGACCGCGACGGCATGTGCGGCGCCGGTCAGAGCGACCGCGGTTTGGAAGGCGTAGAGGGGACTTGTCCCGATATCGCCGAAGACCACGCCGAGCGCCGCCAACCAGAGAAGCGATGTCTTTTGGTTGGTTGCGGAACTCATCGTATGTCCCGGTTGGAACTGAAGGTCGCCTTCCCTAGTGAAAGAGCCGGGGTCAGATCGCCTTCGCGATCGCGTCACCCATCGCGGCGGTGCCGACCTTCGTTGTTCCTTCGGACCAGATGTCGCCTGTTCGGAGGCCGGAGGCGATCACCTTGCGGACTGCGGTATCGATCGCATCGGCTGCGGCCACCTCGTTGAGGGAGTGACGCAGGAGCATCCCGGCGCTCAGGATCTGGGCGATGGGATTGGCGATTCCCTTGCCGGCGATGTCGGGGGCTGTGCCGCCACTCGGCTCGTACATGCCGAAGCGGCGCGACTCGCCCTTCGACTGGCCGAGGCTGGCGCTCGGGAGCATGCCGAGGGATCCCGCGATCATGGCCATCTCGTCGCTCAGGATGTCGCCGAAGAGGTTCTCGGCCAGCACCACGTCGAACTGCTTGGGGTTCTTGATGAGCTGCATCGCGGCATTGTCGACGTAGAGGTGCGAGAGGGTCACGTCGGGGTACTCCTTCGCGATTTCGCTCACCGTGCGGCGCCAGAGGATGCCGTTCTGAAGGACATTCGCCTTGTCGATCGAGGTGAGCTTCCTGCCACGGCCTCGAGCGGCCTCGAAGGCAACGCGGGCGATCCGCTCGATCTCACTCTTCTTGTAGACCATGGTGTCGACGGCGATCGGATCGGCCTCGTTCTCACCGGAATCTTTCAGGAACTTCGGCTCGCCGAAATAGAGTCCGCCGGTGAGTTCGCGCACGCAGAGGACATCGACCCCTCCGGCGACCGACTCGGGACGCAGGGGCGAGGCATGGGCCAACTCCGGCAGACAGATGCAGGGACGGAGATTGGCAAAGAGGCCGAAGTGCTTGCGGAGCGGGAGCAGTGCGGCGCGCTCGGGCTGCTCGTTAGGAGGGAGACTCTCCCACTTGGGGCCGCCGACGGAACCGAAGAGAATCGCATCGCTCTCCGCGCAAACCTTGAGGGTCTCTGCGGGAAGGGCCTTGCCGGTCGCATCGATCGCGGCGCCTCCCACGGGCATCGGAGTCTCCTCAAGGGTGAAACCGAACTTCTTCTCGACGGCCCGGAGAACCTTGGCGGCCTCGGCCATGACTTCGGGTCCGATGCCGTCTCCGGCCAACACTGCGATGCGGTAGGTCTTGCTGACCTTGCGGATTTTTTCTAGTAGGTAGCTGGCCTTGTCGAGCGTCATTAGAAACTTATCCATCCGATGCCTTTTCATCGACTGGATTTGGAAATCAAGGAAGTCCCCCAACTCATCAAGCACTACGTTCTGTTTTGTCATGTGTGACTTGCTAACCTTGCGGATTTTTTCAAGCAGGTAGCTGGCCTTGTCGAACGTGATTAGAAACTTATCCATCCGATGCCTTTTCATCGACTGGATTTGGAAATCAAGGAAGTCCCCCAACTCATCAAGCACTACGTTCTGCTTTGTCATGTGTTTCGTTTTTAGTTTCTTAACTGCTTGTTTTTAAATGCTCTAACCAAAAATCAGTTGCCAGATTGGCTAATTCTTCACAACAAGATCCCGTGATATCGATTAATGACCTCGGCTCGTTGAATCAAATAATAGAGTGTGATGCAATGCTATTTCAGGTTGCAAGCGCCGCCTCAACGAACTCACCTCCTACATTGGGCCCTTGCTGCTTGGCAAGTACTTCGGCCCCACTTGTAACATCGGAGGCATCGGGGGGTTAACTAAGTAGCGGCAGGGCCGCCTCAAGCGAGGCGACGTCGGAAACGCTGATTACCTCGGTTCCCTTGCGGATGCGGCCGACAAGGCCGGCAATGATGCCGCCGGGGCCGAGTTCGAGGAAGCGGGTGATGCCGAGATGGTCGATCATGTACTCGATGCTCGCGGTCCAGCAGACGGAGCCGGTGACCTGATCAGCCAGTGACTTGCGGATGGCGTCGGGGGATTCCGCCGGACGGGCATCGACGTTCCCGACAACGGGCACACGCGGCATGACAATCGGGGTCTCCGCCAGCACGGTGCTCAGGCGCTGATAGGCGGGCTCCATGAGGCGGGAGTGGAACGCCCCAGCCACAGTGAGCTCGACCGCCTTGCGGGCTCCGTATTCCTTGGCCATCCCGACGGCGAGGGCGATCTTGGACTTCTCTCCCGAGATGACGATCTGGCCGGGGCTGTTGAAGTTGGCCACGTCGACATCGGCCGCGGCGGCGAGGTTACGCACCCCCTGCTCATCGGCACCGATGATGGCGGCCATGCCCCCCTCGGTCGCCTCGCACGCTTCCTGCATGAAGCGGGATCGCTTGTCGACCAGACGGAGACCCGTCTCGAAGTCGAAGGTGCCCGCGGCGGCGTGGGCGGTGAACTCCCCGAGCGAAAGCCCGGCGGCGGCGTCAAAGGAAAGGGAAGGCACCTTTTCCCTTAGAACGGCCAGAGCGGAGAGGCCGTGGACATAGAGGGCTGGCTGGCAGACCGAGGTCCTGGTCAGTTCCTCGACCGGACCCTCAAAGGCGGTCTGCGAGAGGGAGTAGCCAAGAATCGAGTCAGCCTTGGCAAACAGATCGGCGGCGACGGGATAGGCTGCGGCAAGGTCCTTGCCCATACCGACGGCTTGGGCTCCCTGACCGGAGAAGAGGAGTGCTGTTTTCATGATGTTTTAAAAGTAAAAAGGGCTATAGAGAGCAACAGGTTGGAGGGTACTAATTTGGAGGAAAGATGAGGCAGGATTGCTTAGCCTGCTTATCCCATCAGCAAGAACTCAAATGGGTGCTGATTCTCCTGGTATCTTGGCCCAACGCACTTCTGTGAAGATTTTTTTCTTTTGGGCGGGTGTGATGGCACGTCCCCCAATCTTAAGAATCCAAGCATCAAGCTCCCTGACAGAGGATGCCTTGCTGGGAAGAGAGCTCTTTTCTACCGTCTTACGTGAGGTAGTCATGGATGATTTCGGAGTAATTTTTACGGAAGTTTTCGATCGCATGGGCGTAAATCTCTCTGGCTGAAAGTTTGTCCATCCACACCTTTTTGACAAGACCCTTCCTGTGATGAAGCACATCCTGATGAGGAACCCCATGGGCCGTGTCATACCTGCCTGCATCAGTCCAAGCACCCTCATGCAAAACCATGAGAATAACGGCAAATGATATCAATGCTCCCCTCTCTGTGGTCCGGGACACCAGAATTCGCGTGGTGTCGTTCAGCCAGATCTCAAAATCCTTTTCGGGCATACCGTGCCGGCTAAAAGTAAAATGGGATTCCTGCTTTGGCGAAAGCCTCTTTCTGGTTCTTCAGATAGGTGTTCCCGAGACGATCGAATCCGCCGGAGGCGCGGAATGATTTCAGGAAGGCGTTCACCTGAGTCAGGCCCACCGTATCATCGGGACGCAACGCGACGGCCCATGATTCGGTCTGCACAGGCTTAAGAAGTGCAACCGTCTCGACCGGGTGCTCCTGATGATGCTTCCAGACGCTCATCTGGTCATAGAGGAATCCGTCGGCCTTTCCCTGAACGACCTCGAGGACGGCGGAGGATTCCTTGTCGAGCACCAGGACCTTAGCCTGCTTGAGGTGCTCCTTGGCCCAGACCTGGGCGGTGGTTCCCTGGCGGACCGCCACGGTCCTGCCGGGTCGGTCGAGATCCGTGGCGGCGGTGAGACCGGAGTTTTTCCCGGCAAGAAGCGCCAATCCGATGGTCAAGTAGGGATCGGAGAAGGCAATGGCCTTCCGCCGCTCGGGCATGTCAGTCATCGAGGAGATCACCACATCGATCTTGCCGGTGAGGAGCGATGGAATCAGCCCGGTGAAGGGGATGTTCTCGATGCGGACGGGACGGTGAAGCGACTCGCCCAATGCCCGGGCCAGATCGACGCTCACACCGGAGGGCTTCCCCGCCGCATCAATCATCTCGAAGGGCGGGTAGGAGAGATCCATCCCGACCACGAGCGGCTTGTCCGCGGGTGAAGTCTCTTTCCTACCGCAGCCGCAGACAAGGATCAGGACAGCCAATGCCAGCAGTAGGATCGGCAGGTTCCCTCCTTTCTGCATTTTACCTTCAGTCTTCAGTCTTTAGACTTCAGCCTCTCTTCAGACCTGCGGCGCATGCCATCCGCCCGAGGGAAGGAGGACATCGTTGACCGCGTCGGGCCCCCAGGTGCCGGGCTTGTAGGGATGGACGGGCACGGAATTGCCGATGATCTTTTCGACGATCCGCCACCCCTCCTCGACGACATCCTGACGGGCGAAGAGGGCCTGATCACCCTGGATGGCGTCGCCGATGAGGCGTTCGTAAGGGGTCATCTCGTCGGGTTGTTGGTCGACAACCTTCAACTCCATCGGCTCTCCCACCATCCGCTCGCCGTCGATCTTGACCTGCATGCAGATGCCGATCTCGATGCGGGGGGAGAAGAGGAAGCGGACGTAATTGTGCATCGGGGCCTGCTCGTCCGGAAAGACGACCTGAGGCGGTCGGTGGAACTGGACGCGCACCTCGGTCGCCGAGACGGGCAGATTCTTCCCGGCGCGGATGTAGATAGGCACTCCCTGCCAACGCCAGTTGTCGATGAAGACGCGGACGGCCGCGAAGGTCTCTGTCTGGCTGTTGGGGGCCACGCCGGGCTCCTGCAGGTAGCCCTCGAACTGGCCCCGGACGATGTCATTGGTCGAGATGGTGCGGATCGACTTGAACAGCTTGACCTGCTCGTCGCGCACGCGCTCCTTGTCGGGCCAGTAGGGGGGCTCCATGCAGAGGAAGCCGACCACCTGCATGAGGTGGTTCTCGATCACGTCACGAAGGCAGCCCGTGGCGTCATAGAACGCACCGCGTCCCTGCACGCCGAAGGACTCGGCCATGGTGATCTGGATGTTGCTGATGTAGTTGCGGTTCCAGACCGGCTCGAGGAAGGCGTTCGCGAAGCGGGTGTAGAGGACATTCTGCGTCGCCTCCTTGCCGAGGTAATGATCGATGCGGAAGACCTGATGCTCCTCGAGGACCTCGTGGAGGGTGCGGTTGAGGGCCTTGGCGGAGGCGGCGTCATGGCCGAAAGGCTTCTCGACGACGACACGGGCGTCGTCGTTGAGGCATCCGGCGGCCTTGAGCCCCTTGGTCACCGTTCCGAAGAGGACGGGCGGGATGGCGAGGTAGAAGAGCGGACGCTTGGCGTCGCCAAGGGCCTTCTTGAGGTTCTGGAAGGTCGCCGGATCCGCGTAGTCGCCGTCGACGTACTGAAACTGGTCGGCGAATTTCTTGAAGACCCCCTCGTCGACCCCGCGGCCGAAGGTGGTGATCCCCTCCCGGGCGCGGTCGATAACCTGCTCGCGGGTCATGCCGCTCTTGGCGACCCCGATCACCGGCCCCTCGAGCACGCCGCGGCGGTAGAGCGCCTGGATCGTGTCGAAGAGTTTCTTGTGGGCCAGGTCTCCGGTGGCTCCGAAGAGCACCAGGGCGTCGCTTTTTTCAGCAGGCATGAGGGCGGGATGGCTGGGGTGTTTCGGAGATTACTTGGAACCGGCGGGTTTCTCGAGGTGACCGCCGAACTCGAAGCGCATCGCCGAACAGATCTTGTCGGCATACTCGGCCAGATTACGGCTCGAGAAGCGCTCGTAGAGGGCGGAGCTGAGGACGGGGGCGGGAACGCCCTCCTCGATCGCGGCCAGGATCGTCCAGCGGCCCTCGCCGGAGTCGCTGACGCGGCCGCCGAAGGTCTTGAGCTCGGGATCGCGGGCCAGCGCGTCGGCGGTGAGGTCGAGCAGCCAGCTGGCCACCACGCTACCGCGGCGCCAGACCTCGGTGATCTCGGGAAGATCGAGGTCGTACTGGTAGTTCTCGGGATCACGGAGCGGAGTGGTCTCGGCGTCGATCTCGCGCTTCACCTTGCCGGCGTTGGCGTTCTTGAGGATGTTCAGACCCTCGGCGTAGGCGGCCATCATGCCGTACTCGATGCCGTTGTGGACCATCTTGACGAAGTGTCCGGCGCCATTGGGACCACAGTGGAGGTAGCCCTCCTCGGCCGTTCCCTTGCGGGTGCGACCCGGAGTCACCGGCGCATCTCCCTTGCCGGGGGCAAGGGCCTTGAGGATTGGGTCGAGGTAGCCGACCGCTTCCTTCGATCCGCCGATCATCTCGCAATAACCGCGCTCGAGACCCCAGACTCCTCCGGAAGTGCCGACATCGACGTACTCGATGCCCTTGGCGGAGAGTTCCCCTGCGCGGCGGATGTCATCCTTGTAGTAGGAGTTGCCGCCGTCGATGAGGATGTCCCCCTTGCCGAGCAAGGGAGCAAAGGTGGCGATCGTGTCGTCCACATAGGCTGCAGGAATCATCATCCAGACCGCCTTGGGTCCGGTGAGCTTGGAGACCAAGTCCTTCTGATCGGCGGCCGCGATGGCCCCCTTGGCGGCGAGATCCTTGACAGCATCCTGACTGCGATCCCAGACAACGACTTCGTGACCTGCCTTGATGAGGCGGAGAACCATGTTGGCTCCCATTCGACCGAGACCGACCATTCCGATGCGCATAATGTGTGTTCCTGGTTGTTCCTTCGTGAGGAGGGGTGTTTGTGAACCCTTGAAATCACAGAGGAATGCAGTTCCGTCAAGCATCGGCTCACAAGAAACGCGATCCATTCACCGCTGGCAGTGAATGGACAGAGCTCTTATCATTTCGGGATGACCACGCGCACCGGGATCATCGCCGCCATGGAATCGGAAATCCGCGACCTCTCCTCATCGCTGGAACATGAGGGGACTGAAACGGTCGCCGGCAGGGAAATCCGTTACGGACGCCTAGAGGGAGAATCCGTGGCCCTGATTCTCTGCGGTTGCGGCAAGGTGAACGCCACCCTCTCGGCCACCCTCCTCGCAGCGCATGCGAAAGTCTCAAGGATCCTGGTCACAGGAGTCTCGGGAGGCCTGGCGGAGGATCTCAAGGTCGGTGACATCGTGATCGGGGACTCCTTCGCGCAACATGACATGGATGCGCGACCGCTCTTCCCGTTGCATGAGATACCTTTTGAGGGATTCTCAGCCATCGGGGCGGATGCAGACCTGCGCAACCTCCTGACGGAGGCTGCCCGCGCCATGCTTCTCTTCACGCGACCTCCAGGCCTCGAGGAGGCGAGGGTCTCAGAGGGACTCGTCGTCAGTGGCGACCAGTTCCTCTCGAGCAGCGAGGCGAGAAACAAGGTTCTCGGGGCCCTTCCGAATGCCTCCTGTGTCGACATGGAGTCGGCCGCCATCGCCCAGGTCTGCCGGGCGGCCGGACTACCGCTGGGAGTCCTGCGCGTCATCTCCGACTCGGCGGATGGGAGCGCCCACATCGACTTCGCCAAATTCGTGGAGGAATCCGCCTCAATAGCCTGCGCCGAGACGGTGAGGCACGCAATGCGCGCCTTGGCGCGCTGAAGGCCTGCTAAAGCAGGCCAAGGCTATTAGCCGTTTAGACAACCAAGCACGTGGGAACTATTTTTCTTCCCAACGTAACGCATCAGCCGCGCGCGTAGCGTTTTGGCTGGATGCGATGGTTAGCCTTTCTTTTTTCCGCTTTCCCATTCCTCTTTGTGAGTGATATTACCTACCTCATCCCAAAAGGTGAAATCACCACATTTTACACCGTGATGAAACCCTCCTGACCATGCTTTTTTATCGGTTCCCGGGTAGTAGGTAGTCCATCCGCCTGTGTACAAAACAGGCAATGCGGAGGGCGGGGGGCGGCGAACCCAGTTCGGGCATGCGCCAAAACACACCGAAATCGTCAAATGTCCTTTTGTGCCTTTTGACGGCTCATAGCGGATCTTGGCCGATGATGACCAAGCTTCATCGGCATACGCAATAAGATCAATATCACCTTTGGGAAGTTCAATAGGGCCGAGGGGGGAGTCGACCTGTGCCGGTTCGGTGAGATTACCAACGATGCGAACTGCAAGCAGGCCGGAGGAAAATGAATGAAACCCGTCTGAAAAGAGGCGTTCCTGCGTTACAGATGCATCGTCGATGTTCCAAACATGCTCCGAAGGTGGAATCGCTAGCCAAGCCACGCCACACAAAATGACAACTGCGATCATGATGGCAAGGCGTTTCATATTTCGGGCTAACGTCTCGGATCAGGCGACGGCGAGCGCAAGACGTGGCTGACACGACAGATAGCCTTCGAGCCGTTGCCTGCATCCGTTTTGTTCGCCGTTTGTTTGCGGTGGATCATTCGTTCGGATTCTTGGGCTGTTGCACTGAAACGAGGCGAAGTCGCGGAGTCTCTTTCGGGCTGTGGTCGAGATGGAATGTCACGAGAGTCTCATAGAAGTGTCGTCCAGTTTCCCGACGATCTACTGAGAAATAGAGCTTCACGGTGAGAGCGTCGTCTGCCCATGCCTGGGGCGTCGAAACACAGTGAAGGCCAATCTCAACGGCATCGACTCGTCCAAGAGCGTTTTGCACATAATCCAAGTAGTCCAACTTCAACGGCTTGCCGTCCCGCAATGAATAGACATAAAGCTCGGTCGAATGTTTGGTGCCACGGTCGGTGAACGCGACAAACTGACCTGAGGGATGCCAGATCACCTTGGATGTCTCTGCGGCCACCGCCGGTGTGGTATAGCCGCCAATCGTCTCGGCAGTGCCAACCACCTTCAGCGTGGCTCGATCTCGAAAGGCAACGGTGTAACCTGCATCGCGCTCACTAGGAGAAGCTGCGCTGATACATACCTCATATGGTCCCGAAGCAGTCTGCACGATGGGAAGCTCGATCGCTCCCAACCAGCCAGGAATCACTGCGAAGCAAATGGCGAGGCGTTTCATTGGTTCGGCGAACGTCCGCAGTCATCCACGGCTGCCCGTGGCGCGGCTCGTGCGGGGAGCGAAGCGACCAAGCACGAGGCGTGACGCGGGTAGCCGTTGGGTGGACTGCATGGTTCGACTTTTTCTTGTTTTATTTCAGCCTGGGTTGATTGATCCGAGCATGAGAAATATCCAAATAAAACAAACAATAAAGGCAACGACGCCTTCGCCCAGAAGCAGGCCGATAAATGTGCCCGCACCTCGGATAAAGGAGACACCCGATGAGCTGATCATCAAAAGCCTTGCAACAATCCAGATAAGAAGAATCCCGCTAAAGGCGATAAAAAGGCTAGAACTCGAAATAAGTGGGCTCAGATACGATTTGTTTCCTAGCGGGGTCCAGCGGAGTATGAGCGCAAAGACAAGAACGCAAGCCAAAGCGAACCAAGGCAGAATCGCCAAAGAGGGACGCCAAGTAGATCGGTCCGGAATGAGTGTGGAGTTCATTTCTTTGGCGAACGTCAGTCGTGAGCCGCGCGCGGTAGCGCGCTGGCTCCACGACCTTGTTCGCCGTTTTGCTTGCCTTTGTCTGGATCAGATACTTTGTCTGAGAAAGGGTAAGGAAGAAAATCGGCTCCATCAATGAGGAAGCCATTCCTGCGGGTTAGTTCAGAGACGGAAAAATCCCCGATCTTCTCTTGTTGTCGGCAAAGCTCGGAGCCGACTAACACAACATCCGGAAAGTCGAGTCCGCAATAAGACACCAGCCGAAAATCCGGCGAGAGACAAAGAAGGAAGCCGTGCCCCCGTGCGGGCGGATACTTGCTGCCTACAGCCGAGGAGCGAATGAAAACGGCTGTTGCTAAAATGAACCTTTCTGAACCATGATCAATTGTCCCAAGGTAAGACACCGACTTTAGGTGATACGAAAACAGCTTGCCATTATCCCGAAAGGTATGAGGCGTAAGGCGATCGACCTTGGATATCACAAGCGCCTCAGTGATCTTCCCAACTAGGTTTGGCTGCTCAACGGAGGCTCCTGACTCGCCGCCAAAGACCGCACTAGTCATCAATAAGGCGAATAGGAGAAAAGCGTGCAATTGATATATTTCGTTGAGTAATCCATTGGATGATCATTTATCAGCCTTCGTGGGAAATGCAATTCTGCCGTCCAAAAAAACGGAAACGTGAAAGCTTTCCACAGCCATCCCACAGGGGCATAAAGACTGAGTGCTGATTAAGTATTGAAGGGGTAGGAAGGGTGATTTTGGTTAGAAGTGGTTTTAGAATTTCTGGATTTGAAGTGCTGGGCGAGCAGTTGAGAGGGGTGCTGTCCCATAGGTTA
>CANKJN010000058.1 GCA_947482345.1 Spartobacteria bacterium
CCGCAGCGGTCTCGCCCGAGCGAGCAACGCCACAAAAATCGACAAATGACTTCAGCCCATGGGGTTGCGGAGATAACAGGCCGGGGGCTGTGTTGGCTTGGCACTTACAGCCCGCTGCGGGGATGCTCGTGTCAAGCCGTCTTGCCCGCGGCCCATTCTTTCCGCAACGGCCTCTATGCGATTAAATCAGCGCTTCCTTAACTGGAATGGTGAGTCCATGCGGAGTTAAAACGTGAAAGTGTTAGAATGTTAAAAAGTGGCTGCAATAGTGCCCTCGTTCCAGCTACAGGGGCCGCTCCTCCACGTTGTAATTTTGTAACGGTTTTAACCTTTTAACCCATTCCCCCACTCACCTCAGGTTGCTAATGCGAATTTTGGGTTAAATCAGTTTACCCCCCAGCTACTGTTTGACTGAATTATCCCGGAGGGGTTGGCGGGCACGCAGAGCGGGAAGAATCCTTCCTTCCACCATGTCCGCCATTTTCGGATCGCCGGCCCCCCTGTATGCCGATACTGCCTGTGCAGCAACCTGAACCGCCTGATCAAAGTCCCCGGACTCCGCAAGCGAGGCGCTCAGGGTAAGAAGAAAGACCGGAACCTGGCCGTTGGTGGCGATCACGATCTGACGCGAGAGTTCGACAGCCTCCCTACTGTTACGGACACGACTGTCGGGATGCGTGGCAAGCAACCAAGCCAAGGCACGCTGATTCTGGAGATCCCCCGGATCGATCTGCATGGCCAGACGGTAGACTGCGGCCGCCTGAACCGGATCACCATTCATCAGGAACACGGCGGCAAGATTCCGGGCGGCTCCGGGGGTGGCCCGCACCTGAAGCGACTGCTGGAATGCCATGATCGCGTCCTGCCGACGCCCCATTTTGATCATGGTCAGGCCCACGTCGTTGTAGGCCTCCGCATTGGAGGGACGTAGACGGATCGCCTCGGTGAACTCGCGGAGAGCCTCGGGAAGTTTCCCCTGCGCGTCGAGGGTGCAGGCGTAATTATGGCGGGATTTCCAACTTGTGGGATTCCTCTCAAGGATGGCCGGAAACAATGTTGTCCCTTCCCTCCAGACGGGTAGCTGGATCAGCGAAATCACAAGCCAGGCGGCAAGAAGAATAAAAACAACCCCTGAGACGATCCGTGAGTGGTAACGGCAGAAAACCAATGCCAAGGCGAGGGATGGGCCGAGCATGGCAAGGTAGAGATAGCGGTCGCTGACGGTAGAGACGACCTGGAAGTTGAAGGGGATCAGCCCCAGGGTGGGAAGAACCCCGACCGCCAGCAAGGCGCAGGGAAGCAGGAAGATCCTGAGCCTTCTGACAAAGAAAAGGAGGGCGACCAACCCGACAAGAATCAACCAACTCCAGAAGAGGATCCCTGCCTCAAAGAGGGAATTCGGCGAGCGCCCGTAATCCGCGCACAACCCCCACGGCGGAAGCGGCCAGAGAAGTTTTCCAAGATAGAACGCGAGGGCATCAACGGCGACAAGCGGCCTGGCCCAGACGGGGACCAGAGAACGGGCAAGCTCCGCGGCGGGCTGGGAGAGGGAGGTCATCACGACCTCTGCCACGGCCAGTAGAAACCAAGGAATCAGCATCAGGAGCGGTTTCCAAGAGGATCCGCGCGAATGGATCAGCCATCCGCCGCACAGAAGCGCCAGCGCCGGGGTGACTACGGTCCCAGGCTTGGAACCGAATGCCAGGAGAAGGAGAAGGGTGGCCGCCGCATAACGCAGCCAGTTCCAACGGGACGAGAGGCCGGATGCCGTTCCGCGATCCAACCAGGAGAGAAAACATGCGATCGCGGCAAGGGAGAGGGCTCCGCCAAGAAGATCCCGCAGACCAGAAACCCAGGCCACCGTCTCCACCTGTACGGGATGCAGACCTAAGGCCAGCGCCCCAACCGCGGATGCCAGCAGAGCGCGCGGTGGCATGGACCCCTCCTTCCCGAACGCCGCACCCAGCAACCTGCGCAGGATCATAAAGACCATCGCGACCGAGAGGAGGTGCGCCAGCAGGTTGGTTCCGTGAAAAATAGCACCGTTGATCGGACCGAAGCTCACGGTAGTCCCGGCAACGATCCGGGAGAGAGCCACAAGCCCGGCCCAGACAGAATAGGTGACCGGGATGTAGAGTTGCTGGAAGGGGCCTTTCCAGAAGAGGGCGACACTTCCCCAGGAGAGCGGCGCGTAGAGCGGATTGCGGTGGATGTTGGTGTCGTCGTCCCAAAACGGGAGGAACTCGAACGTGCAGACCTGGGCATAGACGCCCGCAACGATCGCAAGCACCAAGGTAAGTACGGCACCAGGCAACCAACACGGTAGCGGTGACGTGGGACTGACGCGGATCTCGGGGGAGCTTTTCATCGGCGACCTGCAATCCATACAGCCGGAGGCATACGGTTGGCCAGTATCCTCTCGGAAACGCCGGTCGCGCTTTCACTCCCCTCCCCTTGATCGGGAATGGCAATGAAATCGGCCATCGCACCCGGAGCAAGCTCCCCGAGCCTTCCCTCCAGCCCAATGGCGCCGGCGGGGCGGGTGGTCGCCATGGCAAGGATTTCACAGGGATCGAGCCCAGGAAACGAGGACTGCATCGCCCTCATCTCGGCAAACATATTGAGATCCTCGTTGCTGGCCAGGCTGTCGGTGCCCAACAGCACAGGAATGCCGCTCTCCCGGTAAAATTCCAGATCGAAGGTGGGGCGTTCAAAAAAAGCATGGGTCCTGGGGCAATGAATCACGGGATACATTCCGGCCGAGGCCCGGAGCAGATCCTTGTCCGCACCGGTGATCATGTTCATGTGCACAAGCAGGGAACCCTCGGGAAGAATCCCCGATCCAAGCACGGCCTGAACCGGCGACTTGCCGCCGCAGTCATCCATCGGCCGTCCGATCGATCGGAGAAACTCATGGAGCGCCCCCTCGCCTTTCAGAAACATCGCCAACTCTTCGTCCGACTCGGCCAGATGGGTGCAGAGAGGGAGATTGTACTTTCCTGCAAAGGAAGCGGAGAGAGCGTAGAGATCGTGTGAAACGGTATAGGGTGCATGGGGCGAGATGCCGAATCCGCCGCGATGCTCACCGGCCTTCTCAAAGAAATGGATCGCACCGGCCAGAGCCTCGCTCGATTCCAACCGGCTGCGAACATCCATGACTTCGAGGAACCACCAGATACGGATCGACGAGTCGGGAAGGAACGGCACCAACTCCGGAAACGACTCGATGTTCAGCACCGTGGTGCATCCCCATCGGCGAAGCTCGGATTCACCGGCCGCAATGGCATCGAGGTAGTCGCGTTGGTCCAACGAACGGCGCATCGCATTGAGGCGTTGGATCCAGGCGGAGAAGGATCCCCCTCCGAAGAGAGCCCCCCTCATCATCGTGTAGTCGAGATGACAGTGCGCATTGATGAGACCCGGCAGGAGGATGCACTCCCCCAGATCCTCGTGGATCGCTCCGGGATGCCCGCGGATGAGATCGTTCCACGATCCCACGTCGAGGATCTCACCTTCTCGGACAGCCACTCCCCCGTCCGCGATCGGAGGCCGGCTCACCGGCACGACGGTCCGAGCACGGAACAATCGGGTGGCTTCGGAAGGTGGCATGGAAAGATTCTAACCCGAATTATGCAAAGGAACCATGACAACCGATCTGGAGCGTTCACCAGGATGGTGAAGACGAAGCAAGGGAGGGAGAACCACGCCGTAACGGATGCACAGCAACGGCCGGGTATGCCAAAACGCGAAAGTCACGAAATGCCGATGGGTGAGAGAAGGGAAAATGGAGTCCAATGACTCCATTCATTTCGTGCTTTTAGTGTGTTTCGTGGTTCCTTCGGTATTCAATCCCGGCCCGCTTACCAAGTTCCCTTTTTTCCTGAGTTTGCTAGCCCGGCCGTTGCTGCGCATCCGTTACGGCTGATTTGCTTGCTTGGCCGTTGCTTCGCATCCGTTGCATCCTGATAAATTCTAATTGTTTGTCCATCCCGCCTCTAATCCAGATTTTGGATTTAATCCTTCTTCGGAAGATTGCCTTTGGCAATCGGTCGCGCCGCGGCCACCACCAGGTTGCAGAGTTCGCTGCAGAGGAGCGGGATGCGGTTTGAAGGGAGTTCTTCCAGCGAGAGTTTGGATGAGGGAAGCGTGGTGATAGGATGACCGGGAGCGAGATCCCAGAGGATCGTCCTGAGGCAACCACCCTCCGACGTGCAGCAGCGGGCGACAAGTTCCGAGGCCTGATCATCCCTGATCAACTGGGTGATCCGGTACATGCCGGTCTGACGGTCCAAGGTCTCCCGGAGAGCTGTCGGATGAAGCTTCACGCGCAGATGGGAAAGCCACATGCCGAGAGCGGCCGGATAAAAGAACTCCAGCGCCAGTTCCATTCCCTCCAGCGAACCTGCCTCGAGAAGCCAACCCCGCTTGAGATTGGGAGCCGTCTTGAGGGGACGGAAGTTCCCCTCGGCATCATAGCGGGCAATTACCCGGGCATCCGCGGGGGATGTGTGAAGCACGAGATCATCCCGGTCATCATCCGCTACATGGCGGAGCGTGAAATCAACCCCCAGAAGGATCTGGCCAATATGATGTCTCCCCTGCTCAAGGCAGGAGGCCAGCAGAAGGCGGGTTGTGGCGGGGGCTTCCATCATTGGCCCCAGTTTCCCGATCAGTGCCTGGAGCGACGCTTCACGTGAAGCTGAGCCAGCGACTTAAGGAGCGAGGCCTGGACAAAGGCGAGTTCCTCACCCGCCAGCGCCTTCTCGGCAATCTCCTTGCGGGCGCGCGCCACGGCTTCCTCGGCGGCCTTCTCGTCGATCTCAGCCTCCGCGACCGCCATGTCGGTCATCACCGAAACGCGGTCGGGCAGCACCTCGAGGAATCCGCTCCCGACGGCGAGGAAATGCTCGCCTTCGGGGGTCGTGTAGCGGAGTTCCCCGGGATTGATCTGGGTCATCAGGGGCATGTGATCGGGAAGAATCCCGATCTCACCCTCGACCCCGGGAACAACCACCATCTGGGCCTCGCCCGAGAAGGTGCGTGCCTCCGGGGTAACGATCTCGAGGTGCAGGGTTGCCATCTTAGGAGTTCTTGGAAGCCGCGACCACCTGGTCGATGCCGCCCTTCATGTAGAAATCACCCTCGGGAATTTCGTCCATCTTGCCGTCGAGGATTTCCTTGAACCCGCGGATAGTCTCGGCGATCGGCACATACTGGCCCTTCGATCCGGTGAAGATTTCGGCGACGTGGAAGGGCTGGCTGAGGAAGCGCTGGATCTTGCGGGCGCGGTAAACGGTGAGCTTGTCCTCGGGGGAAAGCTCGTCCATGCCCAGGATCGCGATGATGTCCTGCAGGTCCTTGTAGCGCTGGAGCACCTTCTGGACGCCACGGGCGACCCCATAGTGCTCCTCTCCGACGATCTCGGGCGCAAGCGCCTTGGAGGTCGAGGCAAGGGGATCGACGGCCGGATAGATGCCGAGCTCCGCAATGGAGCGCTCGAGCACGATCGTGGAGTCGAGGTGGGCGAAGGTGTTCGCCGGGGCCGGATCGGTGAGATCGTCCGCGGGAACGTAGACCGCCTGGAAGGAGGTGATCGATCCGTCCTTGGTGGAGGTGATGCGCTCCTGGAGATTGCCCATTTCGGCTGCGAGGGTCGGCTGGTAACCGACGGCGCTCGGGGTACGGCCGAGAAGCGCGGATACCTCGGATCCCGCCTGGGAGAAACGGAAGATGTTGTCGACGAAGAGAAGTACGTCCTGGTGCTTCTCGTCGCGGAAGTACTCCGCCATGGCGAGCGCGGTGAGCGCGACACGGAGACGGGCGCCCGGAGGCTCGTTCATCTGGCCGTAGACGAGTCCGACCTTCGATCCTTCCTCAAGGAAGATGAAGTTGCCGTCGGCATCCTTAACAGGATGGCCCTTCTCGTCCTTCTGCACAGCGATGACGCCGGACTCGATCATTTCACCATAGAGGTCGTTGCCCTCGCGGGTACGCTCGCCGACACCGGCGAAGAGCGAGTAACCGCCGTGCCCCTTGGCAATGTTATTGATGAGCTCCATGATGACGACGGTCTTACCGACGCCGGCGCCGCCGAAGGCGCCGACCTTTCCACCCTTGGTGAAGGGGCAGATCAAGTCGATGACCTTGATTCCGGTCTCGAGCACCTGTGCCTTGGTGTCCTGGTCAACAAGCGGTGGCGCGTGACGATGGATCGGAAGGGTCTTGTCAGCCTTGACGGGACCGCGCTCGTCGCAGGGTTCGCCGAGCACGTTAAAAATACGGCCGAGAACCCCCTCGCCCACGGGGACGGAGATGGGCTTGCCGAGGGAACGGACGGCCATCCCGCGCTTGAGACCCTCGGTGGATGACATCGCGATCGCGCGGACCCAGTTCTCGCCAAGGTGCTGCTGGACCTCGAGGGTCACCTTGGCGGGCTTGCCGTCGATGGTGTAGTCGATCTCGAGGGCGTCGTAGATCTTGGGCAACTTGCCCTCCTTGGTGTTGAACTCGGCATCGATGACCGGGCCGATGATTTGAACGATGGTGCCTGTGTTGCTCATGAGAGTGTGGTGGTTGGTTGGGGAAAAGGGGTTAAGCCAATGCCATCTGGGCGGTGGTGATTTCGAGGAGTTCGGTGGTGATGCTGGCCTGACGGGCCTTGTTGTATTCGAGGGTCAGATCCTTCACGAGTCCCTTCGCGTTGTCCGTGGCGCTCTTCATCGCAACCATGCGGGCGCTTTGCTCGGAAGCCCGCGCATCGAGGATCATCTGGAAGACGGTGAAGTGAAAGTAGTAGGGCAGGACGGCATTGAGCACCTCATCCGAGTCGGGCTCGAAGAGGAACTGGGCACCCGCGGACTTATCGTCGTGATCATGTCCGGCCGCCGTTTCCTTGGAAATCGGCAGGAGCGGGACAAGGACGGGCTTCTGGGTGAGCGTGTTGACGAACTTGGGATAGAGGACCGAGACTCGATCGACTTCCCCGGAGAGGAACTTCTCGAGGCAGAACTTCGAGATTGCCTTGGTCTGGAGGAAGGAAGGGCTGTCGGGAAGCGAGAAGTCCGCGATCATGTTGCGGCCGGTGCGGGCCAGGAACGAGGCACCCTTCTTTCCGGAGGCCACAAAGTCGGTGGCGCCGACATCCAGGGTCGCCGCTTCGCGGAGAACATTGGTGTTGAGCGCGCCGCAGAGTCCCTTGTCCGAGGTGACGAGCAGCACGAGGGTCTTCTTCACCGGACGAGCCACGAGCAGAGGATGGGCAGACTCGCTGACCAGGTCGCGGAGCGAAACAAGCACGCGGTTCAGGACCTCCGAGTAGGGATGCCCTGCCAGCGCCGCCTGCTGCGCCTTGCGCATCTTGGAGGCGGCGACCATCTGCATTGCCTTGGTGATCTGGGCGGTGTTCTTGACCGACTTGATGCGTCGGCGGATGTCGCGGGTATTGGCCATGGGCTGGGGTTGGTCGGTTTCCCGTACTTCTCCTGGGTTGCTTGATTCCTTAGCGGAAGATGACCTTGAACTCGTCGACCGCGGTCGTGAGTTCCTTCTCGATCTCGGCGTCGATCGCACCCTTCGTGCGGATGCTGGTGAGAACGGCTTCCTTTCGGGTGTTCATGAACTGGGCGAGCTGGTTCTGGAAATCCTTCACACGATCGACGGCGATCGCGTCGAAGTAACCCTTCTGCATCGCCCAGAGGATGGCGACCTGAAGTTCCACGGCCTGGGGATTGTACTGCTGCTGCTTGAAGAGTTCGACGATGCGCTGACCGCGGTCGAGCTGAGCCTTTGTACGGGCGTCCAGATCGCTGCCGAACTGGGCGAAGGCGGCGAGTTCGCGGAACTGTGCGAGATCGCCCTTGAGCTTTCCGGCCACCTGCTTGGTCGCCTTGATCTGGGCGGCGGAACCGACGCGGGAAACCGAGAGGCCCACCGAGATGGCGGGACGGATGCCCTGGTAGAAGAGATCGGTCTCGAGGTAGATCTGTCCGTCGGTGATCGAGATGACGTTCGTCGGGATGTAGGCAGAGACGTCGCCGGCCTGGGTCTCGATGATCGGAAGGGCGGTGAGCGATCCGTTACCTGCCTTGGTGCTCAGACGTGCGGAACGCTCGAGAAGGCGGCTGTGGAGATAGAAGACGTCGCCCGGATAAGCCTCACGACCGGAAGGACGCTTGAGGAGAAGGGAGACCTGGCGGTAGGCGACGGCGTGCTTGGAGAGATCGTCGAAGACGATCAGGGCGTCCATGCCGTTGTCCATGAACCACTCGCCCATCGCGGCACCGGCGAAGGGTGCGAGGTACTGGTTGGTGGCGCTGTCGGATGCGGGTGCGGAGACGATGATGGTGTCACGCAGGGCGTCGTTGGCCGAAAGGATGTCGACAACGCGGGCGATGTTGGCGTTCTTCTGGCCAACGGCAACATAGATGCTGTAGACGGGACGGAACTTGGGATCACCGGAAGCCTCGCCGACGCGGTTGATCTTCGCCTGGTTGATGATTGTGTCGATGGCGATCGTGGTCTTGCCGGTCGCGCGGTCGCCGATGATCAACTCACGCTGTCCGCGGCCGATGGGAATCATGGCGTCGACCGACATGATGCCGGTGGAGAGTGGCTGGCTGACGCTCTGGCGCTTGATGATGCCGGGAGCGATCTTCTCGACGGGATAGAACTTCTTGGACTGGATCGGCCCCTTGCCGTCAATGGGCTGACCGAGAGAATCGACCACTCGGCCAAGGAGTTCCTTGCCGACGGGAACCTCAAGGAGGCGGCCGGTGGCCTTCACCTCGTCACCCTCGGAGATGGAGGTATAGTCGCCGAGCACGACGGCTCCGACCTCGGTCTCCTCAAGATTGAGCGCAATGCCGTAGATACCACCGGGGAACTCGAGCATCTCGTTGAGCATGACGCCGCCGAGACCCTCGATACGGGCGACACCGTCGCCGATCTCTCGGACGGTTCCGACATTCGATTTGGTGACGGTCGAGTTGGCGAGTCCGTCGATCTTCGCTTCAAGTTCTTGCAGGAGGTTGCTCATGGTGTGTGGGTGTTAAGAGGAAAGGTGGGTGAGGGTGAGGTGTTGGGTGGGAGTGTATCAGGAGGCGAGGGCTTTGAGTCGCGAGACCACGGTGGCATCCCATACCTCGCTCCCGAGGCGGATGCGTGATCCGCCGATCAGCGACGGATCAACCTTGGTCTCGAGGGTGACGGTACCGCCGTCCCTTTTCTCAAGGGACTTTTGAATGGCGGCGCGTGTCGACTCATCAACCGGTGCCGCGCTCTCAATCACGGCATGGTGCTTGGCCGACTCAAGACGGATCAGGCGAGTGAATTCCTTGAGAATCTGGAGCGAATGACGGGGTGCTGACTTCACCAGCAGATCGGCGATCGAGAGGGCCTTCGATGAGTCGGGGCGACCGGTGGCATCGAGCGCCGCATCAAAAAGTTCGCGTGCCTTGCGGCGTGCTTCCTTGGGGATCTGCATGGTGAATGTATCGGTTGAAAACTAGGATGCGAGGTCCTTGGCGGCCTCTTCGCTGAGGCGCTTCTGATCCTCGGGCGAGAGAACCTTGCCGGCGACCTTGGCGGTGGTCTTGACGACCAGGGAAACCATCTCGCGTTTCACCTCGTCAACCATGCGGTTGCGCTCGGAGGTGATCTCGTGGCGTGCACGCTCCACGATGGCGGCGGATTCCTTGACGGCTTTCTCCATCTCGCGCTGGGAGAAGGCCTCGTTGTTCTTGCGGGATTCCTCGAGCAGGATCTGGGCATCGTCGTTGGCCTTGCGGAGGACCTCCTGATAGCGGAGTTCGGCCTCGGCCAATTGCTTCTTGATCTTTTCCGCATTGAGTTGCCCCTCCTCGATGCGCTTGCGGCGCTCCTCGAGAACCTTGAGCAAGGGTCCGAACGCAAAGCGATTCAGGACGAAATAGACAATGATGAAGAGAACCAACTGGGCGATGAACTTCGGCCAGGTGACCCCGAATTGTTCGAAAATTTGAGTAAGCATCTGCAGTACGATTCTCTTTGCGGTGTTTGTGAAATGCTTCGGGGCGCCCTCCCTTTATCGGAAGGCACCCCTAGGCAAGGGATTGTTTCTTATCGGCCCTGGAAGGCGAAGATCAGACCGAAGATCGCGATGGCCTCGGCCAGAGCGATGGTCAGAATGCCGATCATGAGCACCTTGGGAAGGGTTCCGGGATTGCGGCCGATCGCCTCGACCATGCGGGCTCCGATGAGACCGATGCCGATGGCGGATCCTGCGCCGGCAACGCCGAGGGTGAAACTTCCGGTCACTCCGGCCGCGACGGCTTCAGCGATGATGGTGGGTAGCATGTGATGTGGGTGTTTGGGTTGGTGTTGTTTTTCGGCCGCCGTCCACGTCCCGCATGGTCCCGACGGCCAAAAGTCTGGAAAGGAATCAGTGTTCCTCGTGTGAAGTCGAAAGCTGGAGATAAACGATGATCAGGAGCGTGAAGACCATCGCCTGCAGGAAGCCTACCAGCAACTCCATGAAATAGAACGGGATGGGAACAATGCAACTGAGAACAGCGGTGAGCCATTGAGGAGCGTTGAAGAGATTGCCGATATTGATCATCGTACCGAGAAGGTTTTCCCCGGCAAAAATGTTTCCGTAAAGTCGCAGGGAGAGCGAGACGGGACGCACGGCGATCGAGAGAACCTCGAGAAGCCCGACAAAGAAAAAAAGCGGCACCAACAGGAAAAGGATCGGCCCCTTCATTCCGCCTTTCACTCCGAAGAGTTCCTTGAGGAAGGCGATCGGGCCGGCCTCCTGCATGGTCCAGATGAACCAGAGCGTCATGGAGACAGCTGCAAGGGCGAGGGTCATGTTGAGATCCGCCGTGGTGGGGCGTAGGAGAGGAATGAATTCCTTCTGACCATGGACAACCTCGGACCATCCGATCGATCCGACGCCGGGAAGAAGGCCGAACCAGTTCGAGATCAGGATGAAAATGAAGAGTGATCCGAGCAACCCGAAGGACTTGCGGGTCATCTTGTCACCGAGGATCCCCTCGACCGCCCCGTAAAAACCCTCGACGATAGCCTCCAGGAAATTCTGACCGCTCCCGGGAATCACCTCGATCCTGCGGGTGCAGGAGCGGACGATCCAGACAATGATGCCGACCACGAGCACGTTCACCAGGATCGAGTTGGTGAGCCACGGAAGAAAGTCGTTCAGGAATGAGGGCGTCTCCGCGGAGAGGGCCGCGCTGGCGATCAGGGAAGGGGCAAAAACCATGGGTGTCGTCTGGAAATCCTTGAAAAAACGGAACGCAGATCAAAATCAACAAAACCCATGGTGGCAAGCGCTTTTTGATAGCTTGTGAAATTTTTCACAAGCTCACCGGTCCCTTCCCGGAAGTCAAAGGCTCCCCGGTTGTGAAAAACAATCAGGAAACCGGACAGTGACCCGCGTCACGCCGATTCGTTTTTTTTCAACACATCCTTGATTTTCGGATCGGAACGGAACTCGTCGAAGACAGGATCCCTGAGCAGCTTCCTGAAAAGGTTCGGACGATAAAATTCACGGGCCCTCTCCAGAAAGAAAACCGCCTCGTTCACCCGCTTCTGCTGAAGGGCAATGCACGCGGCCACGAGCGCCTGCTCACCGGACATCGACGTGATGCCGGCCATGGAAGGAACCTCCTTAGAGGGATCGTCCTGCAGGCGTGTCAGCGCTTCCTTTGCCGAGAGATAGGACTCGTTGAGGGATGCATCGGATCGAAGCACTCCCTTGTGAAGGAGATCGGCGGCACTCCGGTAGGAACCGTTGGAACGCAGGAGATCGGCCCACTGGTCGTAGACGGCGGGATCGGCAGGGCGCAGTGAGGCATAGTGGCGGAATGCGGACTCGGCGACCGACACCGGATCAGCCATCTTCTGAGCCGGTGAACCCCGGACCCCCGATTTGCGGAATTCAACCATTGCAAGCAGGAGCTGCGATTCGTCTTCCAATTCCTTTTTGGACAACGACTGCCTCAGCGACTGTTCCGCAAGGGCATACTCGCCGGTCAGCAACGCTGCGTTTCCGATGAGATAGTCGATGCCCGCGAGCGTGGGTTGGATCCCCTGGACTTTTTGGAAATCCACAAGCGCCTTCTTGTAATTTTCCGTGGATAAGGAACCGAACGCCTCGTCAAGCAACGCCTCAGAGACGGAAGACGGCAAAATCCCTTCCGTCAACGCGGCCGATTTGTCCGGGGCGGACCTCTCGAACCCCTTGTAAAAGCGCTGTCCGGCAACGAATCCGGCAAAACCGGCCGCAGCAATGCTCAGGACGAAACAGGAGATGAGAATCAGCCGTTCACTCCGTTTTTTAGCATCATGTCTTCCCCCGCCTCGTCTGCCGCGGGAGCCTTTGTTCCGCCCTCCGCCTAGACCGAGGAAAGAACCGCTCCCCTGATTACTCCTGCGGCGCCTGTAACGGCGCCCGTCTGCTTCCCGGGGATTCCCGGCGAAGGAAAGGGCATCATCGGGAGAATCTACGAAACCCTCCCCATCGTCGGTTGTTTTGTCTGAATCCATGGTCGATCGACGGGTTATGTTGCGAAACTGCTGAGGGAATCGGGTTAAGCCGATGCATGCGAAGATGACCGAAGGCATGAGGTGCCGTCGATTTTTTTGTTTCCCGTTTGCTGAAGGGAATAACTCCTTGTAATGATTGTGGCTTACCAAGATTTCCCGCACAGCCGTCCTGCGGCCGTCGGCACCTACCAACAACCAATCACACACTCACTCTTCATCATGAGCTCCATACCCAAAGTCTTTGTCGCAGATCCCGTCTCCACCCGCGGAGTCGAAGCACTCTCCGAGGGGGGCGTCGTCGAGGTGGTGGTCAAGACCGGCCTCAAGGAGGAGGAGCTGATCAAGATCATTCCCGAGTTCCACGGCCTCGTAGTCCGCAGCCAGACCAAGGTCACGCCCGCCGTCTTTGAAGCCGCCAAGAACCTCAAGGTTGTCGGACGCGCCGGCGTCGGCATCGACAATGTCGACGTGGAAGCCGCCACCAAGCACGGCGTGATCGTCATGAACGCCCCGGGCGGCAACACAATCTCCACCGCGGAGCACGCCTTCTCCCTGATGCTCGCAACCGCCCGCTTCATCCCGCAGGCCGACGCCAGCATGAAGGCCGGCAAGTGGGACCGCAAAAAGTTCGAGGGTGTCGAGCTTCATGGCAAGACCATTGCCATCCTCGGCATGGGGCGCATCGGCACCGAGGTGGCGCGCCGCGCGATCGCATTCGGCATGAAGGTCCTTGCCTACGATCCCTACATCTCCGCCAGCAAGGCCCGCTCCCTCCAGGTCGAGGTCGTCGAGAAGGTCGATGACATCCTCCCCCAGGCCGATTTCATCACCGTCCACATGCCGCTGACCGAGGAGACACGCCACATGATCGGCCGGAAGCAACTCCCTCTCCTCAAGAAGGGCGTGCGCATCGTCAACTGCGCCCGCGGCGGCCTCATCGACGAGGAAGTCCTCGCAGAGGGACTCAAGAGCGGCCAGATCGGCGGCGCGGCGCTCGATGTCTTCGAGGTCGAACCCCTCCCCGCCGAGTGGCCTCACCGGGATGTCCCCAACCTCGTGCTCACCCCCCACCTTGGCGCCTCCACCGCCGAGGCCCAGGAACTCGTCGGCATCGAGATCGCAGAGGCCGTACGCGCCACCCTCCTGCAGGGTGAGATCCGCAACTCCGTCAACATGCCCAACATCGACGCCAAGACCATCTCCACGCTCGGCCCCTGGATCGAGCTTGGCGGCAAGCTTGGCCTCTTCCTCGCACAGATCGCACCGAAGCGCGCCGAGAAACTCTCCATCCGGTACAGCGGACGCCTCGTCGACCTCGACCTCACGGCTGTCACCCGCTCAATGGTGACCGGATTCCTTCGTCACAGCCACGGAAACGACGTCAACCCCGTCAATGCCCCCGCCATCCTCCGCAGCCATGGACTCGAGGTCGTCGAGACCCGCGAGAGCGAGGCCGGCGAGTTCACCGATCTCATCGAGGTCTCCATCACCCGGGATGGCGTCACCGCCTCGGTCGGAGGCACCCTCTACGGCTCCAAGCCCCGCATCGTCACGGTGAACGGCCGCTTCGTGGAGGGCATCCCCTCGGGTACGATCCTGCTCCTTGAGAACAAGGACCGGCCCGGCATCGTCGGTCACCTCGGCACCATTCTCGGCGGCAGCAAGGTCAACATCGCCGGCATGTCGCTCAGCCGCAACGAGGTCGGGGGTCAGGCGCTCACGCTGCTCAACCTCGACTCCGCACCCGACGAGACCCTGCTGGCCAAGTTGACTTCCGATGCCGACATCTCCTCGGCAAAGGTCATCCGCCTGTAATATCCGGGGCCGATTCATGCCAGGGTCGAATGCATTGATTCTCGCCGGGGATCTCGGCGGAACTAATTTCCGTGTCGCCGTTTTCCGCGACGGCGCTGAATTGACCCGTCTCCACACGGCGAAATTCCGAAGCGCGGAGCATTCCTCGCTTGAGGAGATGGTGCGCCTCTTTCTCGGAGGCATCACCCTCGATTCACCCCTGGAGGCCGCCTGTTTCGGGATTCCGGGGCCGAATGTTGGAGGCATCGTCATTCCGACCAATCTCGGTTGGAAAATCGAAATCAACGCCCTGCCCGGCTTGCTCGGAGTCCCCAGGGTCGGGGTGCTGAACGATCTCGAGGCCACCGCCTACGGCCTTTCTGAACTCCGCCACACCGACCTTGCCCTGCTTCAGGCGGGATCGGGATCGCGGGCGGGAAACCAGTGCGTCATCGCTCCGGGGACCGGCCTCGGAGAGGCAGGTCTGTTCTGGGATGGGAAGCGTCATACGCCCTGGGCCTGCGAGGGAGGCCACGCCGACTTCGCCCCCACAGACGACCTGCAGCAGGAGCTTCTTGACTTCCTGCACAGGGAATTCGGCTGCGTCAGCTTCGAACGCGTCGTCTCGGGAACAGGGATTCCGAACATCTACCGCTTCCTCAGGGATACCGGGAGGGGCATCGAACAGGGTTCCGTGGCCCGTGAAATGCTGAGTTCCGATCCTGCGGGCGTTATCAGCCGTCACGCCGCGGAGGAGACCTGCCCGCTATGCAGTGCCACCATGGATCTCTTTGTCCGCACCCTCGGGGCGGAAGCCGCCAACCTGGCCCTCAAGACCATGGCCACGGGCGGCGTCTTCATCGCCGGCGGAATTCCCCCCAAGATCCTCCCCTTCCTCCGCCGTCCCATCTTCCTCGAGAGCTTTCTCAACAAAGGGAGAATGAGATCTCTCATGGAGAGCATGCCCCTCAATATCGTCCTCAACGACGAGGCCGCCCTGCTAGGCTCCGCACGCCGCGCCTCTAGGATTCTGGAGGATGCTTGAAGCCAAAGGTTGAAGCGATAAACGATTTTATTGGGGCTATTGGTGAGGCGACTCTGTTTGTAGTTGAGATTTAGCTTGGACTTTTCGGAGTTGGTGGAGGTGATTTTGCCGGTTCGGATGTTCGTGCTTTCAGGGGTATTGTTGGTCACTGATAGTTCACCCGAGAGCGGCTTGACCGAATATGGGCTCATGGTCACGCGTCTCCCGGCGATCGATCCAGTGACGGTGTAGGTGATGGGTGAGGTGCCATCAGCAAATTGCATCCGTCGGTCAAAGCTCCAACTGAAGACGGGGATGTCCGCTTGGGCAATGCCCGTAGCCTTCCCATAGATGATACTGGGGCTGCCTCCGCTGCCTCCTCCTCCGCTGCCAGTTTCGACCCACTCGGCGGTTACGGTTGCCGTGGTGGTGC
>CANKJN010000059.1 GCA_947482345.1 Spartobacteria bacterium
AACCCTCTTTGCGATCGTTGCGTACTTTGCGTGAAACTCATTCCATGTCTTTTCTGGAACATTTCCCCCACTCCCAATAGCGAAGAGCGATTAACTTATACCATTTCCCTGATTAGACTGGTGGAATTGGCGAAGGGATTTTGGTGATGGGCTAGGCGGAAGACCGAGGGCTATCTGAAGATAACCCGAGGGATGACAACAACGCCCATCGCCGAAAGAACCAGCTGATTCTACCGGAATAAGAGTGGAGATGGTATTACCCCTTTGCGTTCTCCTGAATCGCCTCGGCTAGTCGCCGGATTTGTTCATGGGATTGCGCGGCGCTGAGGGTGATGCGTAGGCGCGCGGTCTTGCGCGGAACGGTGGGGTAACGGATCGCAGGGACAAAGAATCCCGCTTCCTGCAAGCGGGCCGCCTCGGACAGGGCCTGCTCTTCGCCGCCGAGAATCAGCGGCATGATGGCGCTCTGGGGGAGCTTCGCTTTCATCGCCGCGGCAAAGAGGCTAAGATTTTCCTGAAGTCTCGTCCGCAGAGCATCCCCCTCCGGCGATTGCACGATCCGGAGTGAAGCGCGGGAGGCGGCGGCAATGGCAGGAGAGGGGGCCGTGGAGAAGATGAAGCTGCGGGCACGGTTGATCAGGAAGTCGATCAGCGTCCGCGATCCGGCAATGTAGCCTCCGGAGACACCGAGCGCCTTGCCGAGGGTTCCCATCTGGATCTCGATCCGGTCGGCAAGTCCGAGCTCCCCTGCCAACCCCTGAGCCCCACGGCCCCGCACGCCGACGGCATGCGCCTCGTCGAGGAAGAGGATCGCCCCGTGCCGATCCTTCAGCTCCACGATCTCCCGAAGCGGAGCCAGATCGCCATCCATGCTGAAGACCGATTCGGTCACGATCAGGGTCCGGCCCTTGGGATGGGTCTCGCGGGCCCACTTGAGATGAGACTCAAGCTTGGCCAGATCATTGTGGGGGAAGACCCGCATCTTGGCGCCGCTGGCATGCACCCCGTCGATCAGGCAGGCATGGGCCAGCTTGTCGAGGATCACGACATCCCCGCGGCCGACCAGTGCGGGGATGGTTCCGGTCGCCGCCGCAACCCCGGTCGAAAAGACCAAAGCCGCCTCAGTCCCCTTTGCCGCGGCTATCTCTTCTTCCAAAGCGGCATGTTCAGCGCCCGTGCCGCAAATCAGACGGGAGGCCGTCGATCCCGCGCCCCATCGTTGCGCGGCTTCGGCCATCGCAGAAGCAATCTCCGGATGAGAGGCCAATCCCAGATAGTCGTTGGAGGAGAAGTTCACCAGCTCCCGGCCCGCGATGGTGATCAGCGTGCCCCGGGAAGATTCGACCACGCGCAGTGAGCGGCGAAGCCCTTGCTTCTCCAAGAGGGAGAGTTCGGAGAGCAACGACGACTCGAAAGGGCCCATGTAAAAAAGATCCGGGAGCGCGGGAGGAGGCGGTCAGCGTTTGGCTTTCGGTGATGCTGACTTGGCGGCAGGCGAAGCTTTCGGCGCAGAACGCACGCCGTCGAGCTTGCTCATCAGCGGAGCATCACGCTCGGTGACGAAATTCACCACGAGTCCGGGGCGTCCGGCGCGCGCCGTGCGGCCGACGCGGTGCAGGTAATTCTCCATCTGCTGCGGCAGGTGGTAGTTGATGACACGGCCGACATGCTCGACGTCGAGTCCGCGGGAGGCGAGATCGGTGGAAATCAGCAGATCGACCTCTCCGTCACGGAACGCCTTGAGGTTCCTGCGACGCTCGGCCTTGTCCATCTCTCCCCGGTAGACCACGCATGCCCAGCCGGCCTCATCCAGGTCCCCGGCAAGCTTGTCGCACTGCTCACGGGTGTTGGTGAAGAGGATCGTGCCTCCCTCCACCTTCTTGGCAAGCAGTTGCTCGAGCAGGGGAAAGCGTTTCCCTCCCACGACCATCTGCTGCGTGGTGGTCAGCGTCGGCACCACCCGGTGGCTCCCTTGGCTGCGGATAACCTCTGCCCCGGCGAAGAGATCCGCGATGAGCTTCTCCACCGCAGCGGGAACCGTGGCCGAGAACATGGCAAGCTGTCGTTCAGCAGGGCACTCCTTCACGATCCTTCGCACATCGGGCAGGAATCCGTGGTCCAGCATCTGGTCGGCTTCGTCGAGCACAAGGGTGCGGACATCCCCCAACGTGACGAGCCCTGCCGCCATCATCTTGATCAGGCGCCCAGGTGTGGCGACCAAGACCTCGAAGGGCCCCTGAAGGCTGCGTTTCGCCTGTTCCATTGTTGTTCCTCCAAGGAGCGCACGCACACGCAGGCGCGTCTCATGGGTGAATGGCTTGAAGGCCTTGGCCACCTGCTCCCCCAGTTCCCGGGTCGGAACCACCACGATGGCCCGGGGCTCTCCGTAGACCGTGATCGGGTTGCCTTGGAGTTCAAGGGTCTTGAGCCGGTGCAGGATCGGCAAGGCATAGGCGAGTGTCTTCCCGCTACCGGTCTCGGCAACCCCGACCACGGAGCGTCCCGCGAGCAGGGCGGGCACAGCCTGGGACTGGATCTCAGTCGGCTTGGTCAGGTTCTTTTCAACGAGGGTCCCCCGAAGCGTGGGGAGAAGGGCGAGATCGGCAAAGGAGTTCATGGAGTGAGATAAGCGTAGCCCATCGCTCCGAAAGTGGGGAGGGATTATCCTTGGCTAGCGCCAAGGCTCTGCCAAGTGACTTCGTGGAACAGATGATGCCGCTAATCGCGGCATGGCATCTAACCAAGGTTCGATTCCCTCTCTGCCACTTCGGTTTCTTTACTTATAAAAAAACCCGGATGGGGAGGGATTATCCCCAGCTTTGCTGGGGCTCGACAGCATGGCTTCGCAGAGATCTAATGCCGCTAATCGCGGCATGGTCGTCGAACTGAAGTTCTCATCCCTCAGAATGCAATTTGTTGCTCTATGAGCAAAAAAACCCGGATGGGGAGGGATTCGAACCCTCGTTACCGATAAAGGTAAACACGCTTTCCAAGCGTGCGCGATCGACCACTCTGCCACCCATCCTGATCTACACTGAACTCCAAAGACTATGAGCGAAACTTTCTTCGCGCAAGCCGCTAGGTGCGGGGCATCAAGATTTTTTGCTAGCGTCGTTCGCCCAACAAAAATGTGGGGAGGGAATTATCCCCGGCCTTGCCGGGGCTCTGCAGTAAGGCTGCGCGATAGACAAATGCTGCTAATCGCGGCATGGCCCATTACCGGGCCGTGGGAACGGCCGGGATAGCCTGCACAGCGTGCAGCCCGCAGGGTGCTGCTCGCGGGAGCGAGAGCAGCAATCGAACCCTCGTTACCGATAAAGGTAAACACGCTTTCCAAGCGTGCGCAATACGGGCCTTGGGAAAGGCCCGGATAGATTCCGCAACCGCGGGACCCGTAGGGCTAGCCGAGCGGGCGCGAGCGAGTCAATCGACCACTCTGCCACCCATCCTGGTAAGGAGGCAGAACCTGGGCTGGAACCATGTCGGGTGCAAGCCACGAGACGGATCGCGATGATTTTTATGACGGGGAAGGGGGCGATTTTTCCGCGGGGAACCCGCGGGGGGATGCCTTCTTCCTTGCCCAGCAACGGCCCTGTGTCCATAAAAGACATCTCTTTTCCAAAGCAGGAAGACCCTTTTCACCAACGATGAGCGCCACCGCCACCACCGCAGAACCGAAAGCTGAAACAGCTATCCCGATGATCAATGTCCAGGTCGACGGGGAGTGGAAACAGTTTCCCAAAGGAACCCGCCTGATCGAGGCCTGCATGCAGAGCGGTAGCTACGTCCCCCACTACTGTTACCACCCGGCGCTCAGCTCACCTGGCAACTGTCGCATGTGCCTCATCGAGATGGGCACTCCCAAGATGGGACCCGACCGCAAGCCGGAGCTCGGTGAGGATGGCCGCCCACTCATCAACTGGAGCCCGCGACCCGCGATCTCTTGCGCGATCGAGGTCTCCGAGGGCCTCGGAGTCCGTACAAAGTCCCCCTTGGTCGAGGAGTGCCGCAAGGGCGTGATGGAGTTCCTCCTGATCAATCATCCGCTCGACTGCCCCATCTGCGACAAGGCGGGAGAGTGCAGACTTCAGGAATTCTCCGTAGAATACGGCAACGACTCCTCCCGCTTCATCGACAACAAGGTCAAGAAGCCGAAGCACGTCGACATCGGCGAGCGCATCGTTCTCGACGACGAGCGCTGCATTCTCTGCTCACGCTGCATCCGCTTCATGAAGGAAGTGGCCAAGGACGACTGCCTCGGCTTCGTCGATCGCGGCAGTCACACGACCCTTACCGTCCACCCCGGCAAGAGGCTCGATAGCAACTACTCGCTCAACACGGTCGATATCTGCCCCGTCGGCGCGCTGACCTCCAAGGATTTCCGGTTCAAGATGCGCGTCTGGTTCCTCAAGGAGACCAAGACCATCGACACGAACTGCGGCACCGGCTGCAACATCGTGATCGGCAGCCGCGAGAACAGGATCCACCGCATCAACCCGCGCGAGAACGAGGCGGTCAACGCCTACTGGATGCCCGACTCGCACCGCCTCAACTACACCTACATCCACCGCGAGGATCGCCTCAAGGAGCCCCTCGTGAAGGGAGCTGCCGTCCGTTGGAAGGAAGCCGTTGCGGCCGCCACCGAGTCACTCAAGCAGCACGGCGAGGGCAGGACCGCCATCATCGCCTCCGGTCGCATGACCAACGAGGAGCTCTTCCTTGCAAAGCGCCTGGCCAAGACCCTCGGCTCCGACCTGATCGACATCCGCCCCCGCGCCCAGAAGGGAGACGGCTTCCTTGTCTCGGACGATGCCAATCCGAACACCCGCGGAGCCCAACTCCTCGGCGTCACCTCCGCGACGCCCGGTTCCCGCCTTGGCGACATCGCCACGGGCATCGCCTCCGGAAAGATCACCTCGCTGATCGTCCTCGGAGAGAATCCCCTCCATTGCGGCCTGAGCGAGACCGACCTGAGCAAGCTCGCCTCGCTCGTGGTGATCGACATCCTTCCGAACGCCTCCCTCAAGCACGCCTCGGCGGTTCTGCCCGGCAGTGCCTCCGCGGAGAAGCGCGGCTCGATGGTCAACATCAACGGCCGTCTCCAGCGCCTCAATCGCGCCCTGACTGCTCCGGGTCATGCCCGCGACGACTGGGAGATCCTGAGCGACCTGCTCAAGGGCATCGGTGCCGATGGCGCCTCCTCACTCGAGGATCTCTTCAAGCAGATGGCCGCCGAGACGCCCGCCCTTGCAGGACTGAACTTCGGCAAGATCGGCGACCTCGGGGTCACGCTGAAAGCCTAGGCTTTTGAATCCGTTCCAAGCCCTGCGAGCCATTGAGCCGCACAGGGCTTTGCGGTTAGCAGTCGCACTCTGGGTGCTTTTCGCACTCATCGTTGGGATCATCGTCGCGGCCCGACCCGACAAGCGAACGGTCACCCCGGAGTATCGTCAGGCCTCCGAGAAGTGGTGGGCCGGCAAGGAGAGTCCCTACGACATGAGCCAGGGGGGCTACCTCTACCTGCCGCAGGAAGCGATCCTCTACACGCCCTATCAGGTTTTGCCGAAGAGGTTTGGGGAACCGTTTTGGCGCTGGACTGGACTTGCCCTTCTGGCACTTGGTCTCTGGCGGACTGCCGGACTGATGAGCCCTACCCAGCGCAACAGCCTTTTTCTCGCCGCCACGATTCTGGTGATCCCGGCAACCCTCTCCAGTGCCCGCAATGGTCAGGTCAACCTCCCTCTCGCGGGCCTGATGCTCCTCTCCGTCTCGGCTCTGGCCCGGTCGCGCTGGAACATGGCAACCCTCTGGCTCCTGCTCGCGGTGATGCTTAAGCCGATCGCCCTGGCCCCCGCCCTGCTTGCCGCAGCCTGCCACGCGCCGCTCCGCCTGCGCTTGGCGGGCGGATTCCTTCTTTGTCTCGGAGCCGCGTGGATTCATCCCGATCCCGGTTATGTCACCGCGGAATACCGGCACTTCTGGGAGAAATTCCTGCTGGCTGGGCAACCCGCGGAAAACACATTCAGTGATTTCTTCGGGATGCTTTGGCACTGGGGCATCCACCCATCCCCCGCCGCGATCTCGGGAATCCGGGCCTTGGCGGCAATCGTGGCTCTGGCCCTCTCGATTCATGTCATGCGGCGATTCCGCGGGAATCCACCGGCACAGGCCTTCGGGGTCATGCTGCTCGCCGTGCTCTACCTGATGCTCTTCAATCCCCGTACCGAGGAGAACTCGTACGTCATCCTTGCCGGATTCACCGCACTGATGGCGGGACGGGTCATCCTTGGGGATTACCTTGCGGATGACGGTCGCCCGGCCCTGCTCCTGACGCTCTTCACGTTGGCATTGGCCGTGGAGTGCTACGGCTACCCGATTTTTCCGCTCACCAAAATCTGGTTCAAGCCGCTCGCCACGTTGGTCTTTTCGATCGTGCTCGTTGCCGGGAACTTTTCCCTGCTGAAGTTTCCACAGCAAGGGATTCGCCCCGCGGCGTGAACTCTGCCACACTGCCGCCATGAGCACGCAGACCGATCTCCAGAGTCAGCCCGTGGAAGAGCTGAAGGCCTTCCTTCGCTTCCCAAGCATCTCGACCCAGCCGGAGCATGCCCCGGATCTCGATTCCTGCGCCGAGTGGCTGCGCGAAAAACTCTCCTCGATCGGGTTGGAGGCCGCCGTCCATTCCACGCCCGGATCACCGGTCGTCGTTGCCGCGACGCCGCGCGATCCCGCGAAGCGGACAGTCCTGATCTACGGCCACTACGACGTCCAGCCGCCCGATCCACTCGAGGGATGGACAACGCCCCCGTTCGAGCCCCGGATCGAGGAAGGCCGGATCTACGCCCGCGGTGCTGCGGATAACAAGGGACAGATCCTCGCCCACATCCTCGGTGTCGCCGAGACGCTCCACGAGAAAGGTTCCCTGCCGGTCAATGTCATCTTCCTCATCGAGGGGGAGGAGGAGATCGGTAGTCCGAATCTTGAGGAATTCCTCCGTGAGCACCGCGAGGAGCTGGCCTGCGATCTCGTAGCGATCTCCGACACCGCGATGGCTCCCGGCAACAAGCCCGCCCTGACCTACGCCCTGCGCGGGATCGCCGCGATGGAACTTGTCGTCCGCGGCCCGGCCCGCGACCTGCACAGCGGCCTCTTCGGCGGCGCCGTGGCCAATCCCGTGACCGTGCTTTCACGCCTGATCGCCTCGCTCCACGACGAGAATGGCCGAGTCCGGATCCCAGGATTCTACGACGCCGTGCGCCCGTTGGAACCTTGGGAAAGAACGGCGGCCTCGGATTTGGAAAATGCATCCGGTGGCGATGATGCGATCAGGGAACTCGCCGGCGTGACCCAGCTTGTCGGCGAGAAAGGGTTCTCCACAATCGAGCGGATCGGAGCCCGCCCCACCGCCGAGGTGAACGGCATCGGAGGCGGCTATCAGGGGGCGGGAACCAAGACCGTCCTGCCCAAGGAAGCTTTCGCCAAGCTCACCTTCCGCCTCGTGGCCGATCAGGATCCCGCCGTGATCTTGGCCGCAGCCGAGGAATACCTGCGATCCCAGACCCCTCCCGGAGTCCTGCTCGAAGTGATCACGGGCCACTCCGGCGCCGCCTACCAGTCGGATCCCAACTCGCCCGACGGCCTTGCCGCGCGCAAGGCGCTCGCAGGAGCCTTTGGCGCGGATCCCCTGCTCCTACGCGACGGGGGGAGCATCCCCATCCTGGCTACGCTGAAAGAAATCCTCGGGGTCGATTCCTACCTGCTCGGCCTGGCCAACCCCGACTCACGGATCCACTCCCCGGATGAGAACATGCTGATTGAGAATTTTCTGGGGGGGATCAGGATGAATCGGCTGCTCCTAGAGGCGCTTGGATAGGCTGGCTAAAGATTTTGAATGTGGAACTCAGGAAAACAGGAAAATAAACCGGCAAATATTCCTGAGTTCCTGATGCAACGGTTGCGAAGCAACAGCCAAGCAAGCAATTCCATATTATTTTGGGCTGTTGGTTGCAGCACGAAAACTTGAACGAAACCACCAACCTTTTATTCTAAGCCGATGTCCGCCGATCCCACCGCTCTCTATTCCCGCAAGAATCCCTTTCCCGCCAAGCTCCGCACCAACCGCAAGTTGACCGGCGCCGGTTCCGCCAAGGACACCCGTCACTTCGAGATCGATCTCGCGGACTCCGGCATCGCCTATGAGGTGGGTGATTCCCTCGGGGTTTTTCCGACCAACAATCCCTCGCTCGTGCAGGAGTTGCTCGGCGTGCTGGGACTGACCGGCGAGGAGCAGGTGGTCGATACGAACGGCCAGCCCGTCTCCCTCCGCGAGGCGCTGACCCGCTTCTATGTCATCACCGAGATGGACAAGAAGCTCCTGGCCGCGATTGCGGAGAAGGATCCGACGGCTTCGAAGTTCACCGCGATGGTCACTCCCGAGGGGAAGGCCGATCTCGACGCCTATCTCTGGGGCCGCGAGGTGATCGATCCCCTGCTGGAATATCCCGCCGCGAAGTTCACCGCCGAGGAGTTTGTGAAGTGCCTGCGCAAGTTGCAGCCTCGTCTTTACTCGATCGCCTCCTCGCAGAAGGCGCACACCACCGAGGTGCATCTGACGGTCGCCGCGGTTCGCTACGAGAGCAACGGCCGCAAGCGCGAGGGTGTCTGCTCCACCTTCCTCTCCGACCGCGCCGACAACGCGCCCGTCCCCGTCTTCGTCCACACGGCAAAGCACTTCCGGGTGCCCGAGGATCCCGCCACGCCGGTCATCATGGTCGGCCCCGGTACCGGTATCGCCCCCTTCATGGCCTTCCTGCAGGAGCGCAAGGCCACGGGTGCCTCAGGCAAGAACTGGCTCTTCTTCGGGGACCAGAAGGCGGCCACCGACTTCCTCTATCGCGAGGAACTCGAGGCCTGGCAGAAGGAGGGCGTGCTGCACAAGCTCTCCACGGCCTTCTCCCGCGATCAGGCCGAGAAGGTCTATGTCCAGCACCGCATGCTGGAGGCCGCCGAGGAGCTCTATGCCTGGCTGGAACAGGGCGGCTATTTCTACATCTGCGGCGACGCCTCGCGCATGGCCAAGGATGTCGACACCGCCCTGCACCAGGTCGTCGAGAAGGCCGGCGGAAAATCCCCCGAGGAGTCCGCCGCCTACGTTGCGGAGCTGAAGACTTCGAAGCGCTACCGCAAGGATGTGTACTAGGGGAAGCCTCACTTCCCTTAGCTCATCAGGCTTCTTTCAACCATCCCGTTTATCCCCTTCATCCCTGTGAGTGAATCCCCCCGCCGCCGCGTCCACTTCCTAGGCATCTGCGGCACCGCCATGGGGGCCGTTGCGGCGGGCATGAAGGAGCAGGGTTGGATCGTCACGGGTTCTGATAATCAGGCTTATCCGCCGATGAGCGACTTCCTCGCCTCGCGCGGGATCGAGGTCTTCTCCGGATTCCGCCCCGAAAACCTTCCCAAGGAAGAGGCGCTCATCGTGGTCGGCAACGCCATCTCACGCGGCAATCCCGAAGTCGAGGCCGTCCTCAACCGCAAGCTCAACTACGCCTCGCTCCCCGAGGTGCTCCGCGCCCACTTCCTGCGCGGCCGCCACAACATCGTCATCACCGGCACCCACGGGAAGACCACCACGACCTCCATGACGGCGTGGATCCTTGAGCATGCGGGAAAGAATCCCTCCTACCTCATCGGCGGGATCCCCGCGAACCTTGGCCAGGGGGCCTGCCTCCGCGATGCCGAAACCTCGCGTCATTTCGTGATCGAGGGGGACGAGTACGACACCGCCTTCTTCGACAAGCGCTCCAAGTTCCTCCACTACCTCCCCGAGCTTGTCGTGGTGAACAACATCGAGTTCGACCACGCCGACATCTTCGAGAATCTGGATGCCATCAAGCTCAGCTTCCGCAGGCTCCTGAACGTCGTCCCGACCGAGGGAATGGTGCTGGTGAATGCCGACGACGCCAACTGCATCGACGTCTCACGCAACTGCCACGCCCCGATCGTCGAGGTCGGTTTCTCGGAAAACGCCGGCAACCGGATCCTCGAGCCATGGCAGAAGGAGGGACGCAGCGGCTTCACCCTCTTCGGCGAGAAGTTCGAGATCCCGATGTCGGGCGAGTTCAATATCCGCAACGCCGCCATGGCCGTCTCCGCCGCCCATTTCTACGGCATCCCGACAGCGGTGATCCGCGAGGCCTTGCTCCAGTTCCGCGGCATCAAGCGTCGCCAGGAAGTGCGCGGTGTGGTCGGGGGGATCACGATCATCGATGACTTCGGCCATCATCCCACGGCGATCCGACAGACCCTGGAGGGACTCTCCAGGCACTACACAGGCTCCCGTCTCTGGGCTCTCTTCGAACCCCGATCGAACACGACCCGGCGCGCCATCTTCCAGCAGGAGTTCCCGAAAGCATTCGCCGCCGCCCATGGGGTCGTCATCGGCGAGGTCAACCGCGCGGCCGACCTGAAGCCCGAGGAGCGTCTTGATGCGGAGCGTCTTGTCGCCGACCTGCAGAAGGCCGGCAAGCCCGCATTCCACGAACCCTCGGCCGACCGGATCATCGAGCAACTGCGCCCCCAGCTTCAGGAAGGGGATGTCCTCGTGGTGCTCAGCAATGGTGCCTTCGACGGCCTTCATGCCAAGCTCTTGACCGCGCTGGCTTAGGATCACCGTGGTCGGCGACCCTTCCCCGGCCTCAGCAACTGAGCCCCCAGCTTTCTGCGGAAGTGTTTGCAAGGTTGGCGCCATGATTCCACGCTTTTCCACGCCCGAATCCCCATGAACGACCAGCCAGCTTCCCTCTCGATTCCCGAACTTCAGGAGCGCATCCGTGCCTTTCGCGACGAGCGGGACTGGATGCAGTTTCACAACCACAAGGACATGGCCGCCGCGCTTGCAATCGAGGCCTCGGAGCTCCAGGAGCTCTTTCTCTGGAAGAACAGAGGGGAAGTCGAGGAAGTAGCCGCCACCAGGCAGGAGCGTCTCCGCGAAGAGCTTGCCGATGTGGCTGTCTACCTGCTGGAACTGGCCGACAATCTCGGCATCGACCTCTCCGAGGCCATCCTCTCCAAGCTTGCCAAGAACGCCCTGAAATATCCGGTCGAAAAAGCCAAGGGGTCCAACGCCAAATATACGGAACTCTAGGGAAGCGCTGATAAAATCGCATAGAGTCCGCTGCGGGATAACCCGGTAGTTATTCACAGCCGGTCGTTCTGGCCTCCCAAACGGCAAATGCCCGCCGAGGCTGATTTTATCGTATGTTACGGTTTCGTCACCGTCTCTCAGCCCGATAGGCGCTTGAACAGAGTATGTTCCACGCCGCAGCCCCTCTTTTCTGAAGTAAGAAGTGGGCGATGGACCCTTTCACCATGTCCTGTTCCACGTTGGGAACTGCAAGGCAGAACCGGTATTTCCCACAAGTTATTCACAACCCGTGAACAGGGGCTGATAAGGGCCCGGTCTAAAAATACCCGCCGGTCGCACGTTCGTTCTTGCTGCCACACACTGGGCATACGAGCAGATCGGCGGTACTCGTGTCGGTGTGGCGTGTTCCGCAGATCCGGCAGAAAATGCGATCCCTGGCGATGGTGTTGGCATGGTGCTTCCGGATCATTTCATAGCCGATCCAGAGGATCAGGATGCCGACGAGCGAGAGCACCAGATAGAGGCAGACAAACCAGGAAAGCGTGATCTGGATCATGGCGTGGAATCGGGCTTGGTCGTGGCAGTGGCCGGGGAATTCGGGTCAGGGGCTTCCCAGGGGATGAGGACGCGACCCCAAGAGGGGGTATCGGCAGGCTGAAAGCGGCAGGAGATGATCCAGATGCGACCCGCCTCGTCGGCCTCGGCATTGCCTGAGGAGTCGGTGAGGATGCAATGCATGGGGATCCCCTCGGTGCCGACCGACACCTGGTAGAGGGAGGATTTTGTTGCGCCCATTCGAGGCGGGGGAGCAGGGGGCGTTGCGCCGGTTCCCACAGGTCGCCTTGTCTCCAGTTCATCAAGCCAGCGAACAACGGGTGCGGCCCCGGCGGCCACTTGGGACACAGCATGAGGCGCCACCGGCGCCGGTGAGGGGGAACTTTTCCGCAACACTCCTCCGTTCTCCGTCCCTGGAAGCATCGAGGCTGAGAACGGGGAAGGGGGGGAAGGTGGCTCCATCTGTTGCCCACCTATTTCCGGGAGCGGGAGAAGGGGCGGGGGGGGCTCCTCATAGCTCGGACGGTATTTGAGGGGAGGTGGAGGCGGGAGCGCCGAAGCCGTGGCGCGTCCCGGGGCAAAGAGCGCCGGGTCGTTGCCGTCAAGCCATGCCCCGAGCTGGCGGGCACTGGCCGAATCAGGCGGCAGGAAATAGAACCGGGGAGCGAGCGCCAGCTTGACGGTAGGGGCCTCGTAGCTGATCGAGAAGATCACGATGATGGCTGTCTGGATCACCGCCGCCAGCAGGATGCAGAGCGGAAGGGTCAACCTGGGGGCCTGTCTGATCGGCCACTCGAAAAGGAGCTGGGCCAACTCCCCCAACTCGCGCGGCGAGGTCGGAACCTTCGGCAGCCTGGGAAGCTCGAGGCTCATGATCCCCCGGAGCCGCTGGCCAGAACCACGGTGTAGCCGCAATCGGCTCCGATCGTCATGATCCGCAGCAGCAGGTCATAGGGGGCCAACCGGTCGGCCTTGATGATGAGGCTGCCGGCGCGCCGGCCTTTCCTGAGTGCCGACTCGAGCTGTGCAGGCGTCACCACCTGCCCGTCATGGTAGATCTGGGGAAGCGGGGCCCCGGTCACGCTCACCACCTGCGGATCGTGCTGCGGCAGCAACAGGAAGGGGGAGTCGGGCACCTTCAGTTCGATGCCGGGCTGCAGTGTGAAGTAGCCGCCCAGCAGCAGGAAAAAGACAAGACTCAGGAGCGTGCCGAGCGTGGGCGCCATCAGGAGGTAGGGCCCCTCGGCCCCCTTGCAGCGCGGAAGCCTCATCAGTCGTTCCGGTAATCGGCGAGGAGGTTCACGATCTCGATGCCGGCCCTTTCCATGTCATGGATGATGTCGTTGACCCGCGAGACCAGATAGCTGTGCCCGAGCAGGGCGGGAATGGCGACCCCGAGGCCGGAGGCCGCGTTCAGCAGGCTCTGGTAGACACCGTGGGAAAGTTCGGCGGCCGTGGCATAGCCGCCGTGGGCGGAGAGAACGAGGAAGGCATCAAGCAGGCCGAGTAGCGTCCCGAGCAGGCCGACCAGCGGCGTGACGTAGGCAAGGGAGGCGAGGATGGGGAGATTGCGTTCCAGTTTGGGGATCTCAAGCAACGCGGCGTCCCTGGCGATCGACTGGAGCACGGCGCGCTCTTCCTTGGGATGAAGGAGTGCCGCCTGAAGGACCCGGGCGACGGGACCCGGGCTGGCCGAACTCTCCGCCAGAGCCTCGTCCAGGCGACCGTTGCGGATCAGCAGCGAGAGGCCGCCGAGCAGTTCCCCGACCCTGATGGAGGCCTTGTGGAAAAAGAGCAGGCGTTCGAAGAAGACCCCCAGCGCGACCACGCTGCAGAGGAGGATGATCCACATGAGCGGGCCGCCTTTTTGCATGATTTCAAGCATGGAAGGGAGATTAGAGGGGGAAGGCTCGGGCCGTCGAGCGTCGACAACCGCCCCGGCCAAAGGAAGTTCCCAAGGCGATCCTCCCGTTCCCGCCCCTCTTTCGTCTTTCAAGACCGCTCCTTTTCCCTGCATCATTTACCCCCCGATGTCCGCCGCCCAACTTTCCGACACCCAGAATCTGCCCGATGACCGGCAAATTCCGATCGATCGCGTCGGGGTCAAGGACCTCCGCTACCCGATCCGTGTCCGCGACAAGAACCACAGCGAGCAGGCGACGATCGCCACGGTGCAGCTGACGGTCGACCTTCCCCACCATTTCAAGGGAACCCACATGAGCCGCTTCGTCGAGGCGCTCAATTCGCACGGGCCGGTGCTCCATGTCCGCAACATCCGCGACATCCTGGTCCAGCTGAGCGAACGACTTGAGAGCGACCAGGCGCACGTCGACTTCGAGTTTCCCTACTTCATCGAGAAGCCTGCCCCCGTCACGGGTGCCGTGGGCCTGCTCGACTACACCGTGCGCTTCAGCGCCACGCTTGCGGGCGGACCGAAGGGAAAGGCCGACTTCGTCGTCACCGTGGTCGTCCCTGTCACGACCCTCTGTCCCTGCTCCAAGGCAATCAGCGAGTCGGGCGCGCACAATCAGCGCGGTCACGTGACCTACTCGGTGCGCTGCGCCAAGCCGATGTGGATCGAGGAGATGATCCGGCTGGTGGAGGACTCGGCCAGCTCCGAGCTCTACAGCCTGCTCAAGCGCCCCGATGAGAAGTTCGTGACCGAGCGCGCCTACGCCAACCCCGTCTTCGTGGAGGATCTCGTCCGCAATGTCGCCGCCCTCTCCGAGAAGGATCCCAACATCCTCTGGTACCGCGTGGAGGCGGAGAACTTCGAGTCGATCCACAACCACAACGCCTACGCCCTGGTCGAGCGGAAGGGCGCTCGGGACCTCGATCCTAGCTGATCATCCGGGAGGGATCCATGGAACGCCTCGCCCTGCTTGCCGCAACCCTCTGCTACCTCTTCGGGTTCGGCCACACGCTTTTCGTCCTCGGGTCGGGACGGTTTCATCCGGGCCGGTTCAATGTCCTTGCCGTGGCCCTCGGTGCCGCGGCCCAGGGATGGTATCTCTCCATGCGGGGCGCGGCGGAGCATTCCTGCCCGATCGGGAATCTCTCCGAGACGCTCGTCTTCCTCTCCTGGTCGATCGCCCTGATCTATCTGGTCATCGGGCCCGCCTACCGCCTCTCCCTCATGGGGGCCTTCACCGCACCGCTCCTGCTGCTGCTCCAGATCGCGGCGCTTCTTCTGCCGCGCGAGGTCCGTCCTGTCTTCCTGCGCCCCAATCCGTGGGTCGAGGCCCATGCGGCCCTCTCGCTGGTGGCATTCGGCGCCTTCGGCCTCGCCTGCGTGGCGGGACTCATGTTCCTGGTGCAGGAGCGGCAGCTCAAGTCGCGCCGCCCC